>JBGTFV010000001.1:0-4238 GCA_041747095.1 Parvularculaceae bacterium
CGACGAGGGCGAATTTTTCTTCGCCCTCGCGCAGGTCGCGGAATTTCTTCGCCGGCATGCCGGCCCACATCTCGCCGGCGGGCACGGTCTTGCCGGGGCCGAGGAAGGCGCCGGCGGCGAGGAAACCGCCAGACTTCACCACCGATCCGTCGAGCATCGTCGCGCCCATGCCGACGAAGCCGCCATCCTCGATGGTGCAGCCATGCAGCATGCATTTATGCCCGATGAGGGCGTTCTCGCCGATGAAGCAGCCGAGCCCGCCCCAGGCCGGATCGTCGACATGGATGACCGTGCCGTCCTGTATGTTGGAGCCCGCGCCGATAACGATCTTGTTGGTGTCGCCGCGCAGCACGGAGCCGTACCAGACCGAGGCGTTCGCGCCCACTTCGACGTCGCCGCAGACAACGGCGCCCGGCGCGATGAAGGCGCTCGGGTGAATGATCGGGCGTTTGTCGCCAATGGCGAAAATAAGCGGTTCCATGCGGCGAAGAGTGTCCTCCGCCGGGCGCTCGCGTCAATCGGCTCGCGCAGCCGCTGCGTCTGGAAAGACGGCCTGGCTCAAGCCTTCGGCGCGTCCGGCTGGTTCTGCGGTTCGGCTGCGATGAAGGCGGGAAGGCGCGCGCAGGCGTCGGCGACCGCATTGATGCGGGGCATCGCCGACAAGTCTATTTCGAACCGGCGCGCGGCGTAGACCTGCGGGATGAGAAACGCGTCAGCGATGCTCGGCTCGTTGCCGACGCAGAACCGGCCCTCATGGCCAGCAATCATCTGTTCGACCGAGGCCATCGCGCCGCCCGCCCACAGGTTCAGCCATTCCGCCATCATCGCGTCGTCGAGATGGAGCTTCTCCCGCAGATATTTCTGGATGCGCAGGTTAATGAAGGGCTGCGCCTCGCAGGCGATGGTCGCTGCAATCGCCCGCGCCCGCGCCCGCGCGCGTTCATCCTCGGGCAGCAGCGGCGTCTCGGGGTAGCGCTCTTCGAGATATTCAATGATCGCCATGGATTGCGTTAGCGCCGCGCCGTCATCGGTGATGAGCACGGGCACGAGCCCCTGCGGGCTCAATACGCGATAGCGCTCGGACTTTTGTTCATCCTTGAGCAGATTAATCGGTTCGTAGTCATAGGCGAGGTCTTTAAGGCCCAGCGCAATGCGCACGCGATAGGTCGCGCTCGATCGCCAATATCCATAGAGCTTCATGAGGGAGGCCTTTCGGATGCTGCTTCGCTACGGCGCTTCAATGGGCCATTGCGCCGCGCGGCGCAAATAACGATTGCTCACGCGGCGACCCAGCGCGAGAAATTTTCCCACATGGGCGTCGGCGCGAAGATGAGAAGCGCGGCGAATTTCAAGGCGATGACGCCTGCACCGATCACAGTCGCCGGGTGCATGCGGCGCAGCGTGATAGCGTCATGGGCTAAAACCGCGCCAACAAAGGCGAACTGCAGGAATGCGCCGGCAACGCCCGAGACGCCAAGCGCCATGGCAAGGCGCGCCGTCGCAGGCACGATGAGGCTGATAGAGGCGAGAAGCATCAGGCGTTTGTGAACGTCGCCGCGCCGACGAAGCGCGATCGCCGAGCCGTAGAGCGCCGCGAAGCCAACCGCGTCGGAAGCGGAGAGAAAAAAGAATGTCGCCGGCGGTCCGCCCTCCGTTATGGCGACGCCGCGCCGATAGGCGTCAATCCCGCCTTCCCAACCGAGAATGACGAGAGCGACCGCGAGCGGCAGCGAGGCAAGGCCGAGCAGGCGGTGGAGGGTGAGCGCGTCGGCGCGGACAAGGCTCGCCTGCGTGATGAAAAGCGCGAACCACGCCGTGAAAGCTGCGCCGTGGATCTGGAACAGCGCCGGTAGCGGCCCCAGATCCGGATCGCGGAAATAGTAGGTGTTGGCGAACCCTGCGACGACCATGCCGGCGACCGCTGCGGCCATGGCGAGGAAGAACCATTTCGCCGGCTGAACGGGCGCACGCGCGTTTTCCAATTTGCTCATGAATTCGCCCGCCGCCTGTACGCTGACGCCATAGATAGGCCGGGAACCGGCCGGGCGCTACTGGCGCGATGTCGCTGCCGGCGGGCTTTTCCGGGGCGAGCGGCTTGAGAACCGGCAGTCCAGTCGGTAGTAACCGCTTGCGACAGTCGCTGCACCGGCTGGCGGCATCCGGACGGACAAAGGAGGCGCGACATGGCTGACCTTTTTGACAATCCCATCGGCACCGACGGCTTCGAGTTTGTCGAATACACAAGCCCGGACCCCGATGCGCTCGCCGCGCTTTTCGTCAGGCTCGGCTTCACCGCCGTCGGCCGGCACCGCTCGAAGGATGTCGTTCACTACCGTCAGGGCGACATCAATTTCCTGCTCAATCGCGAGAAGACGGGCCAGCCGGAGATGTTTCGCGGCCAGCACGGCGCCGGCGCCAACGCCATGGCGTTCCGCGTCAAGGACGCCGCCCACGCCTTCAAGGAGGCGGTGCGCCGCGGCGCAAAGCCCGTCGAGGCCAAGGCGGGCCCGATGGAGCTGAATATTCCGGGCATCGAGGGGATCGGCGGCCTGCATGTCTATCTCGTCGACCGCTACGGCGCGCGCTCGATCTATGACGTCGATTTCGAGCCGATCGCGGGGGCGAACCCCGCCGCCAATTCGGTCGGGCTGTCCTATATCGATCACCTGACCCATAACCTCCATCGCGGCAACATGGCGAAGTGGGCGGACTATTATGAGCGCATCTTCAACTTCCGCGAAATTCGCTATTTCGACATCGAGGGCAAGCTGACCGGTCTCGTATCGAAAGCGATGACGAGCCCGTGCGGCAAGATCCGCATACCGCTGAATGAGAGCCAGGACGCGAAATCGCAGATCGAGGAATTTCTCCAGCGCTACAACGGCGAGGGCATCCAGCATATCGCGCTGGGGGCGGACGATATCTACGCCTCTGTCGAGGCGCTGCGGGCGCGCGGCGTGCCGTTCCAGTCGACGCCGGACACCTATTATGAAAAGGTCAACGACCGCGTGCCGGGCCATGGCGAGAACCTTGCGCGGCTGAAAGAACTCGCGATCCTCGTTGACGGCGCCCCAACGGAGGGGCAGGGCCTGTTGCTGCAAATCTTCACGCAGGACGCCATCGGGCCGATTTTCTATGAGATCATCCAGCGCAAAGGGAATGAAGGCTTCGGCGAAGGGAACTTCAAGGCGCTGTTCGAGTCGATCGAGGAAGACCAGATCCGCCGCGGCGTATTGAAGGCCGACGCCTGACCCTCCTCACGCGGAATGACTCTGTGCGCGGCGATATTTTCCGCCGACTGTTTGCGGTAATTGCCGCCGCAGCCTTGATCTCGTGCGCGAGCGGCTCCCCGCAGGAAGCGTTGCAGACGCCGACGCCAGAGTTTTCGCGTGTGGAGGCCGATGCAATCGTCGCGTTCGATGGCGCTCGCCTTGGACTCAGCGCCTGGCAAGCCGATGATCCGCGCGCCGTCGTGCTCGCCTTGCACGGCATGAACGACTACGCCGGCGCATTCGATTTTGCCGGCGCGTGGTGGGCTGAGGAAGCCCAGATCACGACTTATGCCTATGACCAGCGCGGGTTTGGCCGGTCGCCCGATTTCGGACGCTGGCCGGGACGTGATGTATTGCTTGCCGATCTGCGGGCGGCGATTGCTGCGGTGCGCGCCGCTCACCCCGACCTGCCGCTCTTCGTCGTCGGCCATTCCATGGGCGCGGCTGTTGTTCTGGCTGCGGCGGCGGAAGCGCCGCTCGACGTCGACGGAGTGATCCTCGGCGCGCCCGGATTATGGGGGGGCGGGCAATTGCCGATCGCCTATCGCGCGGCGCTTAACGTCGCGGCGTTTGTTGCGCCGAGAAAAACCCTGACAGGCGCGCGGGCAGGCCGTCAGGCGACGGACAATATCGAACTTCTGAAGCGCATGTGGAACGATCCGCTCGTTGTCTAGGAAACCCGGCTCGACGCCGTGCGGGGCGTTGTGCGACTGATGGGAGCCGGCTGGCGCGCGAGCGCCCGCGTCGACGGGCGGTTTCTTGTGCTGATCGGGGAGCGCGACGATATCATCCCGCTACGGACGATGAAGGGCGCGGCGCGTCGCCTCTGCGGGCCGGTGGAAACCCGCGTTTACGCGGATAGCTGGCATCTCTTGTTCGCCGACCTCGGCGCGGAAGTCGTCTGGCGCGATGTGGCCGGCTGGATCGCCGCGCAGAGCCTTGCGGATAGGGGCGTCGCGGCGGCTG
>JBGTFV010000002.1:0-14032 GCA_041747095.1 Parvularculaceae bacterium
TCTGAAGAGCTTCACCGGAGCCGTGGTGAGGCGCCTCCAATGCCTGATTCTGCGACAGGATCACTGAGTCAGGATAAGGCGCGATGGGTCGTAAGCCCGTATTGCAGATTGATCGCGGCGAGCGGCGCCGGCAGCTGGCGCAGGTAGGACGCCGGCGCGCCGATGAGCGAACTCAGCTGGCCGAAGGACCAGTGCGTCGGCGCGACAGGCGCGTCGCTCTCCGGCAGGATGAGTTCGAGCTTCTCGGCATCGTCGCGCGAGGCTTCGACGCGGATTGCCGCGCTCTCCACGGTGCGCGTCCGGCTCTTCGCCGCGCGGCCCTTCACCGACGCATGAAGATCAGTGAGCGACATGAACCGCTCGTCATCAGGACGCGAGAACCATTCGGAGGAGACGCGCCCGACCCGCGAACCGCGCGAGACATCGACCTTGTAGCCGCCCGACGCATCGGACCTGGCATCCAGAACCTGAAGGGACATGGGAATTCTCCGCGACGGGCGGCCACGAGACTCTCTCTCGGCCTTTGAAACCCGTCACGAAAAATCAGGCCATCGCCTTAACTCTATCACGCGTAAACCCGCGAGAAACGCTGGCTTCTTTGGAATTTTCGATGTTCGCCGCGAACATCACAGTTTCAAACGGAGCCGCGCAGAGGCGGCGAAAACCTGAGTCTCAAAATCAGCAGATAATGCGCCGCGAAAGAAGTTTTCCGGCGCAGCCCCGTCAATATCGATGCGCCGATCGCTGAAGAAGGCGTAAGCGAGGCCCAAATCAAGGCTGGCAGATTGGCTTATGGTTCGTGTCAGTCCAGCGGCCAGCCAGTAGCGGTCGTTGTCCGGAATTCTCGGGCTCGCAAACGCGCCGTTCACCGGCGATTCGTCGTACATGAAGCCGGCACGGATCATTGTCTTGGCGTTCGCGGCGACCTCACCGCCGACCGACAGAAGCCAGCTATCACGCCAGTTTTGCGTAAGGACTTCGGGCGGGGTCACACCGTCATTAAACGCCAGTTCGACGACGTCAAAGCTTGACCAGAACATTCTGCGCGCCGAGCCAAGCACCATCAGGCGCTCGCTTGCCTGGTACCGCACTCCCAATGCGGCAGTCGCCGGTGTCGCAAGCTCGGTTTCAAATCGATCAGCATCAAAGAGACCGATTGCGCTGTTCAGCACCTGCGCCGCAACACTCGATGCAAGGTCAAAGGTCGCGTCGCCCGCAATGCTGTGATCAATTTTCGACAGGTAGGTCAGGCCAACATCGAAACGTGGCGTCAGACTCGCATGCAAGCCCGCCGTATAGCCAATTCGAACGTCGCTCGCCTCGAAAGCAGCGGCAAGATCGCTGGCGCCGGGCGCGAACCCCGCAACCATGCTCGCCGCCGCTATGCCCCCCGCATCGATGACCGATGTCAAAGCGAGATCGAGAAGCTGTATGCGCAGACCGGCGCCCATCCGAAGAGACGGCGTCACTTCAAAGGCCGCCATCGGCGTGACCTCAAGCACGGTTAGCTCGCTCGCTCGCGCCTGATACCGGACAACCGACTCGGCGTCGAAACCGGTCTTCAATCCAAATGTTGCATTGGCGACAAGGCCGACGGTGAGCCTGTCCGTAAGCGGGACCGCGAGCGAGAGATTTGGGACGACCGCATTGGAAATTACGCCGTCACCTGAGGCCGCGCCGGCAACCGGCGCAATGCCGAGGAGAGTTCCGCTGGCGTTGGAATAGTTCGATGAGGGCAAGATGCCTGTAACGCTGACGCTTATTTCGCTACGCTTGATGCCAGCGATCGCCGCGGGGTTATACGCGGCGAACCCGGCATCTGCTGCGGCCGCCTCGGCACCCGCGAACGCGGCCCCAAGCGCTGCGGCGTTCTGGTGATCGAGATTGAAGCCGCCGGCATGGGCCGGCACGCCGAGCAGCGTTGCGCAGAAAATTACGGTTGCTTGAAGCTGCGTTGCATTTTGCAAGAGTGCTCCTCCGGAAATTTGATGTACGTTCTAAAGGCCAGGGTGCAGAGCGAACGGAAGCGATCAAGCCTGCATGCTCAAAACAGAAAGTCTGTACTCGTGGTAAACGTCGTCGCGGAGCCCCAACTCCTCGGCTGCCGTCACGTGCTCAACAACCGTCCAGCCCTTGCCCGGCGAAAGCGCCGCCGCGTCTTGAAAACCCGTCAGGAATGGCTCGCCGAGGCGTGCAATATTGGCGAGAAAGTCTGATAGCTCCTGCAGTTCAAGGTCGAAAAATTCTTCAGTAAAGTGATCGATCCAGAACCTGGACTCCGGGTTATCCATAAGCGCCCGAACGCGCTCGAACGTTGAGCGTACCTCGTCGATCTCAAGATACATCGATACGCCTTCAAGAATGATCAGCGTTGGCTTAGTGGGGTCAAATCCTGATTCGAGGATTTTTTCGGGCCAATCGGATCGTCTGAGGTCGACCGGAATTTCGATGCAGTTCTTGACATCGACTCCCAAAACGCCAAGCCGGCGATTACGTTCTCGAAGCATCTCCCGGAGGTCGGCGAGATACCAGGTCTGTTTTTCCCTCGCAAACTCGACAGGTTTTGAATCGAGGCCGACGCCGAGCACCAACACTTGGGCAATTTCGCTCTGGGATTCGGCTAACAATCGCCGCAGATGTTTCGTTCGCGCTTCGACCAGCAACTTTAACTGCGGCGAGGCACGAACCATTCGTTGGGCGATGGCGATGCCTTGCTCGCCTGCCAATCTTTGCGAAACCGGGTCGCCGCGCAGCGCTGCGATCATTAATGACGATAGTTTTATGTTTTCGACCTGCGGCGCTGTTGGGCGGACTTCCGCCGTGCGGGAGAAGTTTACGTAAACCCCCATCTCATGCTCGGCACGCGCAACGAGCGTGTCGCCCTGAAATATGTTGACAATGCCGGCAAGCGTGTGGCGCCCTTTCGCGACTAACTGTCCGCGCATTTCCGCAACCTGTTGCGCGGGAAGTGACACTTTGGCTCTTATCTCGCCGGTGCCAGGCGCAACATGCTCGACGCGCCCCTTTTTCAACCAAAACTGAATTGGCGTGGCATGACACCGGTCATGAACACCCGTGGTGTAGGTGCCGGGCAGCGCGGCCCCCATGGCGACGCCTAATGTATAATCAGCAATCAGATAGAATACTGACGCCTGCTGCGTGCCGTTCTGATTTATTGCTGTTTCGAGCAATGGAATGACAAGGACCGTTTCGTCGGGATCGGCGCGCTCGACCCGGCCGCCGACGAAGTTGAATAACGGGACGAGTTCGCGCAATCGCTCAGTGAGCAGATCGGGATCAGTATTTAATTTCAGGAGATCCCAGTCTTCTTGATCCGGCACCGGCGAGAGAGGCTTATGAGCGCTCCCCCCCCCAACATAGCAGGGCGAGGAAACTTCACCATTTCCGGTCATTCTTGCCCCCCAAGCCAAATATTTCTAATGGTTTGGTTATCATAAGGCCGTGCGGCCGGCAAACTGTGTTAGGCTGGTCACTCCACAGCTTTCTGCATGGCGGTTTTCATTGAAGAAAAGCGGCGTCAGGCAACGATTTGCTCGACAATTCCATCAATCGCCTCCGCCACTTTCTGCTTCGCGCGCGTGTATTCCGCGCGGTCGTAGTGCTTGCGGGCGACGTCGGCGTGGCGGCCGTGATTGTGCCAGATGTCGACCCATTCCTCGCGCAGGTCCGCGTCTGAATCGAGGAGATGCGATTTCATGGTGCGGCGAAGGTCGCGCGGCTGGAACGGTTCTGTCTTCGTTGCTTCGCAATAGCGCCTGACGGCTTGTGCGAGGGCGTTTGCCGGCATCGGCTCCGAAGGCCTTGTGTAATTCTGGTAGAGAAATTCCGATTCCGGATCGGCGTTCTCAAGCGCGACTTTAAGTTCTCTCTGCGCGGCTTGCGTCAGCGGCAGGACATGCGCGGTCGCGTTCTTTGTTTTGGGCAGCGCGAGTTGCGGGTTGGCGCCGTCGGTCCACCATGATTTCCGGCTGCCGAGAATTTCGAGCACGCGCACGCCGCCCATGGCGATGATCATGCGCGCGGCGGACGCCGTCTGCGGCTGCGTGTGCTTCGGGAATTCGCGCCAGAAAGCTTTAAGTTCATCCAAGCTGAGCTTGCGGTCGCGCGGGACGACGCCGGAGCGCCCGCCGACATTGAGGACGGGGTTGGCGTCAATGCCGAAGAGGAGCGAACCGACTTCGGCGGTCGGGTCATTGTCGGCTTTCATCGCCCGGCTGAAGGCGGCGGAGAGGTAAGCGCGCGGGTGCTGAAGCTTCACGCCGGCCTTGTGGACGTCTCGCAGCCAAGCGGTCACGTCCGACGGGTGGACGTTTCGGGCAAGCGTCGCCGGCCCCAGATGGTTCATCGCCGCGAGGGGGCCGTCGCGAAGATAAAGGCGGTTCGGTTCGCAGCCCTTGCCCTCCGCCTTCATGGCCACAAGGACGTAATCGAAGAGCTCCTTCACCGTGCCATAGCGGCTTTCTTTCCGGGCGACCGGGATCGACATGGGGTCGTCGGAGGTCGCCGCCGCCTTGCGACGGGCTTCAGCCAGGGAAAGGCCCGGATACCGCCCCAGCGTCACCCGGCGACGGGCGTCCGCGGGCCCGATCATGACGGAGAACGTTTTCGATCGGCGGCCTACCCGAAGGCGGAGATTGGGGCAGACCGAATCCGAAAACTCGGCCGCGGCATCGGCTTTGAGGCTCTGGAGCCAGCGATCCGAAAAGGTCACATGCGGCATGGTTCATCTCAAAATGAACCTAGAAGTGAACCTAATTCGGGCTTCTCGTCAATTCGCCGAAGGGCTGTGGAAATTTATTCCAACTAAATCAGTAGTTTGGTGGTACCGCCTCCCGGTCTTGAACCGGGGACCTCTAGATCCACAATCTAGCGCTCTAACCAACTGAGCTAAGGCGGCGCATCTGCAGGCCAAACGCCACGCGCGAGGCGGGAACCTAGTCTCGGGCTTTAGGCTTTGCAACCCGAGCCAAGACGTCGTCCGCTTCGGTTAAAGCAACGCTATTTCACGTTGCAGTTGGGCGATGCGCGTCGCGTCCGCCGGGTGGGTCGACAGGATTTCCGGCGGGCCGCCGCCCCCTTTCTGAGACGCCATCTTCGTCCAGAAGCGGATCGTTTCGTTGGGATTGTAGCCGGCCCGGTGCATGTAGCGCAGACCGAACTTGTCGGCCTCCAGCTCATGCTTGCGGGAGAAAGGCAGGATCACCCCGAGACTGGCTCCGAGGCCGAGGACGCCGAGTATCTGGTTCTGGTATTGGTTCCCGGAAACGGCCACCTGAGCTACCGTCAGCCCGGTCTGGGCCAGGGTCGACTGGCTGTAGCGCTCGCCCGAGTGGTTGTAGACGACGTGCGCGACTTCATGACCCATCACGGCGGCGATCTGGTCGTCGTTCTCCATCAGGTCGAGAATGCCGGTGTAGAACCCGACCTTGTTACCCGGCAACGCGAATGCGTTGAGGTCTTTTGAGTCGAACACTTGTACATCCCACTGGGCGGGGTTGCCGCCGGACGCCGCAATAATTTTCGGCGCAACGCGCTGGACGCGGGAGGTGTAGCGAGTATTGGTAGACACCCGTTGCTGCTTCTTGAGGTCCGACCAGGCTGACGCCCCAAGCTGCGCCATCTGGCCGGATGACACGAATAACAATTGGCTTCGCCCGAGCTCTTCGTTGTAGGCGCATCCCGGCGCCAGAACGACAATGCTGCCTGCGGCGAGTCCCCGCACGATGTCACGGCGCGAAAGCGTGACGACTGCCGGCTCGCTGGCGTCTTGATCGATTTTATGATCGTAACCGCACATGGCGTTGTCCCTCCATCTGGCCCTGAGCGAATGTCTGAGCCCTAGCCAACAGTGTTAGGCCACCGGGAGCGCAAGAACAATCGAAAGGACAGAAACCGCACGTAGCCTGCGCGCCGAACCGCGCAATCAAGGCTCGAGTTCGGAGTCCCAGTAGAGAAAGTCCTGCCAGCTTTCGTGCAGATAATGCGGCGGGAAAGCGCGTCCGCGTTCGTTCAGTTCAAACATGCTTGGCCTGACCGGCGCACGCGCAGGGAACATCTTGGCGTCGCGGGGCAACCGCCCTCCCTTGCGCAGATTACAGGGGCTGCATGCCGCCACGATATTTTCCCACGTCGTGCGTCCGCCGCGCGAACGTGGAGTGACGTGATCGAACGTTAGCTGATCGCGGTCGCTTGACCCGCAATATTGGCAGCTGAAGGAGTCGCGCAGGAACACATTGAAACGGGTGAAAGCTGGCGTGCGGGCATGATTCACATAGGTCTTGAGCGATACGACCGAAGGCAATCGCATCTCGAAGCTCGTCGAGCGTACTGTCGTTTCGTACTGCGCGACCACATCCACCCGATCGAGGAAGACCGCCTTTAGCGCATCCTGCCAGGACCACAGCGACAGAGGGAAGTAGCTAAGCGGCCGGAAGTCGGCATTCAGAACCAAGGCGGGACAGCCATCAGGCGCGGTACGGATCACCTGCATTGTCGCCCCGCTTCCGAAGCAACGATACAATCCAGGGCGTCCAGCCCGCCGTACGCAACATCATAAAGCGCACGCAAATGACGGGGGTGCGCGTAAGCGAGGGCGTCAGGCGCCGCCAGAGTTTCGCGTTCGTAACTGAACGTCGGTCCTCCTACTAACGAAGGCTCCGCCACGAGCCTCGACTAAGGTCTAACTGATTCCCCATGACATAACGTTGACAGTTTCGCAGAAATTTTCGCGATCGCCATACATCATGTGGGGTCGGAGGCTGCGTCAGAGCGCCTCCCACCCCAAGGGGTTGCGGGCTGGCAAAAGGAGCCTAGCCGCAACAGACCTACTCCGGCGAACCGGATGCCGCTGCGCCGATATTAGCGGCGCCCAGCGGCGCGAGGCCGGTGTGGTGGGCGATGAACGCCCACTGATCAGCAGTGGCCTCAATCACTTTTGAGATTGGCGTACCCGCTCCGTGACCCGCGCGCGTCTCGATACGAATAAGCTTTGGCTGCGAGCCCGTCTCTGCAGCTTGTAGCGCTGCAATGTATTTGAACGAATGGCCGGGGACGACGCGATCGTCGGTGTCCGCCGTTGTCACAAGAACGGCCGGGTATTTCCCGCCGCTGCGGACATTGTGATACGGCGAGTAGGCGTAGAGGGCGCGAAAATCCGCTTCGTTAGCTGGATCGCCATAATCGTCAACCCAGAACCGTCCAGCCGTGAACTGATTGAAGCGAACCATGTCCATCACGCCAACGGCGGGCAGCGCAGCGCCAAAAAGATCTGGGCGCTGATTGACAACGGCGCCGACGAGAAGGCCGCCGTTTGAGCCGCCCTGTATGGCGATATTCTGGGGCTTGGACCAGCCAAGATCGACGAGCGCCTCGGCAGCGTTGATGAAATCGTCGAACACATTCTGCTTGTTCGCGAGGCGCCCGCCATCATGCCAGTCGCGACCGTACTCACCGCCGCCGCGGATATTAGCAAGCGCGAAAACGCCGCCCATTTCCATCCACTGGAGGCGTGTCGCCGAGAAAGAAGGCGTCAACGAAATGTTGAATCCGCCATAGCCGTAGAGCAACGCCGGGCGCGCGCCGTTGGGCGTTACATCCTTACGGTGGACGATGAACATCGGCACACGAACGCCGCCGGTCGAGTCGAAGAAGGTTTGCTCGACGACATAATCGTCGGGATTGAACAACAACTCTGGCGCGCGGTGTATGACGCTCTCGCCGGTAGCAACGTCATAACGATAGGTCGCGCCGGGCTGATTGAACGAGGAGAAAGTGTAAAACGTCTCGGGGTCGCCCGCCTTGCCGCCGAAACCGCTGACAGAACCAATGCCCGGAAGTTCGACGTCGCGCACGAACCGTCCGTCCGGTTCGTGCACGCGGACGACCGACTTAGCATCTTCCAAATACTGGACGATCAGCTTGCCGCCCACGAACGAAGCGCCATCAATCGGGAAGCGCCCTTCGGGAACGATATCACGCCATGCGTCCGGTTCTGGATTGGCGAAATCAACGGCAACAATCCGGTGGTTGGGCGCGCCAAGGTCTGTCTGTACGAAGAATGTCGAGCCGACCGAACCGATGACGCTGTGATTGTTATCGAAATGATCTACCGCTACGACCCGACCTCGATCGGGATTTGCCAGATCGATGAAGCTAAGGCCGTTACCGTCGGTGCCCTCTGAACTGTAAACACCAAGATAGCGACCGTCTTCGGACACGCCAACGCCCCAGCCGACTTTCGGACGTGCGGGGTCTTCGACAATCACCCGGTCGTCGGCTTGCGGAGCGCCTAGACGATGGAAATAGACTTTCTGGTTGAGGTTTAGGCTGGTGAATTTATCTTCCGCGCTCGTTTCTGGATAACGGGAGTAATAGAATCCGGATCCGTCCTTGGCCCAGGACAAACCTGAGAATTTCACCCATTCAACGCGATCGGCGGTTTTCTGGCCCGTCGCGACATCAAGCACCTCGATAATGCGCCAGTCTGAGCCGCCATCCTGAATGAGATAGGCGACCTTGGAGCCATCCGGTGACGGCGACGTTCCGGCTAGCGCCACCGTGCCGTCGCTCGCCCATGCATTGGGATCGATCAGCACGCGCCCGTCATCGCTAGCTTTATCGGCGACGTAAAAAACGGATTGGTTCTGCAAGCCATCGTTCTTGGAGTAAAAATACCTGCCGCCTTCTTTATTGGGCAGTCCATAACGTTCGTAGTTAAGCAATTCCGTCATGCGCGCCGCGATCGCTTCACGACCGGGCAATGCCTTCAGATAACCGAATGTGACGGCGTTCTGCGCTTCGATCCAGGCGGCGACGTCAGCGTCTACGCGCACATCGTTTTCCAGCCAGCGATAAGGGTCGGCCACAGCCACGCCATGATAATCTTCGCTGACCTCGACCATCTTGGTCGCCGGATAGGCTATTTCCGCCACGGAGCGGGCTCCGTTAGCTGACGGATCGGTTGGGGACCTGCCGGACGTCTCTTCGCCGCAACCCGAAACGGCAAGGCCGCCCGCCAATGCCGCCGCCATCCCTGCCATACGCTTCCATTCCCGCATATCTGCTCCCTGCCCGGCCGAAAAATTCCTGGATAAATGATCGCGGGGGAGACTAGGCATTGTCGTCTGAAATGCAACAGCGGCTCAAGTAGAGCGCAGTCAAATGGGCGCGCGCCCTTTCAAATGGGCGTAATACGTCCACAGGACGTGAGCAGCAACGCCCCGGAACGGGGCCCAGTTCTGCGCCCGCGCATCGAGTTCCTCTTGAGTGAGGTCTGGAGCATGCGCCGCGTCCCTATATGCGCCACGCAGGGCGACGTCGCGCGGCGGCCATACATCGACGCGCCCCTCGCAAAAGAGGAGATAAATCGCCGCCGTCCAAGGCCCGACGCCGCGAATTGCTGTGAGCGCCGCCATCGCCTTGCTGTCATCAAGCGTGGCGATCGCCGCCATATCGACGGAGCCAGCGGCTATCTGCCCCGCCAAGTCGGCAATATAGAGCGCCTTGGGGCGCGATAGTCCAAACGCCCGCAATTGGTCTGCGCCAAGGGAAGCAACTGCCGCCGCGTCTGCGGAGTTGAGTCCATCGCAGCAACGCCGCCAGATTGCCTGCGCGCTCGGCACCGAGACTTGCTGTTCGACGATGATGCGAAAGAGGCCCGCAAATCCGGCATCGCGGCGGCGAATGACCGGCGCGCCAATGGCGACGATAGCGTGGCGCAGCGCTGGATCTGCCGCTTCCAAAGCCGCCAGCGCCTCAGCGGGGTCATCGAATACATTGAGGCGCGAAGTCAGAATGCGTTCTCGCCGAGGAGCCGCCCGACATCGCGTCCGAGTTGGGCGATGAACCGGTGCGCCGTGTATTCGCCCATGGTGACGCCGCTTTCGGCGACGCGCTGAACTGGATCGAGGAAATGCGTCTCATCGACGGCGAAGGCTCCCGCCGCAGCACGGCGACGCAAGCCTTCTCGCGAAATTTCCAGAAGTTGTAGCGCTACTTCTTGTACGGTTCGCCCGGCGATGCGCGCGTGGAATCCATGGCGCGCCGCATCGAGGCGAAGGGCGCTGCGCTCTGAAGTCGTCCAGCCTTTGGCGACATCCCATGCCGCCGCCAGAGCATCGGCGTCGTAAAGCAACCCGACCCAAAAGGCCGGAAGCGCACAAATACGCGCCCATGCGCCCGAATCCGCGCCGCGCATTTCGAGGAAGCGCTTCAGGCGCACCTCCGGAAACGCTGTAGACAGATGATCTTCCCAGTCAAGAATGTGCGCGCGCTCGCCCGGCAGGGGGCCCAGCCTACCGGCCAGGAAGTCGCGGAACGAATGACCCGCACAATCGACATAGTTGCCGCCGCGGCGGGCAAAATACATGGGAACGTCGAGCATGTAATCAACGTATCGCTCGTACCCGAACCCATCTTCGAAAACGAAATCAAGCAAGCCCGTGCGGTCGGCGTCCGTGTCAGTCCAGATGTTGGCCCGCCACGAGGCCCAACCCGACGCCTTGCCCTCGACGAGGGATGAATTTGCAAACAGCGCCGTCGCGATCGGCTGCAGCGCAAGCGACGTTCTGAACTTCAGCGCCATGTCTGCTTCACTCTCGAAATCGAGATTGACCTGGACGGTGCAGGTCCGATGCATCATGTCGAGTCCTAGCCCACCGACCTTGGGCATATAGTTTCGCATGATTTCATAGCGACGCTTCGGCATTTGCGGAATTTCGGCTCGCGTCCATGTCGGGGCGAAACCCATGCCGAAAAACCCTACGCCAAGCGGCTCGGCGACCGCCTTGACGGCAACGAGGTGCGCATTCACTTCCTCGCATGTTTCGTGCAGCGTGCTGAGCGGGGCGCCGGAAAGCTCAAACTGACCGCCAGGCTCAAGCGAGACCGAAGCGCCCTCGCCTTTCAACCCAATGATGTTGTCGCCTTCCATTACCGGCTCCCAGCCGGTTCGGGCGCCCAGCGCTCGAAGGATCGCGCCAATGCCCGATGGGCCGTCATAGGCAACGGGCGCAAGCGACTTTTTGCAGTAGACGAATTTTTCGTGCTCGGTGCCGATCCGCCAGTCTTCCTTCGGCTTGGCCCCGGAGGCGATGAACGCGATCATTTCCGCTTTGGACTCAATCGGCTGCAGTTCACCGCTCGCCTGTCTTTCGCTGCTCACGCGCTAGCAACTCCCATGCACATAGACCCTCAATTCGGCCTTCGCCTTTACGCCGACTGACATCCGGGGGATAGGGGGCCGCGCATTTAGCCAAGACCTTTGCTCGGGGTTTCGTAGACGGCGCGCCAGTCGCCGCAGATCGCCTGCCAAATCGACAGCGCCGCAATCGCCGCCGTATCGGCCCGCAGGATGCGTGGCCCGAGCGAGACTGGCGTGATGAAGTCCTCGCCGCGCAGGCGGGCGATCTCGGTCGGCGCAAAACCGCCTTCCGGGCCGATAAGGAAGGCCGCAGAAATGCCTGCGCCGGCAAGCTCAGAGGCGTCAGCGAGCGCCGCCGCCAGCGGCTTGGCGCGCCCTTCTGCGCCGCCCCAAATTTGCTGCGGCTGACTCCCGGGGACGGCATCCGTAGCAAAAGAGCCGCCCGTTTCATCGCAGAAGTAGCAGCGGCGCCCTACTTCCCATCGTTCCAGCACGGCGTCGAGCTTCTGCGCGGGCTCGATCGCCGGAACCGACAGTCGACCGCACTGCTCAGCCGCCTCGCAGGCAATCGCCGCGAGCCGATCGAGCCGCAACCGGTCCGCGTAAGTGCGCGCGGTGAGCACCGGTAGCAATCGAGCTGCACCCAACTCCGTTGCTTTCTGGATGATCGTCTCGACAGCTGCCCGTTTGACGACTGCAAAGACGAGCCAGAGATCAGGCTCTGGAGCCGGCGACTTAATGCGGGCTCCGACTTGCAACGCGACGACGCGCTTTCCGACCTGGCCGATCGTCGCTTCGAACTCGCCATCATTGGCATTGAAGACGCGCACGGGCGCGCCATCCTCGCGCCGCAACACTGATCGCAGATAATGCGCCGTCTCGGGCGGCAACGCGACGTCAGCGCCAGGCGCCAGCGGCGTTTTGATGTAAAGTCTCGGCGTCATGACGCGTACCATTAGCCGCGCTTGCGCCGATTTGCAGCCACCCCATTCGGCCCTAAAGATAGGCGATGACCAACGCAATCAACAAAGCTCTTCCCGCTGACGCGCGCGCGGGCAATTGGGTCGAGCGCTATGCCCCGATGGGTGCGCGTCCATATCTGAGGCTGATGCGCGCCGACCGCCCGATCGGGACTTGGCTGCTGCTTATCCCTTGCTGGTGGGGTCTCACCCTTGGGCTGGCGGCGACGTCTGATGCGGGGATATCTCCGGCGCGGGCGGTTCAACTGGCGGCGCTGTTTGCCCTTGGTGCTTTTGTGATGCGCGGAGCAGGCTGCGCTTACAACGATATCGTCGATCGCGACATCGATGCGAAAGTCGCGCGCACATCAGGGCGGCCCCTCCCCGCCGGGCAGATCAGCGTGAAGGCGGCGTGGGTGTTTCTTGCCGCCCTTTGTCTCGTGGGCCTCGCGGTGCTTGTCCAATTAAACGCTGCCGCCATCGCGATCGGCATGGCGTCGCTCGCTCTTGTCGCCGCCTATCCCTTCGCCAAGCGGATCACTTGGTGGCCGCAGGCTTTTCTTGGACTGACTTTCAATTGGGGCGTGCTTGTCGCCTTCGCCGCCGTCGCCGGCGAACTGACCCCGGCGGCTGGGCTGATCTATCTGGCGGGCATTTTCTGGACGCTTGGGTATGACACGATTTACGCGCATCAGGATCGGGACGACGACGCGCTCATCGGGGTGAAGTCGACCGCCCGGCTGTTCGGCGCCCGTACGCGTCTGATGGTGGCATTGTTTTATGCGCTGACAATCGCGCTATTCGGCTTCGGTCTCTTGCTGACCGGGGCGTCATGGCTCGCCGCCGCCCTTGCCTTTCCGGCCGCCCACTTCGCGTGGCAGGTCAAGACGTTGGATATCGCTAATCCGGCCCAATGCCTTGCCCTGTTTCGATCAAATCGGGAGGCGGGGCTCCTCCTTGCGCTGCCTTTATTGATCGCTCTCGCAGTTGTTAGTTGAGATCGAGGCGTCAGCCGCCCATGTCAAATTCACGTGAACGGAACAAGCGTAAGAGAAACAAGGGAGGGCGGGGTCATGCTTGATCGCCGGAAGATGCTGATGAGCGCAGGCGCATTGCTGGGGTTTACCGCCTGCGTCAGAGCCGAACAGGAAGAACAGGCAATCGTTGAAAGGGTGGCCGACATGAAAACCCCGGATCCAAAATCAATACCCGATTACGACAAATGGCAGCTTGCCGAAGCGGAATGGAAATCCCGGCTCAGCTCTGAGGCGTTCGCCGTTCTCCGACGCGAGGCGACCGAGCGGCCGTGGTCGAGCCCGCTGAATGATGAAAAGCGCGAGGGCATTTATGCCTGCGCGGGCTGCGGGTTAGACCTGTTTGAATCATCGACGAAATTCGACAGCGGTACGGGCTGGCCGTCGTTCTTCGACGCCATACCGGGACGCATTGGCGAGAAGCGCGATTTCAAGCTAATTTTACCGCGTACGGAATATCATTGCGCGCGCTGCGGCGGTCATCGGGGGCATGTATTCGATGACGGTCCGTCGCCGACGGGTCTGCGGTACTGCAATAACGGGGTTGCGCTAACGTTCAAACCGACGGTTCAGGCAACCTGATCGCAACGTGGTTTATCAGGGATTGCGGGCGGCGGCTTTTCTTGGCTTGTCCGCGCCATTGTTGATTATTGGAATTTCAGCAACGACGCGGCCTTCGAGGGCGTCGTAAATAATCACCAGCGCTCCATCGAGACCTTCAACGTGAATGGCGAGGCGATCGCCATCGAGCGCCATCGCTCCGATGCGGGCCCCTTCGGGCAACGAGATCGCCGCGGGTGCGCCGGAAAGCGACGCGCGGTCAGCGGTTAGCGCAGCGCTGCGGGAAATCGATTGCCGGTCCGCAGCCTTTTCCTCAA
>JBGTFV010000003.1:0-8130 GCA_041747095.1 Parvularculaceae bacterium
CCGACGCCGTCGGGGCCAAGCTCGAATTGCGGCTTGACGAGCGCAACAAGAAACGCGCCCGGCGCGGCGAGCGTCAGCGCCAGCGGCAAGGCTTTCCGCAAGCTGATGAAACTGACGTCGGCGACAACCATATCAATTTCATCCGTAATGAGCGCCCGCGTAAGGTCGCGCGCATGCGTTTTTTCGAGGTTGATGACCCGTTCGTCTTGCGCGATCGCCGGATGCAATTGCCCGGCGCCTACGTCGACCGCCCATACTTTGCGCGCGCCGCGCCTTAGCAGCGCATCGGTGAAGCCGCCGGTGGAGGCGCCGAGATCAAGGCAGACCATGCCCGAAGGGCCGACGCCAAAAGCGTCAAGTCCGGCCGCGAGCTTTACCCCGCCCCGGGAGACGAAAGGATGAGCGGGTCCCGCGACGCGGATGTTCGTCCCGACTGACACCATGGCTGATGGCTTTAACGCCGGCGCCTCGTCAACAAACACGCATCCGGCGGCGATCGCGGCCTGCGCCCGCGCGCGCGTTTCAAACGCGCCGGTCTCAACAAGCCAAAGATCGAGCCGCTGTTTCGACGTCGGAGGCTCTCCCGTGAAAACGCCCGGAGCCGTCAGCCCCGGATCTTGATGACGTCCGCCGAACGCCCGAGCGCCTTCATGACCGTCTCGACAATATGCGGCGCGTTGAGCCGGGCCTCGTCATACATTTTCATCGGCGAGTCATGGTCCTGATAGATGTCCGGCAGCACCATCGTACGCACCTTCAGGAGGCCGCCGTCGAGTGCGCCTTCGTCGCTGAGGAAGTGCAGAACGAACGCGCCAAAGCCGCCGACCGAGCCCTCTTCGATGGTGATGAGCACTTCATGGTGGCGCGCGAGCTGGCGGATCAGATCATGATCGAGGGGCTTGGCGAAGCGCGCATCCGCGACCGTTGTCGGCAGGCCGTGAGCCTCCAGGCTGTCGGCCGCCTTCATTGCTTCCTGCAGGCGCGTGCCGAGCGAGAGGATCGCCACTTTCGATCCCTCACGGACGATCCGGCCCTTACCGATCTCGAGAATGCGGCCCTGCTCGGGCAGTTCGAGCCCGAAGCCCTCGCCGCGCGGATAGCGGAACGCGATCGGACCTTCGTCATAGGCGGCGGCCGTCGCCGTCATATGCATCAGTTCAGCTTCATCGCCCGCAGCCATCAGCACCATGTTGGGGAGGCAGCCGAGGTAGGCGAGGTCGAACGAGCCGGCATGCGTCGCGCCGTCGGCGCCGACGAGACCGGCGCGGTCCATGGGAAAGCGCACAGGCAGGTTCTGAAGCGCCACGTCGTGCACGACGGAATCATAAGCGCGTTGCAGGAAAGTCGAATAGATGGCGCAGAACGGCCTCATGCCGTCTGCGGCAAGACCCGCCGCGAACGTCACCGCATGCTGCTCGGCGATGCCGACATCATAACAACGGTCAGGATAGGCGTCAGCGAAAAGATCAAGGCTCGTGCCGGATGGCATCGCCGCCGTGATGCCGACAATGCGGTCATCCTTGGCGGCTTCCTTGATCAGCGTCTGCGCGAACACTTTCTGATAGGATGGCGCGTTCGAGGCCGCCTTGTGCTGTTTGCCGGAAACGACGTCGAATTTGACGACGCCGTGATATTTGTCGGCGGCAGCCTCGGCGAAAGGATACCCTTTGCCCTTCTGCGTCACGACATGGACGAGCACGGGGCCGTCCTTCATGTCGCGGACGTTTTCGAGCACCGGGATCAAGTGATCGAGATTGTGCCCGTCGATCGGGCCCACATAATAAAAGCCGAGCTCCTCGAACAGCGTGCCGCCCGTGAACATGCCGCGACCGTATTCCTCGGCCTTGGCCAATTGTTTGTACACGGCCTGAGGCAGGCGCTTGCCTAATTGCTTGGAAAATTTCCGGAAGCCCTGATAAACCCCCGATGAAGCGGCGCGGGCGAGATAGGCGCTCATCGCGCCGACCGGCGGGGCGATCGACATGTCGTTGTCGTTCAGAATGACGACCATGCGCGCGCCAAGATGGCCGGCGTTGTTCATCGCCTCATAGGCCATGCCGGCCGACATCGACCCGTCGCCGATCACGGCGATGGCGTGATTGTCCTTGCCCAGATGATCGCGCGCGCGGGCGAAGCCGAGCGCGGCCGAGATCGACGTCGCCGCGTGCGCCGCGCCGAAGGGGTCGTATTCGCTCTCTGATCGTTTGGTGAAGCCGGAAAGCCCGCCGCCCTGGCGCAAGGTGCGGATGCGTTTGCGCCGCCCCGTGATCACCTTGTGCGGATAGCACTGGTGGCCGACGTCCCAGACGAGGCGGTCGTCCGGCGTATTGAAGACATAATGGATCGCGGTCGTCAGCTCAACGACGCCCAGGCCGGACCCCAAGTGACCGCCGGTTACTGACACCGCATCGATCACCTCGGCGCGGAGTTCGTCTGCAAACTGACGAAGCTGGCTCTTGTCGAGTTTGCGAAGATCAGCCGGGTAAGTCACCGTATCGAGCAACGGGGTTTCAATCTTGACTTGATCGGCTGAAATGTTCGCTGGCATGGGGCGCCCCTTCTGACAATGGCCCTGTTCGCAACTGCCCAAGTGCAAATCGCCTTGTTCCAGAGCGACCTAGTTTGCACGTCGCCCTCCGCCGACAGGGCGCCGGCGGCGGCGTAATCGCGTGGTATTAACCGTTCCAGCGGATTTCTCCAGCCTTTTCGGGTCACATCATCGTTAAATTCGGCCGATTAGGCGATTTACGGGGCTAACAAACAACAGGCCCCGCTCGAGAGCGGGGCCTGCGAGATCTTGTATAGTGGTTTAAAAAGCAGCCGTTAGAAGTTGAACTGCACGCTGCCGATGAAGCGGCGACCGATCGTATCGCCCGCAAGGTTTGCTTCCTCAAACAACCGGGCGTTTGTCAGGTTGTTGACAACGAAACGCGCGGTGATGTTGTCGCTGATCTCGTACCGGACGTTGTAGTTGAACGTGTTGAATGCCGGACGAGAGAAGTCGAACGTCTGATCCGGGAATTGCTCCGACGGGATAGCGACGTTCACCACAGTCGACGAGTCGCGGAACCACTGCAGCGTGTGCGTCAGTTTCCCAATCGAGTGTGCAAAGTCGAGCCGGGTACGGAACGTCGGGTTGCCAGGCTCGCCCGCTGCCGGGTTCAGCGAGTTTGCTGCGCCCGTTGCAAAGTTGTCGAACCGGTCGAGATAGTAGACGGCCCCACGCGTTTGAACACCGCCCCAGTTATTCGCCATCGAACCAAGCACATCAGCAAGTTCAAACTGATACGTAATGGTCGAGTTCAGCGCGCGAAGCTCGGTCAAGCCTTGGTTGACAGTTGGGAAGAAGGCGAAGCCCACTGAGCCAGCAATCTGGTTAGCTGTAGGCGAACCGATACCTGCTACAGGGTTTACCGCCGCGCCCGTCAGAGGATTGACGGCCGGGATGACGAACTGTCCCGGGACCATCGGGTTTTCAACTGCCGGCACGAACGAGTTACAGACGTCGAACCCGCCAACTATTGTGTTCGGGAAGTCCGGGCTGTCGAAGCAGGCGTTGATGTTCAAGGTCAAACCGATCTGGCCCGAAAGATCAACGGAGACCCAGTCGGACTCGATTGTGAGACCCGGGATAAACGATGGGCGAATAACGACGCCGACCGTCCAGTTGTTGGCAATCTCGTTATCGAGACCAGGGTTGCTTGCGCCTGCTGCGGGGCGTGCGCTGTTTGGCAGCTGCAGCGTGTCCGCGAGAGACGCCGGGAGGCCGAGCGCCGCAAAGTAGGAAATGCAGTTCGCCCGGCGAATGCCGCCCGGAGGACCGCCGTTGACGTTGTCGGCGTCGCAAGCGAAGTCCGCCGAACCGCCGGCCGTAAACCCGGTGACGCCAGCGCCGACCAGTTCGACGACCGAAGGCGAGCGAACCGAACGCGTGCGGTTACCGCGGAACGTCAAACCCTCGACCGGTGAGTACCGACCGCCCGCCGTGAACGTGACGGCGGTCGAACCGTCGGCGTTATCTGCGGCTGTGTTGAGGTTGGAAGAAATCGTGCGGTTCACAACCCGAACGGCGCCGCTTAGTTCAAGCAAATTGAACGCAAACGGACGAACATCGCCGCCGAAGATTGGCGCCACGAATTCCGTGCCGCCTTCGAAGAAGCGCAGCACGCCTTGCGACGGCTGGCCGAGAGTGTTCTGCGCCAGACCCAGACCAAACACTGCACCCGGCGTGAATTCGTTCGACTCACGACGCCACTCAAATTGCGAGTTGAATTGGAGCGGACCGCCCGGCAGCTCGATGACCTCGCCACCTAGCGAACCGGCTCCATAGAACTGCTGCGACGAGTTAGACGAATCGACATCCGTCAAGATGTAATCGATCGCGGCTTGCGACGGCGCGCCGAAACCGAACAGGTTCAAAGGTTGGCACGCTGCGATTTGCTCGGCGGTTGGCGTCACCGGCGTTGGAAGCCCGGTGTTAATGAAGGCAAGACCCGGGTTTCTGACCGCGATCGGTTCCGGCGCGCCCAAGGTTTGCTGACGGCATACCGGTCCGTTCGCCCCTTGAACCACGTCAGCGGCCAACGCGAACTCGACGTCAAGAACGTTCTCGTTGAAGTTCTTGTTGTCGCTGCGGCCGTAAACGAACGAAATATCCCAGTTGAACTGGCGATCAATCGCTTCGAACTCGCCCTCGAGAACGTTTTCGATACGGTAGGTCCGCGAGCGGTTACCGGAGTCGATGGGGCCAGTGACGTCAAGGAGCGACCGGCCGAGATAAAGAACGCGGTCGCCGCCAATGGTCGGGACGGTCAATCCCTGACCAACCAACCCGTTGATTGTCGCAAGGTTGCCCGCGTTGAAGAACGGGTTTTGGTCAATGTAAACCGGAAGCGAACGGTTGCCCGCCGTGGTGTTACCCAACGGGTTGGCTGACAAAGGCGCGCCGATCGATGCGTTTTCCACATCAGCAAACAGCAGGTTGCCTTTCCAGCGAAGGCTGTCCGAAAACTCGTACTTGCCCAGCGCGTTGAACGCGTAACGCGTTTGCTCCGACTGAAGGTTATTGAACCCGGCGTTCGGGAAACCGTCGCCGCCGACAACAAGTCCGCGTTGAGCCGCCAGCGGTGGCTGGATATCGCCAAAGTTGAACGGTACGAGGTTGCCGCTCGGATCGAACTGCAACGTCACCGCGCGGAACGGCAGGAATGCCGATGTCGCGGGATCGGTGTTCGGAATACGAAGCGTCTGGCCGACGTTGCCAAACGTGCCGATGAACAGCGCGGGGTCAATCGCTTGGCCGGCCGGCGTTTGCGCGAACTGGAATGCCGAAAGGCCGCCCGGGAACTGCGTCCCAGTGTTAGGGAAGAAAGCACCGTTCGAAGCCGCAGTCAGGAATTGCGACGTCGCGAGAATACCGCCCGTCGGGATCAGCGGATTGGTCGTGCCGCCCTGGAAGATCGTGCTCGGGATGCCGTCAGTCGCCGACAAATTCAGCGGGTTCAGGAAGCTGGCCAAGGCTTGATCCGCCACCCGGTTACCGCCGAGACTAGAACGGATCAGGTCGCTGTGCGAATATTCGCCAGCGAGCGTGATGTTGGCGCGGCCGCCAAGGAAGTTTTTACCCCAGACGCCTGAGGCGCGATAGTTTCCACCGTCGCCTTCCTGAGTGAGACCGCCCTGAAGCAACAGTTGCTTTCCTTCGAAGTCGTCTTTCAGGATGACGTTGACAACACCGGCCACCGCGTCAGCACCGTAGATCGGGCCGCCGCCGACGGTAAGGATTTCCGTCCGCTCGATAAGGGCTGGGTTGATGACCGTGAGGTCAACCTGCGCACCGTTTTGGTTGTCGGGAACAAAAACCGTCGCCTGGTTGGCGCCGACAAACCGGCGACCGTTTACCAGTGACAGTGTGCGGTTCGTACCGAGGTTCAGCAGGTCGGGAAACGCATTGTTGTCGCCGAACTGTACGTTGCCGCCTTGGTTGTTAACGCCGGCGCCAACGAATGGCAGCTGTTCAATGCCTTCAATAACGTTGGTGAATCCGCGATCGGTAATCTCGGCCGCGCCAATCTCAGTGACATCAATCGTGGTGTCTACCTGACGCCGGATCCGCGAACCCGTCACAACAACGGTATCGCCGCTTGCTTCCTCGGCGACCGGCGCCGGCGGAATGGTTTCAACTTCCTGCGCCGCCGCCATCGAGGCGAAGGCAAGAACGCCAAAAGACGCGCCTGCGCCAAGCGCCAAGCGGAATCGACGTTGATTTTTCAGAGTATTTTGCATTTGAGCCCCTCAAATCAGTTGACGCTCCGGTCTGCGGCTGCCCTCGCGCCACGCCGCTCCGTTGCTGGATGAAGCTTTTATTTCAACGCGGTGACGGTCAATTCATAATTTTAATTCGATTGCTCGCGAGGCAAATGGTGTTGCAGCGACGCATCAGTTTTCGCCTGTCGCCCACGCTTCGAAGTTGCGCATTCACAAGTGACCGCGGAGGTCAAGTGGAAAAAATACCTATTCGAAAGTCGCCGGCGCCGTTTTCGTCTCGGCGCCGTCAGCCGCGACAATCTTCTCGATCTTTTCCTGCGCCGATTTCAGCTTCGACTCGCAAAAGGCCTTGAGGACGGCACCGCGTTCGTAAAGGGCGATCGAGGCCTCGAGGTCGACCGACCCCGCTTCCAGCTTGGAAACGATCTGCTCAAGTTCGGCGAGGGCCGCCTCAAAACTGAGGCCGTCAATTTCCGATTTCTTCGCCATCGCGCTTCCCTCCTGCTCCCTATTCCGCAGCCTTTGCGGCCGGACGGGCCGGCGCCGCCCGGGTTCCGGCAGCTTCCCCTAGCCCGCCAATGGGTTCGTAGACCCGCCACGACCAGTAGTCATTGCCGCCCGATTGCGCCGATCGCCGCCAGACCCCAATCCGGTTCGCGCCGCGCCGCAGGCGCCGGTCGATCATCCAGTTGAGATAGCCATGGGCGCACAACAGCACGTCCCCGTCGGCGGCGAGAGCGGCAAGGCGCGCGACAATACGGTCAACCCGCTCCCAGGTCTGCCAGTGATTTTCAACGCCCTCGGGCGCGAACCCGCAAATCCAGAAAATCCGGCTGACAACGCCCCATTGTCCAGGGCGCAGCCTGAAGAACGGCACGGGCGGCGGCGGCAGGGGCGCTTCGACATAAAGCGGATCGGCCGGCGCCTCGCGCGTCCCATCAGTCAGCTGTCGGGCTGTTTCAATGGCGCGCGGCAGGCTGGAGGAAATTACCAGAGGCGCGGCGGCGGCGAGGACCTTCAGACCCTCTGGCGGGCGCTCGTCCGGATGCAGGCCGCTATCGTCATAAGCCGCCCACCACGCGCCATATTCGCGCGCGGAGATCTTCAGATCCCGCGACACGTTCGGGCGGCCATGCCGCGCGGTGATGATGCGTCCGCTCATCCGAGCGCCGCCCCTCTTGGCTATTTCGTTCCCTTTCCGGTTATGACGCGGGTTTGCAGGGGCGATCAAGCTACGGGGTAAGTTGCGGGGTAAGCTGCGGGGACGCGGCCATCAGCGCGCGGACATGGGCTGCGGCCGATCGTCCGAGAGCGGCGAGATCATAGCCGCCCTCGAGCAGCGAGACGACCCGGCCATTGCAGGCCTCGCGCGCGACGCCGAGAATCTCGTTCGTGATCCACGCAAAGTCGTCCTCGATAAGTTCGAGCCCGCCCAGCGGATCGGCCCGGTGGGCGTCGAACCCTGCCGAGATCACGATGAAATCGGGCTTGAAGTCGGAGAGCGCCGGCAGAAGCCGCTCGCCCCATGCGCGCCGGAAGCCCTGCCCGTCCGTTCCCGTAGGCAGGGGCGCATTGGCGACGTTGCCGAATGCCCCTTGGTCGCTCGCCCGACCGGTGCCTGGATATTGCGGCCACTCGTGGGATGAAGCGAAAAACGCGTCTTCATCATCCCAGAACGCCAACTCGGTGCCGTTCCCATGGTGGACGTCGAAATCGACGACCGCGATGCGGCGCGCCCCGTGGGCGGCCCGCGCATGGCGCGCGGCGATGGCGGCTGAATTGAAAAAACAAAAGCCCATGGCCCGTTCCGGCTCGGCATGGTGGCCAGGCGGACGGGCGGCGACAAACGCGTTTTGCGCTTCG
>JBGTFV010000004.1:0-10276 GCA_041747095.1 Parvularculaceae bacterium
CCGGCTGATGGTGCGCGATCGCGACCGCTTCGACCAGAGCCGCCAGGCGCGGGCGGCAATCGCCGCAGCCTATTTCAAGGATAATGCCGCCGATTGGGATACTGTCCGGGGCCTGCATATTGAGGAAGCGGCAATCGAGGAACGGATGCGCGCCCTCGTCGGCGATGCGCCAATCGAATTGTTCCTCGACATCGGCACCGGTACGGGCCGGATGCTGACGCTCTTCTCAGATCGGTATGAGGAAGGCGTCGGCTTCGATCTGTCTCGCGAGATGCTCTCGGTCGCGCGGGCCAATCTGGATGGCGCCGGCGTTGGCCACGCGCAGGTGCGCCATGGCGATCTGTTCGCGTTGCCCGTCGAGAACGGCGCCGCAGATGTCGTCTGCATCCATCAGGTCCTGCATTTCCTCGCCGAGCCGAGCGCGGCGGTCGCCGAAGCGGCGAGACTTTTGAAGCCGGGCGGCCGCCTCATTATTTCCGACTTCGCGCCGCACGAACTGGAGTTTCTGCGCGAGGCGCATGCCCATCGGCGGCTCGGTTTCCCCGATGAAGAAGTCGAAAGCTGGTGCGCGGCGTGCGGGCTTGAACTGGTCGAAACGCACTCATTGCCGTCCGCCGCCGCAGATCGCGCCTCGCTTACGGTGAAAATCTGGCTCTGCGTCGCGCCTCAGTCTGTCCGGAAACTGAATACGCGTCTCGTCGCGCGCTAGATGGAAAGTGATTGCATTGTCAGACCTCAGCATATCATTTGAATTCTTTCCGCCAAAGACGCCCCAGACCCAAGAGAAACTGTGGGCGGCCGTCGAAAAGCTTGCGCCGCTTGGGCCCGATTTTGTGTCCGTCACTTATGGGGCAGGCGGATCGACGCGCGAGCGCACCCATGAAACGGTGTCGCGCATCGTTCAGGAGACCGATCTGAAGGTCGCTGCGCACCTCACCTGCGTTGCGGCCACCCGCGCGGAAGTCGATGACGTGTTACGCAGCTACTGGGCTGCAGGCGTAAAACATATCGTGGCGCTGCGCGGCGATCCTCCGGGCGGCGTGGGGCAAGCTTACGTTCCCCATCCGGGCGGCTACGCCAACGCTGCGGAACTCGCCGCGGGCGCGCGGGCCATCGCGCCGTTCGAAGTGTCGGTCGGTTGTTACCCAGAGAAACACCCTGACAGCCCGTCGCTCGCCGCCGACATCGATATGCTCAAGCGCAAGATTGACGCTGGCGCGACGCGCGGCGTGACCCAGTTTTTCTATGATAACACGGTGTTCTTCCGGTATCTCGACCGCGCCCGCGCCGCCGGCGTGACCATCCCCATCGTCCCGGGCTTGATGCCGATCACGAATTTCGCTGGCTTGCGCCGCATGGCGGACATGTGCGGGGCGACGATCCCCGGCCGGTTGGTGAAGCTGTTCCAGAATCTTGATGAAGACCCTGCAACGCGGCAGTTGATCGCCGCGACGGTCGCCGCTGAACAGTGCTTCGATCTTGCAGAACAAGGCGTGAAGCACTTCCATTTCTATACGCTCAACCGCGACGACCTCGTCTACGCGCTCTGCCACATGCTCGGCGTGCGTCCAAAATCGGTTCCCGCCGCCGCATGACCCGCCCTTCGTTTATAAATATCGGTGAGCGGACGAACGTCACCGGCTCGGCGAAGTTTCGCAATCTCATCAAGGATGGGGACTATGAAGCCGCGCTCGCCATCGCGCGGCAACAGGTTGAAAACGGTGCACAGGTCATCGACGTCAACATGGACGAGGGCATGCTCGACGGCGTCGCGGCAATGCGTACGTTCCTGCGCCTGATCGCTTCTGAGCCCGATATCGCGCGCGTGCCGGTCATGATCGACAGCTCCAAATGGGAGGTGATCGAGGAGGGCCTGAAAAACGTTCAGGGCAAGGCGATCGTTAACTCCATATCGCTGAAGGAGGGCGAAGAAACGTTCCTCGCGGCGGCGAGCAAGGTGATGCGCTATGGCGCGGCGGCGGTCGTCATGGCGTTCGACGAGAAAGGGCAGGCCGACACCGCTGCGCGCAAGATCGAAATTTGCGAGCGGTCATATCGGACGCTGACGCAGAAAATCGGTTTCCCCGCTGACGACATCATCTTCGATCCAAACATATTCGCGGTCGCGACAGGTATTGAGGAGCACAATAACTACGCGGTCGATTTCATCGACGCGACCCGCTGGATTAAAGTGAACCTGCCCGGCGCAAAGGTCTCGGGGGGCGTGTCGAACATTTCGTTCTCATTCCGGGGCAATGAGCCGGTGCGCGAGGCGATGCACTCGGTTTTCCTTTATCACGCCATTGCCGCCGGCATGGATATGGGCATTGTTAACGCTGGCCAACTCGCAATCTATGACGAGATCCCTGCCGACTTGCGCGAACCCGTCGAAGACGTCATCCTCAACCGGCGCGAGGATGGAACCGAACGCCTGCTGACGGTTGCCGAACGCTATCGCGGCGGGGCAGGACGGAAGACCGAGGTTGATCTTGCGTGGCGCGAGCGACCGGTTGAAGAACGCCTCAAGCACGCGCTCATCAAGGGGATAAACGAATTCATCGTCGAAGATGCAGAAGAGGCGCGCACGAAGCTTGGCCGCCCGCTTCACGTCATCGAAGGCCCGCTGATGGACGGCATGAACGTCGTTGGCGATCTTTTCGGGGCAGGCAAGATGTTCCTGCCCCAGGTGGTAAAGTCGGCGCGCGTGATGAAGCAAGCGGTCGCCTATTTAACGCCGTTCATGGAGAAGGAAAAAGCTGAACAGGGTCTTGAGCAGGGCAAGGCCAATGGCAAGATTCTGATGGCGACAGTGAAAGGCGACGTGCACGACATCGGCAAGAACATCGTCGGCGTTGTTCTTCAGTGTAACAACTATGAAGTGATTGACCTCGGCGTCATGGTTCCCGCCGATCGCATTCTCGCCGAAGCTAAAAAACACGGCGTCGACATGATCGGTCTGTCAGGGCTTATCACGCCGAGTCTTGACGAGATGCGCTTCGTTGCTGCTGAAATGAAACGTCAGGGCTTTACCGTGCCGCTGCTTATAGGCGGCGCAACGACAAGCCGCGCCCATACAGCGGTCAAGATCGCGCCGAATTACGACCACGGGGTCATCTACGTCACGGATGCGAGCCGCGCGGTTGGCGTTGCCGGAACGCTCGTCTCCGAGGCGCGCCGTCCCGCCTTTATCGCGGAGACAAATGCGGAATATGAACGCCTGCGCATCCAGCATGCGGCTGGGCGCGACCGTTCCGTTCGGCTCCCGCTCGCCAAGGCTCGCGAGAACGCCCCGAAAATAGACTGGTCCGAATACACGCCGCCGCGCCCCACTTTTCTTGGCGTGCGGACTTTTCGAAACTTCGATCTTGCAACGCTCGCTCAGTACATCGACTGGACGCCGTTCTTTTCAGCTTGGGAGCTTGCGGGTCGTTATCCGCAAATTCTCGATGACGACATTGTTGGCGAGTCCGCGCGCGCCCTTTGGAGCGATGCGCAGAAAATGCTTGCGCGCATTGTTGACGAGAAGCTGTTGATTGCTAATGCGGTGTGCGGATTCTGGCCGGCAAATGCCGTGGGCGACGATATTGCTCTTTACCGGGACGAAGTCCGGCGAGAGGAGATCGCAACGCTGCATTGCCTGCGCCAGCAGATGGGTAAACGCGAGAACGGCGCGCCAAATTATTGCCTCTCCGATTTCGTCGCCCCGGCAGGATCAGGCAAAGCCGACTACATCGGGGCCTTCGCGGTGACGGCGGGCATCGGAGAGGAAGCGCTGGCGGCCTCCTTCGACAACACCAACGACAACTACGCCGCCATCATGGCAAAAGCCCTCGCCGACCGACTTGCGGAGGCCTTCGCCGAGCGGCTGCATGCGATGGTGCGACGCGAATTGTGGGCTTACGCTTCGGACGAGGTTTTGTCCGTAGACGATATGATCGCCGAAAAATATCGCGGCATTCGCCCGGCGCCCGGTTATCCAGCCCAGCCTGACCACACCGAAAAAGCGACCATCTTCGAGTTGTTGTCGGCGGAAGAGAATGCCGGCATGGCGCTTACCGAAAGCTTCGCCATGAACCCGCCGGCATCGGTATCCGGGCTTTATTTCAGCCACCCGGAAGCCCTCTATTTTGGCGTCGGTCAAATCGCCCGCGATCAGGTGGAAGATTACGCCAAACGGAAGGACATGCCTCTGACGGAGGCGGAGCGCTGGCTGTCGCCGATCCTTGGCTACGAACCAGCGCTCGCGACCGAAAGCGCAGCGTAAATTTTAACAGGACGTGTCGGTTAAACTGCCCCCGCAACCACTAAAGCGATCATCATGAAAGCGGCCCCGCACAACACGCCGCCAGCAACCACGCGCAATTGAGACAACACGACGCCCATTGCTTGGCTCCCCAGCTCGAATGTCTCGCTCGATGGAACATATCCGATCGAAGCTGACGCCCCACGATCACCGATTGAACAGCAATGCGCAAAGAACGCACGCCGCCGTCACGGTCGCCCCACGACTGAGGCACGGGATAATCCCCTCAGAAAGAACGGATGACAACCTGCCCTTCATGCTTTGTGGCGCAAGTATTGCGCCGACCGTTTGCTAAGTCTGCGATTCGCGGCGCGAATCATTTTTTCCACAGGAAGGCGCACAGACTGGGGAAATCAGTGCGCCCGTCGATGGAGTTGAGGAAAATCTGCACTTTTGAATTTTTTCCCCAAACTTGCTCGTATTACGGCGGCATGTTCTTCGGCTATCGTCCCGCAGCCTCACTTCCATCGCAAATGACGCGTAAAGCGTGGGTGGCGGGGTCCCGGCGTCCGGATTACTATTGGGCGCGACACAGGAGCAACCATGAGTGAGGCGTCCCTTCAGTCGACAGCGCAACAACCCAGCCTCTGGGAGCGTATTGCCGCGGCTCTCGAGACCGTGCGCGAGCGCACGATCGGGGCATTATTTGACGCGATCGCCAACGCCAAAGCGAATCGCGACGAGGTGGCTTTTTCGGTCGCGCTGATCGCGTTGTCTGCAAAGATGGCGCGCGCCGACGGGGCGGTGACTGATAATGAGATCGCCGCCTTCCAGCAGTTTTTCCAGTATCCCGAAAGCGAAGCGCCCAAAGTCCGGATGATTTACCAGCTCGCCCAACAGGATGTTGCGGGCTTTGATCACTATATCGACCGGGTCGCGCGCATTTTTCACGATGAGCCGGTTGTGCTGGAAGACGTGCTTGATTGCCTCTTCCACGTGGCGCTGGCCGATGGCGTCGCCCACCCGGACGAACTCGCTCTCCTGGAAAACGCCGCGCGGCGATTCGGCATGTCGGCGAGCGCTTACGGTCGCATCCGCTGCGCCCATCTCGGCCTTGGCGATGAGTGCGCCTATTCCATTCTGGGACTCGAGCCGGGGGCGCCGTCCGATCAGGTGCGCGCGCGCTATCGCGACCTCATGCGCGAGCACCATCCGGACGCCTTGATCGGCCGCGGCGTGCCGGCAAATCTTGTTCGGATTGCCGAGAACCGTACGGCGGCGATCAACGCCGCCTATGAAAAAATCCGCGCGGGCGCACGGATCTGAGTCCCGGCGAAGGGTGCTGTCGCAAAACGAGCCCGATCTGCCGCATCGACGCCACTGGACGCGCGCGTCGGCGCATGATTACATCCAATTGTGGAGTATCCATTCAACCATTCGGACGGCAAAGGCGATGCAGGCGACCGCGCCAACCGCCTTGGGCAATCTTCGGTGAAGGCTGCGGACCCAGCAGCCACGAAAACCCTGGTGCGGATTGTAGCGGACGGGTTTCTTCTGGCGGTCGTTTTACTTGCTTCGGCCATCGCCATGGCGGCGCTCGCTATTTTTGCGCCGCTCGCCATCGCGTTCTCTGCGATCCGCGCAAGCGTATCCCGCTCAAAATCGAGCGGCGGCTGGCGACACGCCAAACCGGCCTGAGCGACCGTCAAGGTTTACCGTTCATCGCCGGAAGTCAGATTGCTCAACGCGCCGGATTTGAGCGCATTTTCGGCCTGGTCCATTTCCTCTTGATCGAAAAACGTCCTAAGGACGTCGCCGGATATTCCTGCTGCTTCCCTTTGGAGAAAGCCTGTGAGCCCGCGCGAGCTGACCGTCCTCCTCGCCATGTGCTCTGTCTGGGGTTTTCACTTCATTGTGATCAAGACCGCGGTGGGCGAGATCCCGCCGATGTTTTACGCGGCGATCCGGATGTCGCTCGTCGCGCTTATCATGGCTCCCTTCCTACGCTGGCGGCCGGGAAAAATGGGCAAGATCGCGGCGGCCGGCATTTGCCTCGGGGCGCTGAATTACGCCTTCATGTTTACGGGCATTAACCTCGCCACGGCGTCTGCAAGCGCGATCGCCATCGAACTCTACGTTCCATTTGCAACCATTCTCTCGGTGATCTTTCTGGGTGAGAAGATTGGCTGGAGACGCAGCCTCGGCATCGCTTTCGCGTTCGCCGGCGTTGCCGTCATCGCGCTCGGACGCAGCGAGGCTAAAATCGGCGTTGGCGTCGGGCTCGTCGCCATTGCTGCATTCACCGAAGCTGTAGGCGCTATCCTGATCAAGAAATCGCCTGGCTTCCGGCCGCAGGAGCTGCTGGCCTGGTTCGCCGTCATCGGATCCGCAACGCTCTGGGTGCTGACCGGCGTGTTCGAGAACGGTCAGGCTGAAGCGCTGATGGCGAGCGACCGCTGGCTTGTCGCCGGGGCAATTGTTTATTCAGCGCTCGGCGCATCCGTATTCGGGCATACGGCCTATTACTGGCTGCTTCAGCGACTGCCGGTATCCACGGTCGCGCCGAGCGGCCTGCTGACGACGTTGCTGGCGGTCGCGTTTTCGATCCCCATTCTCGGCGAGCCGTTCGGGTGGCGATTTATGATCGGCGGCTTGATGACAATCCTCGGCGTCGGCATTGTCATCCTTCGCGGCGCTAAAACAGCGCCGGAGCCTGGCGCGCCGGAACCGCTGGTGGCCCAGCCGATCGTCCAAGCGCGCGTTTCCCAATCGCCAACGAGGGAGGCGTGATGACAAGACCGGACGTGAGCCGGATACGCGGCGCCCAACCGGCGCCGTCGCCCAATTTTGACGAGCGGGGCCGCGCCGTCGATACAATTGTGTTGCATTACACGGGCATGCAGACGGCCGAGGAAGCGCTGGCGCGGCTCGCCGATCCGGAGGCGAAAGTCAGCGCCCATTACGTCGTGGACGAGACGGGCGTCATCTATTGCATGGTGCCTGAAGACATGCGCGCCTGGCATGCTGGGCTCGCCAGCTGGCAGGGCGAGACCGATATAAACGCTCGTTCAATCGGGATCGAAATCGTCAACCCCGGTCATGAATGGGGGTACCGGGATTTTTCCAGTCGCCAGATCGACATGGTCGTGGCGCTGGTCGCCGACATCCGCACCCGCCATGCCGTGCCGGTATCGCGCGTCCTCGGGCATTCTGACGTGGCCCCGGGACGCAAGGAAGACCCGGGCGAGCGTTTCCCCTGGAACCGGCTCGCCAAGGCAGGGCAGGCGATTGGGGTTTATGACGGCGGGCCGCGGCCAGATATTCCTTATGCGGACGCGTTGGCCATGCTTGGGGAGATTGGTTATGAGATTGCCGAGGTTGCGCCGGGCAGGTTCGCCCCGGCCGCCGCCATTCTCGCCTTTCAACGCCGGTTTTGTCCGCGGGCGCTGGGTCAGGCGATGAACCCGCTGACAAAGGCGGCGCTTGTCTGGGCGCGAGAGAACATGGCGAAATGATTGGCTGCTGAAGCGCCGCGAGGGCGGACGTCGAATACTGGCAGGGTGGGCCGACATGTCGCTTGCATCAATCGATCTCGTCATTGTCGCTGCATACGGAATAGCGCTCCTCGCGGTAGCGTTATGGGTTTCGCGCGTTCCAGCGGGGCAGTCCAAAAGCACGGAAGATTACTTCCTCGCGGGCCGCGCGCTGCCGTGGTGGGCGATCGGCGCATCGTTGATCGCCGCGAATATCTCGGCGGAACAGATCATCGGTCAGTCAGGGCAGGGATACGCGGTCGGTATCGCGATCGCGGCCTATGAATGGCAGGCCGCCATCGTCCTTATCATCGTCGCCAAATGGTTCCTGCCGATCTTTCTGAAACGCGGCATCTATACGATGCCGCAGTTTCTGGACCAGCGGTATGGTCATGGCGTCAAATCGCTGATGTCGGTTTACTGGATCGTTCTTTATACGGCGGTTAATCTCACAACGGTGCTCTGGCTTGGCGGTCTTGCCGTTAACTCGGTGACCGGCCTGCCTGTGATGGCGTCGATGGCGGCGCTTGGGCTCTTTGCGGCGGTCTATTCAATCTACGGTGGACTGAAGGCAGTTGCGCTGACCGATATTGTGCAGGTGACGATCCTGATCTTCGGCGGGCTGGCGCTTACGTGGATTGCGCTCGACCAGATTGGCGGGGCGTCTGGTCCGACCGGCGGTCTTTTGCGACTTTACAATGAGATGCCGGGGCATTTCAAAATGATCCTCGCGCGCGAGCACCCCGCCTACGGCGATCTGCCGGGCATCTGGACGCTGCTTGGCGGATTATGGGTGCTGCATTTTTCCTATTGGGGTTTTAATCAGTACATCATCCAGCGCGCGCTTGGCGCGCCGAACCTCGCGGAAGCGCAGAAGGGGCTTGCATTTGCGGCCTTTCTCAAGCTGCTCATTCCTCTCTTTGTCGTCATACCGGGTATCGCCGCCGTGATGCTGGCGTCGGAGGGCGTCATCAATGGAGCGGCGCTCGCAGAAAAATCCGACCGCACCTATGGCGAACTGATGAAGCTCGCGCCCGCCGGCATGAGAGGACTTGTTTTCGCCGCGTTGATCGCCGCGATCATTTCATCGCTCGCATCGATGATGAACTCGATCTCAACGATATTCACGATGGACATCTACCGGTCGATCCGGGCTGATCTGACTGAGCGTCATTATGTATCGGTGGGCCGCATCGCCGCCTGCAGCGCCATCGTAATTGCCCTGGTGCTCGCAAAGCCCTTCATCGGTGGTTTCGAAAGCGGCTTTCAGGCCGTGCAGGAATATTCCGGGTTCATTGCTCCCGGCGTCGTTGCGGTTTTTCTTCTCGGCTTTTTTTCGAAACGGACCAATGCCTTGGGCGCCTTCGCAGCGCTCTTCGGGTCGGTCGCATTCAATATCGCCCTCAAGTTCGGCGCGCCCGAAATCCCTTTTATCATCAGGATCTGGATTGTTTTCTTGTCCTGCACCGTCGCAGGCGTCGTCATGTCGCGCGCTGCTCTCGCGCCGGCTGTTGGCCGCGTTGTTGAGCTATCGGACATCAATTTTGTGACCCGCCCGTCGTTCAATTTTCTGGGAGTCATGGTCGCCGCGCTGCTCGCCGGACTTTACATACTGCTTTGGTGAAATTCGCTTATGCGCAAAACCCTGTTGCAGGAAGTTTTGCTATTTCTTAGCTGCTCGGCAGCAGGCGGCCGATCTCGTCGGCCAGGCGCCGACGCGCCAACCGGGAGCTTGTCAGAACGCCGAATGACAGGAATGCGTGAAGGGCGCCGGGGTGACAGTCGAATACTGCCTCGACGCCGGCTTTGTTGAGGCGACGCGCGTAGACCTCGGCCTCGTCGCGGAGCGGATCGCAGCCGGGCGCCAGAATATAGGCGGGCGCAAGGCCGTCGAGAGTCGTCGCAAGGAGGGGCGAGACGCGCGGGTCTGAGGCCAATGTCGCGTCGGTCAGGTAAGCGGCTGCGCTGGTGTCGATATTCAGGTTCGCCAAAAAATGATCGCCGTTTCCATACATGAGCCGCGATTGATAGGCGGTGTGCGGACTAGAGACATCCAGCATGGGATAAAGTAGAAATTGCGCGCGCAGTTTGATGGCGCCAAAGCCGCTTCCGGATGGCGCATCCGTTGTTCGTGGGAAGTGCTGCGCCACGATTGCCGCCAGATTGCCGCCTGCGCTGTCGCCCATGACGCCGAAACGATCTGGGTCGCCGCCGAACTCGTGCGCTCTTTCTGCGATGTCAGCCGTAGCGGCGAGCGCGTCGAAATAAGCGGCTGGAAAGGGGTGTTCCGGCGCCAGACGATAGTCAACGCTGACGATCGATGCGGCGCTGAGGCGGGCGAGGTCAACAAGAAAAGAACGGTAGTCCGATGACTGACCTAGGCACCAGCCGCCGCCGTGGAAGAATGCAATAAGGGGGGCGGCTCGCGCATCGTCCGGGCGGATCCAGAGCGCGGGCAGCGCGCCCGCCGCCCCGCGCACCGAGACTGGGCTCACAGCGA
>JBGTFV010000005.1:0-4806 GCA_041747095.1 Parvularculaceae bacterium
GACAGAATGCCAAACCAGATCTGAAACCTACGCCGGTAAAGCTGCTTACACAGAATATCTGACAGGCTCGGTGAAAGAGGTATTTTGTCACGTTGCGGCCTCACCGCGTTCACGCGACAGCAGATCCGTTTGAGACCCGATCCGCGCCCTGTCACCGCGTATCCAGCACGCTAGATCATAAACATCGAACGCCAGACAGACGGCCACGAAACCCAACAGCACGATTGCATAAATAAATAGTCCGGCATGGCCTTGATAGGTGATCTGCTCTCCAGCAAGGTCGCCGGAAAGCCGTAGGGCGACATAAGCCAGAAGAGGAGCCCATGGAATGAGATGCGCGATGCCCAAGAGTCGGGTTAGCCCTCTTTGAACGATCATGAGTGCGAGTAGTAATGGCGCTGTCGCGAAGTAGGCCGCGATGACCATTTGTGCGAATTCCGTCGGCCAAAACAACAACGCGGCCAAAAACACGGCGTTGAGCGCGAACAGCCAGATCTTCACCCACGTCTTGACGCGCATCCAGGAAAAGCCGATCGCCTCCAAACGAGTGAAATGCCGTGGAATGCAATCTGAAGACAAGCTGTCTGAATAGGATCGTTCAGTCGCACTAGCCAAGAACCAAAGCTGTGCTAGACCGATTGTCCCGACGATAACCGCGACGACGATCACTGCGACAGCGCCGTGGGTGGTTGTAATGAAATCAGTACTGACGAGCAGGAGGAGCGACCCCAGATACCAGAGAACATCCCCTGCTGAAAAGTAGTAGACCTCAACAGGAAGGACCGTCTTTCTAAAGGAGCCGAACAGCAAATGGGCGCTGTGCAAAAATAACATCGCGCCTATCAATCTTAACAAAAATGGCGGAAAAGCCCCAAGATAAGCGGCAACTCCCGGCGAATGGAGCGTAAACAGTATGCCGAATGCGCTGCAAGTAAAGACATTCAAGCGAAGCGTCCAGCGAACACCATCCATTGACCCGGCTCTTTTGTAAACTTAATTTACATAAGAACACCCGGAAGCAAAAATGTCAATAAAGTTTACAAATGAAGCAGGCGTTGCACCCCTTGAGCAGCCGCTCGGCCAAGCGCTTATCAACGCCAATCAGTGGATGTCCGCAAGTTTGTTGCATCTCATCAAGGCGAAGGGACACAAGGAACTCACCGGTGCTCACCTGACCTTCTTTTGTCATCTCAATTGCGGCGTTACCCACGCCTCTGAAGTTGCCAGACGCATGGGAATTAGTCGCCAGGCTGTATACAAAGTTACTCAAGAGCTGCAGCGCATAGGCGCACTTGAGTTGAAGGAAGACCCCGATGATAAGCGGCAGAAGACAATATATATGACCGAACTCGGCGAGAGGATCGCTCTCGACGTACGTGCCGCAATGGAAGAGGTGGAATCGCACCTGAGGAGCGTGGTGGGCGAGAAGCGTTTTGCAGGTATGGCGCGGATCCTGCGCCTCGACTGGGGCCCATGTCTCGGGTTGGAAGCTGAAGGCGAAGAGTGACACAGTCACGCCCATGCTTGACGCGACTGCGCTTCTGGACCCGGGCTCAGTGGCTAATCTTAAGGAAAAATATTCGGTTTGGCTGGCGATGACATTACGCGAACACACGACGTTCGAAGCACTGATCAAACTTCAATACCTTCATATGACCAAAAACCCTTCGAAAACATCGATGTATTTTTTGGACGCGAGATTCACCTTTCCAGAAACGCGCTCATCAAGAAAATCTTGCATCGGCGTCGAGGCGGTTACTATTTCGAGCTAACCACGCTTTACGCGGAGGTATTGCAATGACTAGGAGCTAGATTGACAGCGGCGATTTCATCGAAAGCAATACCTCCAGTTTGAGCCCTTTCGAGGCCTCGCAACTTTGGAATGTATCGCGGAAGTTTGGGCGCCCACCGGCGGGGCAACTTAATAGGAGTATAAGAAACAACAAAGACATAACCAGATTTTACGCCCGCTTGGCTTTCGCCGCCTTGCGGCGCGTCGGCGCTGCGCGCTTCTTCAGCGGCTCCAGCATTTGCAGGCGGACCGGCGGGCGGTCGGGAAACTCTGCAACGAGGTTCAGTTCGCCGCCCATAGCCTCCACATAGTCGGAAAGGGTCGATAAAAGCATGTCGGTGCGCGTCTCGACGCGCGAGACCGTGTCCTGGCCCACATTCAGCTTTTTCGCCATGGTGACTTGCGTAAGGCCGAAGGCCTTGCGCAGATCCTGCAGCGAGGCTTCCTCGGCGATGAGATCTGCGGCGCGCGCCTCGACTTTCGCCCGGCGCGCCTTGGGCAGGGATTTCATCACTTCGTTTAATGTGCGGGCCATCGGATCAACCCTCCTTGTTATCTTTAAACGCTTCCCGATGCTGATCAAATCTTTCGTCCGTGGTTTTGATCAGCCTCTTGTAAAACTTCTTTTCGCTTCCGCCGGACTTGTCCGCCGCCACGAGAATGATGGCCTTGCGTTTCGGATCGATGGCGAACGCCGCCCGCCTCATGCCGTCATCGGCGTCAAATCGCAGTTCCTTCATAATAGCGTGTTTCGAGCCGTTCAGCGTATCGACGCGCGGGCGGCCGCCGCCGGGCCGAAGGTTTTGATCACCCGCGCCTAGGCAATGAGTTCGTCCTGCACGGCCTCGGCCAGCGCCTCGAATTCGGGCTCAAACGCGTCATGCAGCCTGACTGTCCAATTCGGCATTAATATGCCTTTCTAGTCATATGGTGTCAAGGCCATATTTTGTTTATATCGTAAGCTGAATGCATCCAAAATAGCTGGATTCGGGCTTTGCGCTTCTTATTTGGCGGGCGGCCGCCGCTTCGCGGCGCCAGGCTCTAGGCGCGCCAATCAAGAGTGATTGGCGGCCCGAAGCCGACAAATTCAAGAGATGAATTCGTCGTCTTCGCCGTGCCGGTGACGATCCTTGCCGCGTGCCCGCGCTATCGCGCGGGATAAGGGCGCGGGGCTTCGCCCCGCGGCTTTTTAGACATTCCCCTCGGGACAGCGGGGGCGGCGGAACGGAAGACGGGGCGAATAGCGCCGGGCGGCCGCGCCGCAACCGCTTTGGCTTTTTATCCGTCTTGGTTGTTTTTCTCATCCTACCAAACCAGTTGCGCCACGGCCTTCAATGCCCGGCGCTCCTTCTCGCCCCGTTTCCGCCGCCCCCGCCGTCCCGGGGGAATTTGCGGGCGGGCAGGCAAGGAGCGAGCAGCCATGACAGCACATCAAACCGCAACCGATGCGCCCAGACGCGCCGCCAAACCAAAGAACGCGGCGAACCCCGGCGCGAAGCCGCGTTGGCAAAACGGCGCGAGGAAGCCCCGCAGCGATCTTTATACGGAAGTCACAACGAAGATCGTGAAGGAACTGGAAGCCGGACGCTTTCCATGGGCGCAGCCATGGGCGGCAAGAAATGAAGTCGCGACCATCGCCGCAGGCCTGCCGAAGAATGCACAGACAGGCCGCGCATATTCCGGGATCAATATTTTGTTGCTCTGGGGCGCCGCCATCGAACACGGCTTTTCCGGCCAGACTTGGCTGACTTTCAAACAGGCCAAAGCCTTGGGCGGTTCGGTGATGAAAGGCGAGCGCGGCTCAATGGTCGTTTACGCCGACAAATTTATCCCGAAAGACGAGCAAGCTAGAGTCGAAAAAGAGGGCGGCGACGCCGCTTTTGTGCCTTTCCTCAAACGCTACACCGTTTTTAACGCCGCACAGTGCGAGGGCCTGCCGCCGGAACTGACAGTGGGCGCAAAACCACAGCCGGAATGCGATGCGATCCCCCGCGCGGAAAACCTCATCAAGGCGACCGGCGCCGATTTCCGGATTGGCGGCGACAAGGCGTTCTATGTGCCGTCACAGGATTTCATCCGCGTCCCGCCGCAACCGGCTTTCTTTGAGCAGATCAATTATTATCGCACCTGCTTTCACGAACTTGGCCACTGGACCGGGCACGCCTCGCGCCTCAATCGCGAATTCAAGGGGCGTTATGGCAGCCACGCGTATGCCCGCGAGGAACTGGTCGCGTTATCCTGACTCTGTGATCCTGTCTCAGAATCAGGCATTGGAGGCGCCTCACCACGGCTCCGGTGAAGCTCTTCAGACGTCCGGGTCAAGCGTTCCCGCAGCGTAGCGAGGACAACGCTTGACGCGGCGGCGGCACGACAAGCTGTTCATGGGGTGCAGGCTAAGTCCTGCACCCCTGCCACGCGGCGAGCGGGAGAGCGCGAGGGGAACCCTCGCATTCTAGACAACGAAGTTGCGCCGAAGGCGCTCCGCTTAGGTATCGTGCGTGCATTTGTATTTTACCGATCTTGACGCTATTTCGCGTCCGCTTTTCCTTGATGACCTTGGAGTGAGCCTCACGACCAGCGCGCTCGACGTGGTCGCGCGCGCTGGGCTGATCGACGGCATGCCGTTCATCCTGATGGATGACGGCAGCTACGATCTCGATCTCAACCGATTCTTCCGCGCCTGTCCGGGCATGGGCGCGCGGTCGCCGAACACGTGGCGCGCCTATGCCCGGGACATTCTCGTCTGGGCGCGCTTTCTCAGCGAGCGACGCGGCGGCAAGACGGTCTGGCAGGCCGACCGCCATGATGTCCTGGCCTTTCACCGAGCACGTCGCCTGTCGGACGCGGCGTTCCGCATTTCAGCGGCGAGCTGGAACCGGAGCATCGCCGCGCTCGACAAGCTCTATCGCTGGGCCGCCGAGGAAGGGATCATCTCTGCCTCGCCTTTCAGCTATGGCGTCACCCTTCGTCGGACCGCCGGCAGCCGCGCCGTGCTCGCCGTGGCGGCGAACCGC
>JBGTFV010000006.1:0-2475 GCA_041747095.1 Parvularculaceae bacterium
CAGCGTGTGCTGATCGTAGCCGAAGAACACCCGGTGGCCCGCGTTTTCTTCGAGGTCCTGCTGGCTGCCCGCGACGATGCTCGGGCGGGCGCCTGCGCCGCCGCTGCCGTCGCCTGTCGCCACAACATCCGGCCCGGTCGATTTCGACGCGCAAGCCGACACCATGACGAGCGCCAATGCGACGCTGGCCATTTTCGCCAAGTTAGACGACTTCATGATTTTCATGCTCCACTTTGCCACAAAAGGCGGTCGGCGAGCACCCCCCGCTGATCCGCCAGATTAAATCCGCACTCGAACTTTTTATCCTGCCGTACCGCCTTGATCGAGTGACGGGCTATGCAGCGACGGGTGAATTCCGGTTCTCGCCCTACCCTGTCTCGCCAGAGACCCGATTTATCTTACCATTCGAAGCCCGCGCCGGGGTAGTTGGAAAACAGCCCGGTCAGTACATCCCACCCTGCATACGCAATCGATGTGACGAACCCGTGAAGAGTTAAGCCACATTCATTAACCAAACATTGCCGACGTTACGGGCGCCCGCGCGCGCGTTCAATGCCGCGGGCCTCTTTTCGCGTGAAAATTCCGTCATTCCACGACCATCCGTGCGTTGTTCCGTGTCGGCAACTTAAGGCAGCGGCGGCGACCAGGCCGGGTCGGACGCGTCTGCCGGGGTGCGAACCCGGCGCAGGTTGCGCCCGGTCAGATCAACCGACCACAAGGCCGACCCCCCGCCCGAGCCGTCGCGGTTTGACTGGGTCTCCCGGAAAAACATGAGCACCCGTCCATTCGGGGCCCAAGTCGGCCCTTCGTCGAGATAGCTTTCGGTCAGCAGGCGCTCGCCTGACCCATCGGGCCGGATGACGCCGATATAGAAGCGTCCCTTGTGCTGGCGCGTGAAGGCGATGAGGTCGCCGCGAGGGCTCCACACCGGCGTCTGGTAGCGCCCTTCACCGAAGGTGATGCGCTTCGGGTTCGAGCCGTCCGCGTTCATCACATAGATCTGTTGCGTGCCGCCCCGATCCGAGGTGAACGCGATGCGCGCACCGTCGGGCGACATGGTTGGCGAGGTGTCGATCGCGGGACTATCGGTCAGGCGCGTCAACTGCCGCGTCGCCAGATCCATCTTGAACACGTCGGAGTTGCCGGCGCGCTCCATGGACATCAGAACCTGCCGGCCGTCAGGCGAGAAGCGCGGCGCGAACGTCATGCCGCGGAAAGTGCCGAGACGTTCCTGTTCGCCGGTCTCGATGTTGAACAGATAGACCTGACCCGGACGATTGTCGAACAGCGCCATATACGTGATCTGCTGTTGCGTCGGCGAGAAGCGCGGCGTCAGCACCTGATAGTTGAGGCCGTCGGTCAGCGTTACAGGGTTGGCCCCGTCCTGATCCATGATCATCAGGCGCTTGGTGCGGTTCGCCTTCGGCCCGGTCTCGTGCACGAAGACGACGCGGGTGTCGAAATATCCCTCCTCGCCCGTCAGCGACTTGTAAACGAAATCGGCCACCTTGTGGGCGGCGCGGCGCCAATTGTCCGCAGGCGTCTTGAACGAGACCGCGCCAAGTTGCTCGTCGGCGTAGGTGTCCCAGACGCGCGTCAACACCTCGATGCGGCCATCATCGAGCGTGCGCACCTCGCCGACGACGAGCACCTGCGCGTTGATGATGCGCCAGTCGGCAAAGCGCGGGCGCACGTCGACGCCAGAGAGGCGCTCGATATAGGCGCGCTGATCGATGACGCTGAACAAGCCCGATCGGTCGAGGTCAGCCATGATGACGTCGGTGATGTCGCGCCCGAGGCCCACCGCCTGATCGTTTACGCCGATGAAGCCGGGAACGGCGATCGGCATCGGCTCGACATTGCCTTGCGTGATGTCGATGCGCACGCGCGCCGCAGCCGGCGCGAGAAACATCGCCAGAGCCGCCGCGAACGCGGCGAGAAAGGCGGCGGCGCGCAACGCGATTGATTGCAGCGTGGGCGGACCATAAGTCATCGGCGGCGTCTCCGTTCGTCGTTCATGCGGTTGTCTCGCGACGGGGCTGGCGGCTGGGGTTCGGCTGAAACAGCATCCGGCTGAGTTTTCTAGGCCGTCTTTGCGATCATTTTATGGCGCGCCGCGCAGCGAGGGAATCGCGCGCGACGTTAATATCCCGCCATCTGGCTTGGATCAAAGTTCAGTTCGAACGCTCTCCATTCGTCATATCGGTCAGGGGCGAAGAAATCGTAGGGCTGGCAGGCGACGACCGCGCGCAAGGCGTTCTGCTCGGCGACCCGCCAGAACTGATTGCCTGACAGCGCGATCTGGGTCGAGTTGGCGACGCGCGGCGCGCCCTGCAGCGTGCCGTCGCGATTGAGCTCGAATTCAACAATGACGCGCAGCTGGTCGGCGTTCGGCGCGCCAATCAGCGCGCCTGCGTTCCAGCAACGCGAGACGGCGGCGCGCATTTTTGCGATGTCGCTCGCGGCAAGGCGGTC
>JBGTFV010000007.1:0-2016 GCA_041747095.1 Parvularculaceae bacterium
TCGGCGCTGGCCCAGGACAAGGCGGAGAAATCCGCGAGCGAGGCCGCCAAGGCGGATGCGCAGACGCCCGCCGGCGATCTCGCGCCGCGCCGCTTCGAGACCCGCGACCAGGTCGTGGTTGGCGGGCGCACGATCGCCTATCGGACGATTGCGGGCGAGACCTTCATCAAGGACGCCAAAGGCAAACCGACCGCGTCGATCTTCTCCACGACCTACATGCTGGCGAAGGCGGAAGACCCGCGCACCCGTCCGGTTGCATTTGTCTTCAACGGCGGGCCGGGCTCGGCCTCCCTCTGGCTGCATCTGGGCGTCTTCGGGCCGACGCGCGTGAAATTGCCCGAGGGGCCAGATGGCGGGCCGGCTGACGACGGGGCTGCGCCCTACAATCTCATCGACAATCCGCATACGGTTCTGGACGTCGCCGACCTCGTGTTCATCGACCCCGTCGGCACAGGGTGGAGCCGCGCGCTTGGCGACGCGGAGCCGAAGCAATTCTGGGGCGTGACCGAAGACGCCCAGTCGCTGCGTGAATTCATCCGGCTCTGGCTGACGGAACACAAGCGCTGGAACTCGCCGAAATACCTCATGGGCGAGAGCTATGGCACGACGCGTTCGGCGGCGCTCATCAATGAGCTTGAAGGCGGTCTGACCGACATCGCCGTCAACGGCGTCGTGCTCGTCTCGACGGTTCTCAATTTCGGCCTCGATGCGACCGACCCCGGCAATGACATCGGCTATGTCGGCCTGTTGCCGACTTACGCGGCGACGGCGTGGTATCACGGCAAGGTCGATCGCGGTGCATGGGACGGCTCGCTTGAGAGGTTCCTCGAGGCCGCGCGCGCCTTCGCGGTCGAAGACTATCTTCCGACGCTGGTGCTGGGGCAGGGGGCGGGCGCCGAGCGTCGTCGCGACATCTCCGCGCGGCTCGCCGCCTTTACCGGTCTTGATGCGGCCTATCTTGAGCGCGCGCATCTGCGCGTGCCGCTGCGACGGTTCATGCGCGAGCTGCGCCGGACGGAGGGCCTCTCGGTCGGCCGCCTCGATTCCCGGTTCACCGGCGTAGAGCCGGACACGATCGGCGAGGACCCGGAATTCGATCCTTCATTCTATGGCATCGACGCCGGCTATACTGCGGCGATGCTCGATTATTTCACGCGCGACCTGAAGGTAGAAATCGATGATCGGTATACGACCATTGGCGGCGTTGCGGGATGGAACTGGAAAACCGCTCGGGCCGGCGGCGACAACGCTTATCTTAACGTCGCGCCCTATCTCGAACGCGCCATGCGGCAGAACAAGGACCTTCGGATACTGGCGGCCAACGGCTACTACGACCTGGCGACGCCGTTTTTCGGCACCGAGATGACGCTGGCGCAGCCGGGATTTGACGCCAGCCGCGTCACGCTCACCTATTATGAGGCGGGTCACATGATGTACATCCACGACCCGTCGCTGGAGGAGCTTGCCGCCGACGTGCGCGATTTCATCAAGGCCGGCGCACGGTGAGCCAGATCGCTCAGTACACCCGCTTTTTCGGCTCGATATAGGTGATTTCGTCCGACAGCGTATATTCGTGCACCGGACGATAGTCGATCGTGGCGCGGCCGTTCGAGAACCACGCTGCGGTGTGTTTCATCCAGTTGGCGTCGTCGCGGTCGGGGAAGTCCTCGCGCGCATGCGCGCCGCGGCTTTCCCTGCGGTTGGCGGCGGACTCCATCGTGACGACGGCCTGCGCGATCATGTTGTCAAATTCGAGCGTCTCGACGAGATCGGTGTTCCAGATCAGCGAGCGGTCGGTGACGCCGATGTCGGCGACGCCCTTGTTGACTTCGTCGATCAGTCCGCGGCCCTCTTCAAGAACCTCGCCGGTGCGGAAGACCGCGCAATTGTTCTGCATCACGCGCTGCATCCGGGCGCGCAGCGTGGCCGTGGGCGTGGCGCCATCGGCGTAGCGGAAGCGGTCGAAGCGGGCGAGCGCTTCGTCTCCGGCGCCTTTGGGCAGCGGCCGCACAGCGC
>JBGTFV010000008.1:0-4646 GCA_041747095.1 Parvularculaceae bacterium
TCCGCCGCTTTCCTGAGGTCTGTGTCCTGAAGTTGTGCGGTGATATCGATTTTTACAGCCGCTTTTGCTTCTTCAAGCTGGATATTCTGCCGGATCATGGCGCTCATGATCAGGAACAGAATGACCGTCACTATGGCAGCAATCGGAAATCCAACCGCCAGGCGAATTGAGGAACCCATCTCGCCTCCTTATGTCCGTTCCGTAGAGACGGCGATGTCTTCAACGCCGGCCGCACGGATCTGATTGACCACTTCGACGAGGTAGCGCGAGTCCGACCCGCGGTCCGCCTGTACGACGGCGGTGCCCTTCGGGTTTTCCAGCTTCAGCTGCTCGACATTCACCCTGACCTCTTCGAGCGAAACGATTTCCTTATTGATCCAGATCTTGTTGTCGGCCGTGATGGCGACAAGGATGGAGGCAAATTTCCGTTCCTCCGCCGTCTGCGCCTCCGGACGGAAAACGGGCGCGCCGGGTTCCTTCACGAAGGTCGACGTGACGATAAAAAAGATCAACATGATGAACACGATATCGAGGAGAGGCGTAACGTTTACGTCCTCTTCCTCACCGCTCGGCGCTCCGTAACTACGTCTGGCCATAAACTCCGATCGCCTCGACTTGGACCCGTACCGGGCGCCCGAACCGCCAACGCGGCTGGACGCGGTTCAATCGTTAACTAGCCGTCTTCACGCTGCAAGGCCAAAGACACCGCTGTTGCTTTGCCGGCCCGCGCCTGGTCCATCACCGTAACCGCAACGCCGGCTTTCGACGTGGGCGCTGCGTTGACGAGCACAACGCCGCGCGGTTCACGCGCCATGAATTCCTCGACGACCGGCTTGGTCGACAGAGGATCGATTATGCGCACATTATTCACGCGCACAAACCCGTCTTCCTGAACTGACAATAACAGGGCGGGCGGCGGTATGGTCCGCTCATCGGGCGGGGTATTTTCTGGCGTCCTCACGTCGATGCCGCGCTCACGCACGAACGTCGCCGTGACGATAAAGAAAATCAGCATGATGAAGACGATATCGAGAAGAGGCGTCACGTTGACGTCTGCGGCTTCTTCCTGACGCGTTCTTTTGCGCATGATGATCCCTACTCTATCGACAATTCGTCGGCGAGTTTCGCCGAAGATCGCTCGACGGAGCGCTCAAATCCTGTGATGAACATCAGCCCGGAAAGAGACGCGACGAGACCCGCCATCGTGGGGATCGTCGCGCGGGAGATGCCCGCAGCCATCAGCCGCGCGTTAGACGACCCGGTTACCGCCATGACGTCGAACACGAAAGTCATCCCCGTCACCGTGCCGAGCAATCCTAGCAGCGGCGTCACCGCAACCAGCGTCCGGATCAGACCGTTGAAGCGCTGCGCTTCCTGACGCGCCTCGGAAATCAGTTTCTCGCGGACCGCATGTGCGAAATACGACTTTCGGTCGGTTCGCGCGGACCACGCGCGGACAGCGCGGCGGGTTATGGCGGCGTGGGCGCTTGTCCAATAAAAGACCCGCTCGATGATCAAGGCCCACATGAGAAACGTGACGACCATGATGATGACGAGGACTTCGCCGCCAGTTGCCAGAAACGCCAGGAGCGCTTCATACGCGACGTTCGGATTGAGATACTCGAGCATGGCCGAGTTTTCCTTCCTGTGCGTCTATTCTACTAGCGACCACCTTCGGCGTGCTCGGCGACGATGCCGGCCGCCTGCTCCTCAAGGATCTGCGTCACCCGTTTCGACGCGCCGCTGGCAAAGGAATGCAGCAGCAGCAGCGGGATGGCGGCAACAAGGCCGATAACCGTCGTGACGAGCGCTTGCGAGATACCGCCAGCCATGATCTGGGGATCGCCGGTCCCGAACAGAGTGATCGCCTGGAAGGTGACGATCATGCCGACGACGGTTCCGAGCAGACCAAGCAGTGGCGCAATCGCCGCGACCACCTTGATCAGGTTAAGGCCGCCCTCGAGGCGCGGAAGCTCGCGCAAGATGGCGTCATCGAGTTTGAGCGCCACGGTTTCCGTATCTTTCGATTGCAGCCCTTCATAGGCGAGCATCACGCGTCCGAGCGGATTGGACTTGGATGGCTTGCCGCGACGGGCTTGCGCCTGCACGGCGCCAGCGGTCATCGAGAGCGTGACCCACTTGTACACGCCAAAGACAAAGGCCAGCGCTGCGATGCCGATGGTCAAGTAGCCAACGCCGCCACCTTGATTGACGCGCTCCACGAAGGTTGGCGTTTCGACAATAAGGCCGAGCAATTGACCGAGAGACGGGTCAATCACGCCGCGAACGAACCCACTGCCCGATGCATTTTGCACGGTGCGCGCAGCACTTGTTGCGAACGACGCGGGTTGGCGCGGCAGAAACTCAAGCCGGCCCTGCCCGGCGTCATACGTCAAGAAGCGACCGTCCGAGAAGGACACGAACGGCCCGATCCGTGTGATTTTCGCCGTGGTAGCGGTACCATCCGCGCGGGCGACTTCCGAGTCAAATGTCGAGACTTTCCCTTGTTCGACGATCTGCTGGACCATCGTCTCCCAGAGATAGCGCAGTTGAGCCTCAGTGGGCAGCGTTTCCGTCTGGGCGACTTCCGCGAGCTCAGCCGCGCGCCCGGGGAACTCCGCGCTGATTTGCGAACGCTCGAGTTGGGCGCGCAAATCGCTTGCAGCGGAGCGCGCAGCGCCAAACAATTCCTGAAATTCGCCCTGTTTGGTCGCCAGTTCAGCGTCAAGGCGTTCAATTTCCGCCTGGTTGGCGGCCATGGCGGCCTCGAGACGCGTCGCCTCAGCCTCGGCAGCAACCACCTGCGCGCGAACGCGCGAGAGTTCGGCTTGCTGATTGTTGCGGTCTTGCAGGAAGCGCTGCTCGCGCTCGCGGTTGGCCTGGCTCGATTCCGAGCGCTCTCGCCGAACGGCGGCAAGCACCTGATCGAGAGTCAGCTGGGGGCGGGCGGGTTGCGCTGCGGCGGCGGGCGCTGTCGTTTCCTGCGCCACCGCGACAGGCGCGGCCACAAAAACCGAGGTTGCCGTTACCGCCAGTCCGGCGAGGAGAGAAAGACCCGTAAGTTTCGTCAATTTCATTGTCGGAATCCCTTCGCTTATCGCCGCTAAATTACTGTGCCGAAGCCGTCGTCGGCGCCTTGACCGGAACAGGCAAGAGGCCAGGAGCCGTTTGCTCCTTCGCCATCCGGAGGCCGAGCTTCACGTCCGGGAGAAACGAGCGATCGAGGTTCACATACCCGTTCTGATCTTTGTCCCAGATGCGAAGGACTGAGTCGTCGCCGGTTTTAAAGATCAGGGCCACACGGCCAATGCGCAGAAACTCGCCCGACCGCAACGTGCCGTTGTCGTCGATGCTCCCCTCAAACGCGCCGATCGTGCGGCCGTATTCGTTTTCAATCTGGTAGGCCTCGACAATAAGGCGATAGCGCTGCGCCGCGGAAATCGACGGGTCGCCCATCACGTTATTGAGGCGCGCAACGCGGCTGCGACGCTCGTCGAGTTCAAAGGGAAGATCTGCGTTCACGATATCTTCCAGCGTCGCCAGCATGTCTTCCATCAAAGGCTGCATGGCGCGGTTCAAGCCGGAGACGTTTTCGACGTCAGCCTTGAGCCGCTCGATATTCCGAAGCTGGGCGTCAAGGTTCCGCCTGAGCGAGGCGTTGTAACGGGTCGCCGCCTCAAGCTGCTTCAAATTGGCGCGGTAATCATTCACCAGCACTGAGGTCTGATCGTCCAGTTGGTCAATTCGCTGTTGCGAGGCTTTCGCCTCATTGGCGGTCGCCTGGGCTTCATTCACCGCAGAGGTGAACTGTTGCGCGATCGCAGGGGCGGACATGCCGATGGCGAGCGCTGCGACTGACCCGAGAAATGCTAATCTGTTCATCTTTGCCTCACCTACCGGATTGCCACACGGCTGTTCGTTAATTCGCTGTTCATAATCCCAATGTGCGGGCGCGCAAACCCGCAGGACGCGCCACCCTAGCACAAACCGCGCCGCAGAGAGCGCAGGGATAAATTTTTAATTGAATGCTCAAAAGCGAGTTCTCGCCCGACGCCCCCGCCGGAAAATTCGCCTTTGGCCACCCCAATCCCCTTCACCCCATCCTCGGCGACCCTTAACGCAGAATTACGACGGTGATTTGTCACCCTGCGTTTTCCGCTTTTGGTCCCCGACGTTATGATCGCCAGTCTTGAATTCTTTTCGCCGAACCTTCAGTCGCCAAGCGGTAAGCCCACGACACAAAACGTCCGGAAAACGGCGCGCCACCCCTGACGCCCCAATTGTTAAAGCATAACAAGGCCGACCAGTCATGGCAATCAGCGATTTTAACACGTCGGCGAGATCAACTTATTTAAATGCGCCTGACTGCGCCGCATCAAAGCAGACTGGACAAGCGTCGCGGGGCGAGCGGACAGGATTCGCCCCCCTGCCAACGATTTGTAGAGGTTGGCTGGGGCGCTAGGATTCGAACCTAGGAATGGCGGTACCAAAAACCGCTGCCTTACCACTTGGCGACGCCCCATCGAGCCGCGCCTGATACCGCTGCGGCCAAGCGAAATCAACGCCCGCTTTGGAAATTTAAACGGCGGCGGCTGGTCGCGGCGCCACGTTCGACAAAAAACGCTGCGGGCCGCCGCGCGCGGCGG
>JBGTFV010000009.1:0-3534 GCA_041747095.1 Parvularculaceae bacterium
GCCGCCCCAGATGTACAGGCCGCGCGCCTCAGCGTTTCTTGACGCGCCGCCGGTCAGGCGCTGGAAAAGGTTGGGTCTGCGCCGTTGCAGCCGATCCGCGAGCGCTTGCAGCCGAACGACAAGGTCCGCCTGCGCATCGTCGGCGTCCAAGGCGCCGGAGGCGACGAGTTCCTGATATCTGGCGAGCGGACCGGGCATCCGGGCGCTATAGACGAGACCGCGCGGCCGCGTCATCCGCCGAGATCAGTTGACGGGGCAGGCGCGTCGCCCGCCGGGAATCGATGCTGCGTTCGATTGGCGAAGGCGACAAGCGAGAGCATCACCGGCACCTCAACAAGAACGCCGACCACGGTCGCCAGCGCCGCGCCGGAGCCAAGCCCGAACAGGCTGATCGCGACTGCGACGGCGAGTTCAAAAAAGTTTGACGTGCCGATGAGCGCGCAGGGCGCGGCGACTGGAAACGGCACCCGCCACGTCCAGGCCGCGCCATAGGCGAGGAAAAAGATCGCGTAGGACTGAATGATGATCGGAACCGCGATCAGGCCAATCAGCAGCGGCGAGCGGATGATCTGTGCGCCCTGAAACCCGAACAGAAGGACGATAGTCGCGAGAAGGCCGATGATCGCAAATGGTTTGATCTGCGCGGTGAACGCCTCGATGCGCTGGGTCCCGCTCCCGGTTGCTGAGCCTTGCGCGTTGAGCGTCTGACGCGTCAGGACGCCTGCAATCAACGGCAGCACGACATAGAGCGCGATCGACAATAAAAGGGTTTCCCACGGCACGGTGATATCGGTAACGCCCAGGAGCAAGGCGACAAGCGGCGCGTAGGCGACGATGAGGATGGCGTCGTTCACGCTGACCTGCGCAAGCGTGTAGGTTGCATCGCCTTTTGTCAGTTGCGCCCATACGAACACCATCGCCGTGCACGGGGCTGCGCCTAAAAGGATCAGCCCGGCGATATATTGCTCGGCGTCGGCGGGGGGGATCATACCCGCGAATATTTGGCGAAAGAAAACGACCCCGAGAAACGCCATGGTGAACGGCTTGATCAGCCAGTTTACCACCAGCGTGATGGCGAGCCCCTTCGGTTTGGCGGCGACGTTCCGAAGGCTCTTGAGATCGACGTTGATCATCATCGGATAGACCATCGCCCAGATGAGCAGGGCGACTGCAAAATTGACGTTGGCGTATTCGAAGCGCGCGAGCGTCTCCACGGCGCCGGGCAATATGACCGAGACAAGAACGCCGCCCGCCATGGCGAGGGCGACCCAGATCGACAGGTAGCGCTCAAAGATCGGCATCGCGGGTCTGGCTCCGTGCGGTCGGTCGCTGAAGGTGGGAAAATTGGTCTGATCTGAGGGGGGATTGCGCTCCGTCCGCGCACGGGCGTTGCGCGTCAGGGGCGGCGGCTATGGGTCAGTCTTCTTCAAGAAAGGCGTCGATCCGTTGGCGGATGTCATGGAACACGCGCGCGAAGGCTGCGCGCCGGGCCTTGAGATCGCCAGTGGCGGCGGCTGGATCGGGAAAGCTCCAGTGCAATCTGCGGGGGGATGCGCCAGCCCGGCTCGGCCATACCGGACACGTCTCGCCCGCCGCGTTGTCGCAGACAGTGACGATGGCGTCCATGAGGGGCGCATCGGCGCGGGCAAATTCATCCCAGCTTTTCGAGCGGGGCGGTCCATCGCCGCCTGTTGCGGGAATGTTCATCGCCGACAACGTTTCGATGGCGAGAGGATTCGGCGCGCCAACTGGCTTTGAGCCCGCCGACCAGGCCCGCCAGCGTCCGCCCCCGGCCTCGTTCATGTAGGCCTCGGCCATGATGGAGCGGGCCGAATTGCCGGTGCAAAGGAAAAGAATATTCCGCGTCATGCGGCGCTCTCCTTGACGATGTAGGGGCCGCACAGGCGCGGATCGCCCTGGCAACAATCGGCGAGGAGGAAACCGACCAGCGCGCGCAAGCCGCCGTAATTCGCGGCGTAAATGACGTTGCGGCCCTCGCGGCGGGCGACGACGAGATCGGCGCGAGCGAGCTCTTTGAGGTGGAACGACATGGTTGGCGCGGGCGCGCCAAGCTGCGCGGCCAGTTCGCCGGCGGATACCCCGTCGGGCCCTGCGCGCACCAGCGTACGCAGGCATTCGAGCCGCGTTTCCTGTGCCAGCGCCGAAAATGCGGTGACTGCAAATTCAGTTTCCATAATTTGATAATTATCAAATTATGGAAGTTTTGCAACAGCCGGCTTGCTGAAAGAGTTCAGGCGCTGGCCAATAACGCCTGCGCCGCCATGCGGCCGGTCTCGGCCGCGCCGTTCATATAGCCGTAATGGGCGTCTGACAGGTGCTCGCCCGCAAACAGGATATTGCCGAAGGCTGCGCCGTTAAGGGGCGCGCCAGCGTCGTCTTCCACCCAGAAAAAGTCCGCGAACGATGTGTACTGACCCGGCGCCAGCGAAGAATACGCCCCGCGCGTCCACGGATCGCGGCTCCACGCGGTGCGCGCGCAGTCTTTTCGGGCGGCGGCGAGGGCGCCCGGCGCAAATTGATCGAGCGTTTCGATCCGCCGGCGAGCAGCCTTTCGCCTGTTGCCCTGCAAGGCCCCGTCGACCTCCGATCCGCCATGAAAAAACGTCAGCGCGCCTGTCGGACTATTCGGCGCGCGGATCGTGTCTTCCCAGACGCTGGCGAAGGGACCGTCGCTCCATGCCTCCGCAGTGAAGAGTTTCGCGTCGCGCCATGGCCGCCCGTCGAAGCCGGCGATGATCTTCTCGTTCCGGCCGAGGCGCGCCTCGGCGATGAATTGACGAAAGGCCGCAGGCAGCGCCGCCTCGAGCTTCATGTCGCGCACGAGCGTCATCGGCGCCGCGACGATGGCGGCGGCGAAAGCCCGTCGGTCGCCATTGGCGAGGTTAAGTTCAACGCCGTCGTTGATCTCAGAAACTCCAGCAACAGGGGCGTTGAGGATGATCTGGCTGCCGACCTCTTGCGCGAGCGCGGCAATCAGCCGACTCGTGCCGCCATCGATCATATAGGCCTCGTCGCTTGAGCCGAGCACATCGACCTCCTCCCCGTCAACGGCAGGAAGTATGCTGAGCAATTCAAGGCATGAGCTTTCGGCCAGCTCAACGCCGTATTCGGTGCGGATCGCCTTTTCAATCAGTAGACGAACCATAGGATCTGGCGCGAGCGCTGCGTGCCGGGCCAGATAATCAGCAACGGACAACGCGTCGAACTGAGGGCCCATCGTCGCCCAGTCGGCGTCAAGGCGCGCCGCGTCCGCGGCGATCTGTGCGGCGAGCGGCGATAGCGCTTCTGCGAGACGCGCAGGCGTTGTGACCGCGCCGTCGAAAAGGAAAGCCGAAACCGGCGTGTCCGCTTGAAATCCTGTTGCGTTCTCAAAGAGCGGCACGTCGAGACGCGAACACAGTCCGCGGATTTCCATATGGTCTGAATTGACGAACGCGGCGCCGAGATCGATGGGGAGATTCGCATCAAATGGCGCCGGAACGGATCTTATCCGTCCGCCGACGCGATCGCGGG
>JBGTFV010000010.1:0-9230 GCA_041747095.1 Parvularculaceae bacterium
GTCGGCGTCGGGGTGCGCCCGTTCAACGTGACTGTGTCGGGCGCGCGTGTCGAAATTGCGATGGCTGCGGAGCAAGAGCGCACGATCAAGGAACAGGCGCTAGCCGATTCCATCGAAGTCGTCCGTCGCCGGATCGATCCTGCCGGCAACAAGGAAGTCGCCATCCAGCCGCAAGGCGCTGAGCGTATCGTCGTCCAGGCGCCGGGAGATAACGACGCCGAGGCGCTGAAAGCAGTTATCAACCGTACGGGCCAGTTGAGTTTCCACCGGCACGACGCGTCAGCAGACCCGACTCAAGCGGCGGCTGGCATCCTGCCGCCGGGGCGCATCTACTTGCCGATGTCGGCTTCCGAAGGCGCGGGCGCGCTCGTTCTCTACGAAGAACCAGAAGTCACCGGCAACATGGTTGAACAGGCCTCCGCCGGCATCAACTCCGACGGCGCAGGCTTCCAAATCAATTTCACTTTCGACAGCATCGGCGCGCGGCGCTTCGCAGACTACACGCGCAACCATGTCGGCGAGATTTTCGCTATCGTCCTCGACAACGAAATAATCTCCGCGCCGCAAATTCAGTCGCCAATCACTGGCGGTTCGGGCCGCATTACAGGTCGCTTCACGGCTGAGGAAGCCAACCGCATTGCGACGCTGATCCGCTCCGGCGCCTTGCCAGCGCCGCTGACGACGATCGAGCAGCGGACCGTGGGGCCGGATCTCGGCGCCGATTCTGTCAAGGCAGGGGCCCAAGCGTTGATGCTCGGTTTCGCCGCGGTGATCATCTACATGTTCATCAGCTACGGGCGGTTCGGCCTCTACGCCGATATTGCTCTCATTGCGAATGTCGTTCTGATCGCAGGGGCGTTGTCGCTGTTCGGTTCGACACTGACGCTGCCCGGCATTGCGGGCGTCGTGTTGACCATCGGCATGGCGGTCGACGCGAACGTGCTGATCTTCGAGCGCATCCGCGAGGAACTCGCGAACGGCAAGTCGCCGGTCAATGCGGTCGAACAGGGCTACCAGAAGGCGCTGTCGGCGATCGTCGACGCCAACGTCACGACGTTCCTTGCCGCGATGATCATGTTCCAGCTCGGCGCCGGGCCGGTGCGGGGATTTGCGGTGACCCTCGCGACGGGAGTCGTCACGTCGGTTTTCAGCGCCTACGTCCTAACCCGTATGTTCGCCGGCGGATACGTGTTGTCGAAGCGACCGAAGACCATTCGCATTTAGAACGATTTCGAGGCCAGACGCCGATGTTGCTGAAACTCATCCCCGACAAGACGACCATTCCCTTCACGCGGGTGCGAATGATTGCAATCGCCGTCTCCGTCGTCGCGTTCATCGCGTCGATTGTCGGCATAGCGACGGTCGGCCTCAATTTCGGCGTCGACTTCCGCGGCGGCGTTACTATCGAGGTGACCGACGACAAGCCAATCGACATTGCAGCGGTCCGCGCCGCGGTTACCGCGCTCGGCGTCGGCGAAGTGAAGGTGCAGGCGATTCAGGATTTCGCCGGGAGCGCCGAAGGCGTCGTTGTGTTCGTTGGCCGGCAGACGGACGCCGCGACAATCGAAGGAGAAAGGGCGCAGCAGGCGGCTTCAGACCGCGTGCGCGGCGCGCTGAGCGATCTCCTCGGCGAAGGCATCGTGTTCCGCAAGATTGACGTTGTGGGGCCTACGGTATCGGGCGAACTGGTTCAGCGCGGCATTCTGGCGGTCACGCTCGCGATCGGGATGATGCTGGCCTACATCACCTTCCGCTTCGAATGGCAGTTTGGCGCGGGTGCGATCATCGCCTTGTTTCACGACGTGGTGATTACGCTCGGCGTCCTGACGTTGACGCGTCTCGATTTCAGCCTCGCCGTCATCGCGGCCCTGCTGACGATCGTTGGCTATTCCGTCAACGACACTGTGATTGTTTATGATCGCGTTCGCGAGAACCTGCGAAAATACAAGAAAATGGACCTCGCAGAACTGCTCGATCTGTCGATCAACGACACGCTGACGCGCACGATCATGACGTCGGGTACGACGCTTTTGGCCCTTGGCGCGCTGGCGATTTTCGGCGGCGAAGTTCTGCGCGGATTCACGCTGACGATCATCTTCGGGATTTTGATCGGAACCTATTCGTCGATCTTCATCGCCGCGCCCGTATTGCTCGCGACCGGCGTTACGCGCGATCCATCCAAAACGGCAGCCACGGCCGCGCCGTGACGCGCGCCAGCAAGGCGTCGCGCCTATTCACTTGATGCGGACGACCCTCATGGATCGATTGGTAGATTCGTCCGATAGCATGTAGCCGCCGAAATTCGTCTTCCGGATTTTTACGACACCTGCGCTCTGCCGCGGTATGAAGAACCGCGTTCCGTCTGCGGATAGTTGTCGCCAGACTTGGCCATTTTGCAGCGTGACTGTTGTCTTGCCGTAGCTATCGACGGACAAGTCGGCGACCCTTTCCCTGATCGTGTCGATTGGGCCCTGCAAAGGCTCGTCGATCGCCGAACCTGCCTCGCCTGTTTGCGCTGCCCGAATTTTTTTGGTTTTCACTTTTTTCGGCTTCGCCGGCGTCAGTTCTTCCGCGCCAAATTCCTCGACTGTCATTGCGACGTTTGGCGTTCTGAGGCCAAACGCCGAAACAGCGCCGCGATCAACGACCCCGTCGTAGCAGGCAAGCCGCGACGCGTCGTCTGCGATTCTCCTGCATTCGGCCATCGGCCCGTCCGCCGTTTGAGCCGCCGCCATCCCGCCGGTCATGACGACAGCCGCGAGGCTGACGATGGGCGCGATGATGCGCCCGATGATGCGCGTCTGATTCGAGGTCTGCATGGGCATTGTTTTTTTCCTCACTATAATCGGCCTGTGATCGGCGCTGTTTTTTTTCCGTCCTTCGCCCCGATTGCGCCGACGTTTTGCGCCGACGTTCCTCACCCGAATTGCGGGCGGCGCCTATCGATCCCTGCGTTATTTCGAGCGCGAGGCGTCGCGCGTCGCGTCTCAAGTCGCTTCGACCATCCATCGAGCGTTGAGATCCCGCAAGCCCGCCCGGATAAGCTCGGCCAGGACGGCGAGATCGATGTCCGAAAGGCGTTTGACGTAGAGGCATGATTTGCCGGTGCTGTGCCTACCGAGCCGCGCGAGCAGGGAACCGAAATCGGCATAGCCGGGCAAGATATAGATGGAGTGCTGCGCCTTCCGCGGCGAGAACCCCGTGGCGAGAAAGACCCCCTCCCGCCCACTTTCATACTGATATCGATACCGACCGTAGCCGACGATCGATGGCCCCCACATTACCGGATGAAAACCGGTTGTTTCACGGAATATGCGATCGAGGGCGCGCGCCTCTTCGCGCCTCGCGGCGGGCTCGACGCCTGCGAGGAACGCCTCGATTGGCTGATCGGTTGGCTGGGTCTTCGCGTCACTCACAGCGCGACCTCGTTGGCGCGCTTTGACCGGCGCAAAAGCCTGTGGAATCCGCGTCTTATGCTAGAGATAACAGCGATGCGTTAAAGTTCTGTCAACCAAGTTTAAAGGACCATTAACGAATATGTTGCCGAAATGAGACGCCGAAGGTTGTCGTAACCGATCCGTCATGAACTTTGTTGACGACCTTGGATGTACCAACATACGTTCCCGTCAACTGCATGAGGGGGATCCCCGCGCAGAATGAAGTTGGAGCGCATGGCGGCGTAAACGCTTTTGTCGGCGAGTAGGCTTGCAAGAATTGAGCCACAAACCATCGCCGGCAAATTCAGCCGCTGAGAGCCGAATAAGCGTTCGGTCAAAGGTCAGCGCGTAGTCACATTTCGGAGGGTAATCAAATGAGAATGTCAGTTTTCGCCGTGCGCTTGATGCGCACTACGGTCTTCACCGGCGCCGCGCTTGCTTTCGCTGCGCCTGCTTTTTCACAGGAAACCGACACTTCCCGTGACGTCGTGACGGTTACCGGTTCACGGGTTGCAAACCCCGGGCTCGAGCAGGCCAGTCCGATTTCGTCTGTTGGGGAAGACGAGATCCAGCTTCGGAACTCTAACTTCGCCGAAGAATTGCTGCGCCAACTTCCCGGCGTTGTTCCGTCGATTGGTCCGGGCGTTAACAACGGTCAGGGCGGCGCGCAGACGATCAACCTGCGCGGGCTCGGCGCGAACCGCAACCTCGTGCTCGTCAATGGACGCAGGGTCGTTCCCTTCGGCCTCACCGGCGTTACCGATCTGGCGCATATTCCGCTTCCGCTCATTGAGCGCGTTGACATCGTGACAGGCGGTGGTTCGTCTGTTTACGGCGCTGACGCCATCTCGGGCGTCGTTAACTTCCTCGTCAAGCGCGACTTCGAGGGCGCCGATTTCGACTTCAGCTACCGGACTACGGAGCGGGGAGACGGCGAGACCTTCCGCAGCGCACTGACGATCGGCGGCAACTTTGCTGAAGGGCGCGGCAATGCGCTGTTCTCGCTGGGATATCAGAACACCCAGCCGGTATTGCAGGGCGGTCGCTCGTTTGGTGAGGTCGCCTTGTTTACCGACGACGGAACTCCCGGTGGATCCTCGGCCGCCGTACCGGCGGTCATCGCCGCGACAGGCATCAGGGGCCCCGGCACCAGCACCGGGCAGATTAATCCCGCGACAGGAATAATCGAGCCGTTCTCGCAGCCGTTCAACTTTAATCCATTGAATCTTTATCAGACCCCGATCGAACGGTACAATGCGTACGGGGCAGCCCGGTACGAGCTGGGCAACGTGGCGGAAGTATTCATCGAAGGTTTCTACACTCGGTCGAATGTCCGATCGCAGATCGCTCCGTCAGCTTCGTTCTTTAACACCTACGAACTTCCCATCAGCAACCCCTTCCTGCCGGACCCGGCCCGTGATCAGATTTGCGCTGCTTTTTCGATCATGCCTGGAGAGTGTGCTGCGGCTGCAACGGTCACCGACCCGAACGATCCTGATTTCCGGTCAGTGAACCTTGGCATTCGCCGGCGCTTTGTCGAAAGCGGTCCGCGTCTGAGCGATTTCCAGACGGACGCTTTCCAGTTTACGGGCGGACTGCGCGGCGACTTTAGCGACTCGTGGTCCTGGGAAGCTTCTGCGAGTTATGGTGAGTCGCAACTCGAAAGCACGGTGTCGCGCTTCGGATTGTTCTCGCGTCTGCAGCAGTCGCTGTTCGCTGTCGATGAGACGACATGCGTTGATCCCTCCAACGGATGCGTTCCCTTCAACCTTTTCGGCGCGGCTGGTTCCATTACGCCAGAATCGCTGACGTTCATTGAAGCACCCTCAACGACGGTCACCGATACGACTTTCACGCAGATCCTTGGCGTCGTTTCGGGCGACCTCGGCTCCTTCAAGAGCCCGTGGTCGGAAAGCAATATCGGGGTCGCCGCGGGCGTTGAATACCGCAACTACTTCGCGCGTAGCGCCGGCGATTTCCTCGGTGCGGTTCCTGGCGAACTCCTTGGCGCGGGTGGCGCTGACCCGATCACTGAGGGTCGTTACGACGTCTACGAAGTGTTTGGCGAAACTATCATCCCGCTCATCCAAGACAGGCCGCTCTTCCACAACCTCACCATCGAGGGTGGTATTCGGTACTCTGATTATTCGACGACCGGCGGCGCGCTGACATGGAAGGGCGGTTCGACCTGGGAAGTTGCTCCAGGCTGGAAGCTTCGCGGCGTCTACCAGCGGGCCACGCGTTCGCCGAACATCGCGGAACTCTTCTTCCCGGTGCAGGTTGGACTTGACAACCAGCTGAGCGATCCATGCGCTGGTGCGATCAGCCCGGCAGTGGCGGCGCTGTGTATCGGTCAGGGCGCTCCCGCCGGTACGATCGGATCGATCACCGATCCTGCGGCTGGGCAGGTCAACATTACGTTCGGCGGCAATCCGGATCTCGACGTAGAGCGGGCAACGACGTACACGGTTGGCTTGGTTGCGCAACCGATCGACAGGCTCACCTTCTCGGTTGACTATTTCAACATCAACGTGAAGGACGCCGTCAGCTCTCCATCAGTTGGGGACGTATTGGATGGGTGCTTTGATCCTGCGCTCAACCCCGGACTGGCTTTCGTCGCCTCTTGCGCTCTCGTTGGTCGGAACGCTATTGACGGCTCGTTGAACGGGTCGCCAGCGGACACGCCGGGGGTCATTCTTCAGTCCTCGAACCTTGGCATCATCAATACAAGCGGCATTGATTGGCTTGTTGCCTACGGGATTGATCTTGGACGCGTCGGGGGGCTGTCTTACCAGATGAACGGCACCTACACTCTTGAAAATCGATTCCAGGCGACGCCTGCGAGTATCGATCGGGAGTGTGTGGGCTTTTACAGCACGAACTGCGGCAACATTCAGCCCGAATTGCAGATCAACCAGAGGTTGACTTGGTCATTTGACCAGTTTGACCTTTCGTTACGGCATCGGTTCCTGAGTTCGACGGAGTTCGAACCTGCAACTCTCGCAACGACCACGGTGTTTGAACCGTTCAGGAACATCGACTCCTTCCACTATTTCGATTTGAGCGGTCGGTGGAGAATCACTGAAAATTTCACTGGCGCCTTTACGGTCGACAATCTTTTCGATCGTAGTCCGCCGATTGTCGGTCAGGAGGCGGGGCCGACAGCCTTCAACAGTGGTAACACGTTCCCGACCGTGTATGACGCGCTGGGACGTACTTACACATTGTCGATCCGCGCCAGCTTCTGATCGGCGAAGCGAGAAATTAAATGGAAACGGCGGCCGAAGACGGCCGCCGTTTTTTTTTGCTGAACTTGGCGGCGGCGCCTGTTTCTCACTCGGCGGGCGCACCTATTTTGCGCAGCGTTGTCGCGAAGCGCACTCCAATCAATTGGACCGGCTTGTTTCGAAACGGGGAGACGCTAGCAGTATCGGTTCAGGTCTGTTCGAGGCGCTACGCATCAGTCAGCGGCTTTTGCGCCACAAAACTGATCGAGAGACTGAAGGACCGCCTGCACCGCGGCTCGCTCCTCAGCGCCGATATCGTGACGCCAGATATCAAAAAGAAGAACGACCCGTATCTCTCTGCTGTCGTTCCACGCTTCATGCTCAATCGAATCGTCGAATATCACTAACTCGTTCTCGCGCCATTCCCGCGTTTCGCCGCCCACGCGAAGGCGGCAGCCGGCGGGCGCGATGACCGGCAAATGGCAGATGAGACGAGTGTTCAGCATGCCGTTATGCGGCGGAATATGCGCCCCGGGCGCCAGAACCGAAAAAAGGACCGATTGCGTGCTCTCGTCCGCAGCATCCTGCGGGATTGCGGCGAGCGCTCGCATCGTTGCCGGACATTTCGCAGCGTTCTCTTCTATGACAATGCCATCGCGCCGGAGGAAAAAAGCCGTCCACTGTCGGCTCCCCGCGATGTCGGATTCTCCCGGCAAAGGATTGTCGTCGGCTTCGACATAGGGCACCAACTTGTCGCCGTCGCGCAGTATAGCCAAGGCCTCTTCCCTGATATCTCCGCTGCGGGCTTCGAGGTCTTTCGCCCAGTCGAACAGGGCGGGATCGTAAAATTCAATTGCAGGCAAGCCGGCGAAAAAGAAGCGCAACGGGCGTTGCGGAAACACCGCCCTTTCGCCGCGCAAGACGGCCATTGACCGCGCAATTCGCGGCGACGCCGCTTCATCGATCCCAGCGCGCGCCAGGCCCCCTTCGCAGGCCGCGATAAGGGCCCGGCGCCGTTCGCCGACCATATTTGCTGCGCGTTCAAGTTCCTGGCGAAAGGGCCCGGTCGCCCGATTGGGTGGTGCGAGTTTCAACGCGAGCTGATAATGGCCAAGCGCAGCGTCAATGCCGCCGCGTTTGAAAAGGGCGTCGCCTTTGACGATCAGGGCCGCAGGATTGCGCGGTTCAACCTTGAGGACGCGATTTGCGGCCTCAAGCGAGCCGTCGGCGTCACCACAGTCACGGCGGGCGTATGCAAGACCAAGCCAGAGCACTGGGTCCGGCGAGCCGGTGAGGGCGACCTTTTCAAGTCGCTGCTGCGCGTCGGCGGCATTGCCTGCAAGCCACGCCTGAATGCCTTCATTGATTGCGCGCTCGAGGTCGGAAATCGGCTTTTGCATAGAGGTCTCTTAACCGCTTGCGCAATTTTAACAGCGAAGCGGGGCGGGTTAAACGCTAAAACAGCCTAGCGAATCTGCGCTAAAGTCAGTCTTGCGCGCCGTTTCCGCGTGGTTTGAGGCGCAGGGCGCGCCTGACCACGCCGGAGACGGCGATTGACCACTATTCGGAGCCGGATTTTCGACGCCGGCGGTGGCGCTCTGCGTTTTGTTCGATCACCCTCCGCGGGTCCGCCCATCAGGCGCGGGCGAGATTTTCGTTTGCAAAATCCCAGTTAATGAGGCTGTCGAGGAACGTCGAAATATAGGCTGGCCGTTTGTTCTGGTAATCGAGGTAATAGGCATGCTCCCACACATCCATCGTGAGGAGCGGCGTTGCGCCTTTTTCGGTCAGCGGGGTTTCTGCGTTCGGCGTTTTGCGCACTTCGAGTTTGCCGTCTTTGGCGATCAGCCACGCCCAGCCTGAACCGAACTGCGTGGCGCCGACATTCGCGAACGAGGTCTTGAAGCTCTCATAGTCGCCGAAGGCTTTGGCGATCGCCTCGGCGACAGCCCCGCTCGGCTTGCCGCCGCCATTCGGCTTCATGGACTTCCAATAGAAGGTGTGGTTCCAGACCTGCGCGGCGTTATTAAATACGCCCTGCTTTTCCTTGTCGCCAGCGCTGTCCTTGACGATTTCTTCGAGGTCCGCCTTGGCGTAAGCGCCGCCGTCGATCAGCTTGTTGAGATTGTCGACATAGGCTTGGTGGTGCTTTCCGTAGTGAAAGTCGAAAGTCTGCTCCGAGATATGCGGGGCAAGCGCTGTGCGGGCGTAGGGAAGGGGGGGAAGGGTGATCGCCATGAATCTATCCTCTCATGGTTGGAATGAATCCGCCGGCTTCTGTGGTAGCGCACGGGGGCCCGTCGTCAACCTCGGGAGGGGGTGATGTGCGCCTCCGCCGCGCATGTCGCGGACCCGTACTGCGTCGATCTCATGCGCCGGAATGACGAGGATCTTTGGCTTTCATGGCGTTATGCCGATCCCGCCGACGCGCCCGCGCTCGCCGCGCTGTTTGCGCTTCACATTGAGGTGCGCCGCGTTCCCCTGGCGGTCAGCGAGCCGCCACTGGGCGAAATCCGTCTGCAGTGGTGGCGCGAAGCGCTTGAAGAGGCCGCGCCGCAACCAGACG
>JBGTFV010000011.1:0-1734 GCA_041747095.1 Parvularculaceae bacterium
TCTTCGGGAGGCAGGGGCCGAGTGTTCGAATCACTCCACTCCGACCATTTTCCCCGGCCGCAGCCAAGTAAAACGACCCGCGCCGGGTTGGCGAGCGCTATGCCCGACCCTACATCTTTTTCGGTCGCGGTCCGGCTCGCCCGAACGCGAACGGTGGGTCAGTCTTGAGCGCCGCGCTGCGGGGGTAGTCATGGATTTAGCTTGGATAACGCAAGGCGCGGCCTATGGCGCCTTAGTGCTGATTTTTGTCGCCGGCGTCCTCCTTGGCGTGCTCTTCGCGAGCCGGCCGTGGAGATATCTTCGCATCTTTCGTAATTTATTCCGTGTGCTTACGACGCCCCTGCGGGGGATAGGGCTGATGGGAAAGGCGTCACGGCGCTTCAAGAGCGCGCGCAACGCGGCGGTCACCAGCAAGGCGTCGATTTCGATCCTCGATCGCAAGACGGAAATTGAAAAAATCATTTTCCTCCAGCGCCATGGCCTTTTTCGCCCCGGAGAAGACGTCGAGCTTGATGAAAACCAGCTTAGGGAACTGGAAAAAAAGAGCGAGGATTTCGAACGCAGCTATCTGGTGCGCAGGAAGGGTCTTATTTTCGATGAAATCGATATCCCGTCGAGTTACACGCCCGATTGGATGTCTGCCGGTCTTTCAGCAGAAACGGTCGCCGAGTTTCGCGCGAACGCCGACGCGTTTTTCAGCAATCAGGTCGACCTCAGCGCCAACAACGAAGCGCTTTACGAAGACGTCGATGGCGCACACTCTATTGCCATGTTCGGCAGCCCCGGAACGGACCTCGCCGCGTACAATCTGATCAATGAGGCGCGAAAGAATATAAACGCCAATGTGCTGCGCCTGATCCTCGCCTTTGTCGCGACAACGCTGGCGAGCATGGCAGTCGTTTTGTTCGCGACTCGCGAAACGATGTGGAGTCTTGCCCCAATTATAATTGGTGCACTGATCATGGCGTTGTTGCAGGTTGTCTACAGCAACAAGCAGCGTCACTCCATCCGCGCGCTCGGAAAATTCATGAACCTCTACGTCGGCTACATTTCCGACCGGTTCCGCGATGTAACCGGCAAGGCCCTCGGCGTCACGGTCGGCAATGAGAAGGACGCTGCAGTTCTGGCTGAAAACGCAAAAACCTGGAACAAGCTGCTCATCTGGATGGCGTTCCGCGCCTTCTTCATTGAGACCTTTCTCAGGAACCAGCTTTATCAGATCCACCGCAACAGCGGCTATTACGAGCTCTTCTCCAATACGCTCATCGTCGCGGTAATTCCTCTTGTCGTCTTTGTCGGCCACACATTCGGACTGTACGATCTATCCGTCTACGTCAGCGATAGCGGCTGGATCGTCGCGGCTGCGGCCCTGTTTCTCGCCATCGTGTATCTTTTCCTGACCCACAAGAAAGTGATTACGGAGGAACTTTCGTTTCAGGATTGGCGCGGCTTCGACAAACTCCAGCTCAGCGCCAAAATGGACGAGGTCGTCGGCAAATACGCCGAAGAGATTGGCTACTGGAAGCAGCGCCTCGACAGGTAGTCCCGACTGAGAATAACGTCCGACTTCCGATGAAGCAGGATGGTCCCATGACGCTCCGCCGCCATTTGGCGCTCGCCGCAAGCCTCGCCCTCGCCGCTTGCGGCGGACAGGGTCCGCGGGAAGCGTCGCCCGCCACCAAAGTTGCGACGATTTATTCCGGCGGGCCGATCTATACCGGCGTCGCCGCGGCC
>JBGTFV010000012.1:0-3169 GCA_041747095.1 Parvularculaceae bacterium
GACGCAATTCCGGCGGGGCGTCGCCTGATCATTGAGACGGCGGGCGGCGGCGGGATTGGCGATCCTTCCCGGCGCAGCCGGCAAGCCCTCGCCGAAGATGTACGGGCGGGCCTCGTCAGCCAAGAAGCGGCGGCGTCAGTCTATGGCGGGGAGGGACAACAAAATGACGATAACTGACCAACCAGACGCCCCGTCGCGCGCGTTTTGCGCTTTAACGCGTTTGTTCCCTGCGCTGAAAGGCAGAAACGTTCGCCGACGCGCGCTTTACGTTGCAGCGCGGCATGCGTGCAGTTGCGCACGCGGGGATGACAAAGGTTGTGCGGGCAGCGCCGACTGGCCTAAATCCCGCTGGCCAGATCGGCTCGAACTTGCCTTCCCGCGCGCCGCCGCCCGGCGCGCCGAACGGAGAACTCCATGACCGCAAAGAACGCCGTGCGCCGTCCGCCGCCCACCGGGGCAGCGACCGGGCTTAGCCTGCATGTTCCCGAACCCGAATGCCGGCCGGGCGATGCGCCTGACTTCAGCGACTTTCCGATCCCGCCCGCCGGTTCGATTGCGCGCCCGCCGGTCGATGTCGATCCGGAGTCGATCCATGATCTTGCCTATTCGATCATCCGGGTCATGAACCGCGACGGCGTTGCCGTTGGTCCGTGGGCGGTCGACCTGCCGGATGACGAGACGCTTCTCGAGGGCCTGCGCGACATGATGACCGTGCGGGCGTTCGACGCGCGCATGTTCATGGCCCAGCGCCAAGGCAAGACGTCGTTCTACATGCAGGCGCTCGGCGAGGAGGCGATCTCCTGCGCGTTCCGCAAGGCGATGTCGCCAGGCGACATGAATTTTCCGACCTATCGCCAACAAGGGCTGCTGATCGCCGGGGATTATCCGATCCTCACCATGATGAACCAGATTTATTCGAACTCGGAAGATCCGCTGCGCGGCCGCCAGCTGCCGGTGATGTATTCCTCGAAGGAACACGGCTTTTTCACCATCTCCGGCAACCTTGCGACCCAATTCGTTCAGGCGGTGGGATGGGCGATGGCCTCGGCGATCAAGGGCGACACGAAGATCGCGGCGGGCTGGATTGGCGACGGGTCGACGGCGGAATCGGATTTCCATTCGGCGATGGTGTTCGCGTCGACCTATCGCGCGCCGGTGGTGCTCAACATCGTCAATAATCAGTGGGCCATCTCGACCTTTCAGGGGATCGCGCGCGGCAAGGCGGCGACGTTCGCCTCGCGCGGGCTTGGTTTTGGCATCCCGGCGCTCAGGGTCGACGGCAATGATTATCTGGCCGTGTACGCCGTCGCGCGCTGGGCGATTGAGCGCGCGCGGTCGAACCTTGGCCCTACGCTGATCGAGTTCATCACCTATCGCGTCGGCCCGCATTCGACGTCGGACGATCCGTCAGGCTACAGGCCGAAGGAAGAAAGCCTGCAATGGCCGTTGGGCGATCCCGTTGAGAGGCTCAAAAAGCATTTGATCGTCAAGGGCGTCTGGAGCGACGAACGCCACGTTCAGGCGCAGGCGCAGATCGAAAGCGAGATCCTGCAATTGCAGAAAGAGGCCGAAAAGAACGGCACGCTTCATTCGGGGGCCAAGCCCAGCCCGCGCGAGATGTTTGAAGACGTCTACAAGGAAACGCCGCTGCACCTCATTCGCCAGCGTCAGGAAGCGGGGATCTGATCATGGCGCGCATGACAATGATTGAGGCCATCCGCAGCGCCATGGACGTGATGATGGAGCGCGACCCGAATGTCGTCGTCTATGGGGAGGATGTCGGCTATTTCGGCGGCGTCTTCCGCTGCACCCACGGCTTGCAGAAGAAATACGGTGCGGCGCGCTGTTTTGACTCGCCAATCAATGAAAGCGGCATCATCGGCACCGCTATCGGCATGGCCGCCTACGGCCTGCGGCCGTGCGTGGAAATCCAGTTCGCCGACTATATGTTCCCCGGCTATGACCAGTTGACGCAGGAAGCTGCGCGCATCCGCTATCGCTCCAACGGCGATTTCACGGCACCGATGACCGTCCGTATGCCGACGGGCGGCGGCATTTTCGGCGGCCAGACCCATTCGCAGAGCCCGGAGGCCTTGTTCGCTCACGTTGCCGGACTGAAAACCGTCATTCCGTCGAACCCCTATGACGCCAAAGGATTGCTGATCGCTTCGATAGAAGATGACGACCCGGTGATGTTCCTTGAGCCGAAGCGGCTCTATAACGGGCCCTTCGATGGTCACCACGACCGGCCCGTTACGCCATGGAAGAGCCATCCGCTCGGCGAAGTGCCGGAGGGCCACTACACCGTGCCGCTTGGCAAGGCCGCCATCCGCCGGGAAGGATCAGCCGTTACCGTTCTGACTTACGGAACGATGGTGCACGTTGCGGAAGCCGCCGTCTCCGAGACCGGCGTCGACGCCGAGATTATTGACCTGCGAACAATCCTGCCGCTTGATCTCGAAACGGTTGAAGCGTCCGTAAAGAAAACGGGGCGCTGCGTTATCGTCAATGAAGCGACGAAGACCTGCGGCTTCGCTGCCGAACTGATGGCGGTGGTGCAGGAAGCGTGCTTCTTCCATCTCGAAGCGCCCATTGTGCGCGTGACGGGCTGGGACACGCCCTATCCGCACTCGCATGAATGGATTTATTTTCCGGGGCCGTCGCGCGTCGGCGCGGCCCTGCAATCCGTGCTGGAGGCCGCATAATGGGCGTTCACGTCATCAAACTGCCTGACGTCGGCGAGGGCGTTGCAGAGGCTGAACTCGTCGAATGGCTCGTCGCCGAAGGCGCGGTCGTACGGGAAGATCAGGTGCTCGCCGCCGTCATGACCGACAAGGCGACGGTGGAAATCCCCTCTCCGGTCGAGGGCAAGGTGCTCTGGCTCGGCGCGAAGATCGGCGAGACGGTCAATGTCGGCGCGCCGATCATTCGTTTGGAAGTGGAGGGTCCGGGTAACGAGAAAGCAGGCGATGCGCCTGCGCCCTCCGCGAAGAGCGACGCACCGGTTATAGTTGACACGGCGATAAAAACTGAGCCCGCGAGGAAGCTCGAAGCAGTCAAAAAGCCGGAAGCCGCGAAAGGCGCTGAAGCCAAACCGGCTGCGATGCGCCGCGCTGACGTAAAGCCGGCGCCCGCCCTCCGCAGCGGCGCGCCGCGGCCCGAGGGCGAG
>JBGTFV010000013.1:0-5503 GCA_041747095.1 Parvularculaceae bacterium
CCGGCAATGGCGGCCTACGCAGCGCGCGTCATCCATGTCGGGCCGCCCGGCCACGGCCAGCTCACCAAGGCTGTCAACCAGATTTGCATCGCCGGGCTGTTGCAGGGCTTGGCGGAAGGCGTCCACTTCGCCACCCGCGCCGGATTGGACGTCGAGCGCGTCTTTGAGGCGATTTCTGGCGGCGCGGCGCAGTCCTGGCAGATGGAAAACCGCATGAAGACTATGGCGGCCGACGAGTTTGACTTCGGTTTCGCCGTCGACTGGATGCGTAAAGACCTTCGCATCGCGCTCAATGAGGCGCGCCTTAATGGCGCGCGCCTGCCCGTCGCCGCGCTCGTCGATCAGTTCTATGCCGACGTGCAGGCGATGGGCGGCGGCCGCTGGGACACGTCGAGCCTTGTGCGGCGGCTATCGGACATTGATTAGGGTGTAGCGTGCGCACGGTCGACGCGTTCGCCCGCTGTCTCCAATCCCCAAGTCGTTAGCGTCAGCGCATCGCCGGAAGGGGCAAAGCGCAATTCGAACGGGCGTTTGGTGGCGAAGAAACTTGCCGCGCCATCGGGGTAGAACTCCATATCGTCGAACTCTCCCGGGATGCTGGCGAGCAACGCGTTCGAAGCGCTTCCTCCACCTAGGCTCGCGCGACCAACTCTTACCCGAATGGTCAGCGGCGTTTTTGTCGCCAGTACATAGTCGCCCGCAAATTGCGCGAGCGCGTCGGAATTCAGGTTTATCTGCGACTTGACGGGGTATTCGCGTTTAATGCGGTCGGTCGATTGCGACGCAACCATGCGCCAGCGCCCGTCTTGCTCCTTGCGCCAGATAACAGAGTATCGACCCGATGCGGGTCGCGGCAGTCCTCCGTAATAAGAGGAAACGCCATCTGTCCTGCCGCGCAGCAAGACGACAGTCGGCGCCAGCACGATTGCTTCTTCCTCGCTTGCCGATTGTTCGATCCACGCGTGTTTGTCTTCCGTCCGGCGCGTGAGAATCATCTGCTTGTCGACTCGGTTGCCGGACAGATCAATGTAGACGTAATCGTCGGAAATGTAGGACGCGAAGGTTTCGAGATCGCCGGAGTCCTGCGCTTTCATGGCGGCGATATCGGCTGCCTCCGCCTCGGCGATGATGGCTTCGTCCGCGTTCATTTCCGGAGATAAAGCGCCAGTAGGCGAAACGGCGACCAGGCTCAGCAAAAGCACTGCTGCGCTCAAAATATGCCGACCGAACATCGACAACATGGCGTTTCCCCGCACTGTTCCTGCCAAATAACGCAGATGGAGATTGAGCTGTCGCAGTACTCCCGGCAAGGCGAATTTAGGGGCCGGAAGCTGCGCGAAGCTTCCTTCCGCTCCATCAGCTCGCATGAACTGTCCGGTTGGTTTGCGCGCTGCGCTGGCCGGGCGTATTGTGTCTCCCTCATTGGGAAGGTCGGGAAATGAATACGCTGAAAATTCGCGCGTCGGCCGCCGCAATCGTCGCGGTCGCCAGTCTGCCGCTTGGGGCCGCTCAGGCAGCGGACGATCCGGTTGCGTTCATTTCTCCGGCGGCGGAGCCCGTTACGGTTGGCACAGCCGGCCAGTGGCCGCCCGACATTGCCCGCCTCCTGATGGTGCGCGGCGCGCAGAGCGCTGCGATTTCGCCCGATGGCGGCAAGATAGCCTTCGCCTCTCTGGTAACGGGCGTGCGGCAGGTTTTCGTCATGCCCGTCACCGGCGGCGCCGCAGAGCAGATCACTTTCGGCAATGGCGTGACGTTCTTCCGCTGGGCGCCGGATGGCAGCGGCCTTCTTTACGGGGTCGATAATTCGGGCGACGAGCAGGAGGCGTATTACTTCATCTCTGCAGACGGAACGTCCGAGCGCCTCGTCATGCCCGCCGTCAAGAACGGCTTCCGGGCTTTTGGAGCGTACTCGCCTGATGGAACGAAATTCGCCTTCGCCTCGACCGAGCGCAACGGCCAGGATTTCGATCTCTACATCGCCGATCTCGCCACTGGCGCCGCCGAGATGATCTATGAAGGGAAAAACTTCTTCAGCGTCCGCGCCTGGTCGCCAGACGGCGCGCGCCTGATCGTCTCGGAAACGGTTGGCGAGGACGGCAACAATCTCTACGCGTTCGATATTGCGGCCCGCCGGATGGACGCGCTCTACAAGCCCGAGCCGTACGCCAACGTGGATAGCGGATTTTCGGGCGGGGCCGGTTTCGCCTTCAATCCCGATGGGTCGGGGATGTATTTCTCCACTAATATGGACCGTGAGTTCACCGCGCTTGGCCGCCACGACTTCGCCAGCGGCGCCTTTACGGTGATCGAAGAAAACGCCGCGCACGATGTTGAGCAACCGGTGCTGTGCGGCGAACGTTATCTTCTCTACACGATCAATGAAAACGGCGCGGATGTGCTGCGCGTGCGCGATCTGAAGTCCGGCAAACTAGTCGCTGCGCCGGCGATTCCGCGCGGCGTTTTGAATATCACCTGCGCACGTGAGGCGCCCCTCGCGCTCTTTAATTCGTCTACCTATCAAGGTCCCGGCGCGCTCCACATCTGGCGGGTTGGCGCGCGCGCGACAACGCCCGTCCTGAGACCGACGATGGCGGGCGTTGACCCGGCAAAGCTCGTTGCGCCGGAAGTCGTCAGGATGAAGGCGCGGGACGGCGTCGATCTGCAGGGGCTGCTTTATCTGCCGCGGGATCTCCCGGAAGGAACGACGCCGCCGGTGATTTTTGACGTTCATGGCGGACCGACGGGCGAATCGCGGGCCTGGTTCGACGCCGTCGCGCAGTTCCATGTCGCGCGGGGCGTCGCGGTTTTCAAACCGAACGTGCGCGGATCGACCGGCTTCGGGCGTACCTATGTGCAACTCGACAATCAGGAAAAGCGCCTCGACAGCGTGCGCGATCTTGTGGACATGCTCGATGGATTAAAAGCCGACGGCCGGGTCGACGTCTCGCGCGCGGCGGTCAAGGGCGGCTCCTATGGCGGCTATATGGTCAACGCGGTGCTGGGACTTTATCCGGATGCGTTTGCCGCCGGGGTTTCGCTCTTCGGCGTCGGCGACTGGGTGACGGGGCTTGAGGTCGCCTCGCCTGCGCTGAAGGCGGCGGACCTGATCGAATATGGCGATATCAACGATCCGATATGGCGGGCGTTCTATACGGAGAACTCGCCGATCCGCCTCGCTGACCGCATCCGCGTGCCGGTGCTGTATTCCCATGGCGCGATGGACCGGCGCATCGACAAGGCGGAAACCGAAGTGATGGTGCGCGCCTTGCGGGCGAACGGCGTCGAGGCCCCCTATATTCTGTTCCCGGACGAAGGGCACGGCTGGCGGAAGCTTTCCAACCAATTGTTCTATTTCCGGCGCGAGGCGGAGTTTCTCGCGAAAGTTTTCGCGACCGATGAGGTCGGTTCGACGAGCGGGACAAACTAATTCCCCGCGCGCGACCGGGCGTTTGGCGGCGCCCGGTCGCAGGGAAAATTTTTCACAATGTCAAAGAGCCGGTAGTCGAAAGGCGAGTCGGTTCAGGTCAATACAGCGCGGGCCGAGGCCCGATCGCAGTTCGATCATGCGCCCGGCGAATAGGGTGGGGGATCACTGGCGGGACAAGTGGCGGGACGAATTTTTGTTTGCCTTTTGCAACAATGACTTAGTCGCCGCGCGATATTCTGCCAAAGCTCCGCTCAGGTCACCCCACGCCAATGAAAAAGCCGCCCGGTTGAGGGGCGGCTTTCTGGTCGATGCAGGAACAATTCCCAATAGTAAAACGTTCAGGCGACTTCCACCCGCACCGCCGCCTCGGGTAGGTCCTCGCCAAAGGCGCGCTGGTAGAATTCCGCGACTGTCGGGCGCTCCAGCTCGTCGCATTTGTTGAGGAACGTCACGCGGAAGGCGTAGCCGATATCCTGGAATATCTCGGCGTTCTGCGCCCAGGTGATCACCGTGCGCGGGCTCATGACGGTTGCGATGTCGCCATTGATGAAAGCGTTGCGCGTCATGTCGGCGACGCGCACCATCGCGTCGATCGCCTTTCGTCCTTGAACGGAGTTATAGATCGGCGCCTTGGCGATGACGATCTCAGCTTCTGCGTCATGCGAGAGATAGTTCAGCGTCGTGACGATCGACCAGCGGTCCATCTGGCCCTGGTTGATCTGCTGCGTGCCATGATAAAGGCCGGACGTGTCGCCGAGCCCGATGGTGTTGGTCGTGGCGAACAGGCGGAACCACGGGTTCGGCGCGATGACCCGGTTCTGGTCGAGCAGCGTCAGGCGCCCTTCCGCTTCGAGCACGCGCTGGATGACGAACATCACGTCGGGACGTCCGGCGTCATATTCGTCGAACACAAGCGCGACTGGGCGCTGGAACGCCCATGGCAGAATGCCTTCCTTGAAGGCGGTGACCTGTACGCCCTTCTCGACGACAATGGCGTCTTTGCCGATGAGATCGATGCGGCTGACGTGGCTGTCGAGGTTGACGCGCACGCACGGCCAGTTGAGCCGCGCGGCGATCTGTTCGATGTGCGTTGACTTGCCGGTGCCGTGATAGCCCTGAACCATGACGCGTCGGTTATGGGCGAACCCGGCGAGAATGGCGCGCGTTGTCTGCGGATCGAAGCGATAGCTGGGGTCCGCCGCCGGCACATATTCGTTAGATGATGCGAAGGCGGGAACCTCCATGTCGAACGGCACGGCGAAAACCTCGCGCGCGTTGATCGTCTTTTCCGGTCGTTCAAGAAATTTGTCGTCGCGGGTCATCTAATTCGGGTCCAGATTGAGGGCTATGGTCGGCCGGAGCGTGTCATTGCCAGATACAGGATCGGAGGGCCGCCCGGTGCTGGCAAGGCGCGGCTCAGAATTGGCGGACATTCTCCCGAACGTCGCGTCATTTCAAGGCTGGAGGGCGCCGGCCCTTGATCGCGCGCCGGGGCATAGGGTCGCGCCAACTTTCAAAGGCGCTTAGCAGAAGCCCGCCTTCTTCAAGATGTGGTGAGCGCGAACGACGGCCTGCAACTGCGATTCGGCGCTGCGGTCGCCGCCATTGGCGTCAGGGTGGAAGCGGCGGACAAGCTCGGCGTAGCGCTTGCGGATGTCGGTGGCGGGGGCGGTTACGGCGAGGTCGAGCGTTTCGAAGGCTTTGACCTGCAGCGTCGGCAACTTGCGTCCGTCGCGGAAATGGCCGCGATCCTCTGCGGCTTTTTTCGCCGCCTCGCTGAAAATGCCGAAGGCGTCGGTGAAGTCCGCGGGTCCGCGCGCCTTGGAGGCGGCGCGGGCGCGGTCGTTGCGGCCCATGGACCAGGTGGGCCGGTCGCCATAAATGCCGGAAAGTTTCGCGGCCTCAGCCTCTTCAGCGCTAAGGCCGTCGAAGAAATTCCAGCGGGCGTTGTGCTCGCGGGCGTGGGCCGCGCACAGCCAGAGCTTTTCATCGACATGGCGGGGAGATTTGGCTGTGCGCACCGCCGCGCGCCGCCCGCAATCGGGGGCGTCGCAGACGCGGGTGTAATTCCGC
>JBGTFV010000014.1:0-3916 GCA_041747095.1 Parvularculaceae bacterium
AGCGTCGGCCGGGCGGGTGCGCTTTTCGAACCGCCTCTTGAGGACGGTTGGCGCCGCCAGCAGGGCGGGCGTCAGCACCAGCGTCAGGAAAGTCGAAAAGGCGAGGCCGTAGACGATCGCCGAGGACAGCAGCACCCACCAGTCCGATGTGGAAGAGCCGCGGCTGATCTGGCCGGTGGCGAAGTTGACGTTCAGCTCAAAGACCATCGGCAAAAGGCCAAGGATGGTTGTGCCCGTGGTCAGCAACACCGGCCGCGCGCGCTGCACGGCGGTGCGCACGACGGCGTCTTCGACGGTCAGGCCCCGCCGGCGCAGGTACTGGAAGGTGTCAATGAGGACGATGTTGTTGTTCACGACGATGCCGGCGAGGGCCACGATGCCGACGCCCGTCATGATGATGCTAAAATACTGGCCGCTGATCGCCACACCTAGCAATACGCCGAACACGGAGAAAACGACCGCCGACAGCGTCAGCGCCGAATGATAGAAGCTGTTGAACTGCATCAACAGAATGAGCGCGATCATGAACATCGCCGCGCCCATGGCCGCCCCGAAGAAGGCCGCCGCCTCTGCGGTTTCCTCATTGGCGCCGAGCAGCTTCCACGTCACGTCCGGCCCCAGCGCGCCGCTTTCGAGATATGCGCGCATGTCAGCGATGGCGATATCCTGGGATACCGCATGCGCGGCGTCTGCGGAGTTGGCGTTCGCTTTGATCTCGATGATGCGCCGGCCGTCGCGGCGCACGATGCGGTCGACCTGCGGACGCGCCTCGCGCGTCACAAAGTTCGACAGCGGGACTGCGCCTTGCGGCGTCTGCACGCGGATCTCGTCGAGGGCGAGCACCGAGCGGTTCTCGCGCGGCCAGCGCACGCGGATGTCAACCTCTTCCTCGGAATCGTCTGGCCGGTATCGATCGACGAGCAGCCCATCCGTGACGAGTTGGAGAACCGCGCCAGCCTCCTGCACCGACAGGCCGTAGCGGCCCGCGAGCGCCCGGTCGACCTCCATCGCCCATTCGATACCGGGCAACGGCAGGGTGTCTTCCTGGTCCATGTAGGTGTGCACCTCGGCGCCATTGACCGTCATGCGCGCGTCATTGACGTAGGCGCGCACCTGACGCGCCGCTTTGAGCATGGCGTCGAAATTCGCAGACGTGATTTCAATCTGCACATCCTTGCCAATGGGCGGGCCGCCCTCGCGTTGACGCGCTTCGACATAAACACCAGGCACGCCCTGCGCCCTATCGCGAAGCTGGCGCAGCACGATGCGCGAATGTTCGCGTTCGGAATATTTCAGCAGGTCAACGCCGACGATGGCGATCGTCTCGGCAGGCTGGTTGCGCCCGCGCGAGAGTTCCGGTCCGGTCTGGAGATAGATGTTCTCGATGGCCGGATGTCCTTCGACCCGCCGGGCGACCTCCTGCGCCGCAGCAAGGGTCTGCTCGGCGCTCAGATTGCCGCGCCCGAGCACGAGCAGGTTGATCTGCTCGTCGTCGCTGCGGATGAAATACTCAACATCCGGCGAAACGGCCCTGAACACCGAAAAGCAAAGGAATATCGAGCCGCCAGCAACCGCAATGACGATGAGCGGGCGGCGGATGGTGTCATTAAGGAACCGTGCATAGCGGCCCGACAGGCCGGGCAGGGTCAGCGGATCCGCGTCGTCGAGATCGACGCCCTGCGGCGCGTCAGTTTTGCCCTTTATCCCGAAGCGGCGCTTCATCCATGCCGGAATGCCGAAGAGCGATCCGACGACGGGCAGGAAGATCAACGCCACGAACAGCGATGTCGTCAGGACAAAGATCAACGTCAGCGGCAGGTATTTCATGAACTCGCCCGCCGTGTCCTCCCAGAACATGAACGGGGCGAAGGCGGCGATCGTCGTCGCCGTCGACGCAACGACCGGCCAGAACATCCGGCGCGACGCTTCAAAATAGGCGGTCTGACGGTCGGCCCCTTCAAGCATTCGCCGGTCGGCGTATTCGATGACGACAATCGCGCCGTCGACGAGCATGCCGACGGCCAGCACGAAGCCGAACATGACCATCATGTTGAGCGAATAGCCGAACAGCGACAGAAGCAGGAAACTGATCAGGAACGTCGACGGGATCGAGACGCCGACGAGAAGGGCGGAGCGCAAGCCCAGCGCAGCGACGATGACGATCATGACAAGGACGATTGCGGTTACAACCGACGACGTCAGGCCGTCGAGATTGTCCCGGACGGTCACAGATCGGTCGCCGACAAACGAGTACTTGATCGACGCGGGCCAGAATTTCGCTTCTTCGGCAATGGCCGCGCGCGCGGCCGCGATGGTGTCGACGATGTTTGAGCCCGCGCGTTTTGACAGCTCGACGCCGATGGCCGGCGCGCCGTTGAACAGCGCGTAGCCTTCGCGGTCGACGAAGGTGCGCCGCACTTCGGCGAGATCGCCGATGGTCACCACATTGTCGCCGCTGGCGCGGACGGGTATCGCCATCAAGTCGGCGGCCGTCTTGACGACGCCCGGCGCCTTGACGGCGAAGCGCCCGTCAACGGTCTGGATCGATCCCGCCGCAATCAGCTGGTTGTTGCTGACGACGGCGTTCGCGACTTCGATCTCCGTCAGGCCGTAGGATTCAAGCGTCTCCGGCTTGAGGATGACTTCCAGCAATTCCTCGCGCGCGCCGGTCATGTTGGCTTCGAGAACGCCCGGAACGCCCTCCAATCGGTCTTTCAGGCGACGCGCCACCTGAAACAACGCGCGCTCGGGCGCGTCGCCATAGAGGATGATCGAGATGATGGGGAACTGGTTCTGAAGGTTCAGCTCGCGGACGATCGGCTCCTCCGCCGAGGCCGGAAACTTCGATTTGGCGCGATCGATCGCCTCGCGCACGTCGAGCACCGCCTGATTGATGTCCACCGAGGTCTTGAATTCCAGGATAATCCGCGCTGCGCCGTCAAAGGCGAGGCTGTCCATCTGCTTCAGCCCGTCGATCAGTTGCAGTTCAAGCTCGGCCGGGCGCACCAGGAGCCGCTCGCCGTCTTCCGGCGAAACGCCCGGCAAGGGCAGCGTTACGAAAACGAACGGCGCCTGAATGTCCGGTTCGGCCTCGCGCGGGATGTTCACGAAGGCGCTGTAGCCGAACACGATCATGAAGATGAAGGCGGTGAGCACGACCCGCGTGCGCGAGAACGCCGCGTCGATGAGGCCTGTCATGAGCGGTCTCCCGAAAGCGACGCGACGACGACTTCCTGGCCGTCGGAGACAAAATCCTGACCGCGCACGATAACCCGTTGCGCACCGTCGAGCCCCGCCACCCACACGCCGGCGGGATCCTCGCCAATGGGGCGCACTTCAACGCGGCGAACGTGGTTCGTCTCATCCACGAGGCGGACGCCAAGGCGGCCTTCCGCGTCAAGCGCCAGCGCCGAGGTCGGGATGAGGTGGGCCGGACGTTCGCCGGCAAACACAGTGAAATCCGCCGTCACGCCGTCGCGCAACGCGCCATCTTCGTTTGGCACGAGCAGCTCAACGGTGAAGGTGCGCGTCGCCGGGTTGGCCGCGCCAGAGATGAAGCGCACCGCCCCCTCGACTTCCACCCCTCCGGCGATGCGGGCGACGCCGCGATCGCCGACTTTGATGTTGCCCACTTCGCGCTCGGACACCGCGCCGGTGATCAGAAAAGGCGAGGTCTGAATGACCGTGCCGCACGGATCGCCCACCGCGAGAAAATCGCCTTTCTCAACAGTGCGGATGTCGAACACGCCGTCGAACGGCGCCGTCAGCCGCGTCTGGCGCAGACGCACCTCGGCCTGTTCGACGCTTGCGCGCGCAAGATCAAGCGAAGCTTTCGCCGCAGCGACTGCCGTTTCGGACCTGAAACCTTCTGCGGCGAGCTTCGTCGCCGCCTCATGGTCGAGCCGCGCCTTGGCGA
>JBGTFV010000015.1:0-3379 GCA_041747095.1 Parvularculaceae bacterium
GGATGAGCGGCGTTGCGGCAGCGGCGCACAGGGCGGCAAGGGAGGAAATCCGCAACGCGCCCGCAATCGCGAGCCAGATCGCGCAAGCCGCAACGCCGGCCGGAAACCACAGCGCCAGCAGCGTCCCGAGAAAAGTGGCGACGCCCTTGCCGCCCTTGAAGCCGAGCCAGACAGGAAAGCAATGCCCGAGAAACGCGGCGGCCCCCGCAATCTCCGGCGGCCAGCCGAGCGCATAGGCGATCCCTACGGCGATCGCGCCTTTGCCGCTGTCGAGGACGAGCGTTGCGAGCGCCACGTCCTTGCGCCCGGTGCGCAGCACGTTTGTTGCGCCGATATTGCCCGAGCCGATCGTGCGAATATCCCCAAGGCCGGCGGCCCGCGTCAGCACGAGCCCAAAGGGAACCGATCCGAGCAGGTATCCTGCGCCAGCGGCAAGAAAAGCGTCGATCATGGAGCCGATCCTGTTACGAGCGCGTCGAGGCAGGCCATGCGCGCCGCGACGCCAAAGAAAACCTGCCGCAGGATGAGCGAGCGTTCAGGGTCGTCCGCAAGCGCGTCGTCGATTTCAACGCCGCGATTCATCGGACCGGGGTGCATGATCTTCGCGCCCGGCGCGGCGAGGCCGAGCGTCGCGTGCGTGAGGCCGAACGCATCGAAATAGCCTTGCGTCGCCGCCGCCGCGTTCTCTCCCATGCGTTCGAATTGCATGCGCAGCGTCATGACGACATTGGCGCCCGCTAGACCCTCCGACAAGGAATGAAAACGTCGCGCGCCAGTAAATTCATCCGCAGACGGCATTAAATCCGCTGGTCCGATCAGGCGGACTTCAGCGCCAAGGCGCTGGAATAGCCGCGTGTCCGAGCCAGCGACGCGGCTGTGGCGGATATCGCCGCAGATCGCGATCACAAGGCCGTCAATGCGCCCGAAAGCGGAGATAATGGTCGCTCCATCGAGCAGCGCTTGCGTCGGGTGTTCGCGCACGCCGTCGCCAGCGTTGATAATGGGGCAGGCGATTCGCCGGGCGAGTTCCTCGTGCACGCGCGGCTCGCAGTGGCGCACGATCATGGCGTCAGCGCCCATGGCGGCGAGCGTTTGCGCTGTATCGATCAGTCCCTCGCCTTTGTTCACGGACGAGGCGGAGACGGGAACGTTGATCACGTCGGCCCCGAGTTTTTTTCCCGCAAGTTCAAAGGAAAGGTTGGTGCGGGTCGAATCTTCAAAAAACAGATTGATTTGCGTCTTGCCGGCGAGACGCTGCGGGGGGCGTTCGCGGGCGTCGACAAACGCCGCGTAATAGGCTGTCAGCGCGAGCAAATAGCCTATGTCGCTGTCGGACAGATCGTCGACGCCGGTAAGATTGCGCGCAGTAAAGCCGCCGGCGGGCGCGGGAGGGCGAGGGGGCTGAGTCATCGGTCCGGTTCTAGATCAGATTGGCGAAAGTGAGAGCGGTTTTTGCGCCGCCGCGCAATCCGGCTCAGCGGACTTTTCTCGACAGGTTCAACCAGATGAAGCCACAAGCGAGCGCGGCGACGTCGAACGCAAACATGATTAATAGCGTCGCCGGACCCCCATTGCGCAGATAATCGAGCCCGCCGGCGATCAGCGCAAAAATAATGATCGCGAGTGTGACCCGAACCGCCGTTCGGTTGTCGCTTGGAAGCGCCGCGCCCTCGACCCGGAAGCCCCATACCCAGACGCCAAGTAACGAATAGACGACCCCGAAGACGCCGACAGCGATCCGCAAGCGTTCCGGCGCGTCCGGGCCGACGCCGGCCGCCGCGACGATCAGGTGAATAAATCCGTTGATTACGAGGAGCGCGCTCATCGCCTTGCGGACATTGGTCGGTTGCAGGCCGCTCTTCATTGGTTCTCTCCGGAAAGGGGATGGCGGGGCGCGGACGTGGCTGCGCGGCTCCGTAACCGGTCGATGGCCCCCTGAAGAATATAGGCCGCCGCTGATTCGTCGATCTTGGCGGCGCGCTTGGCGCGGGAGGCGTCGATGGCGATGAGCGCCCGCTCCATGGCGGCGGTCGAAAGGCGCTCATCCCACAAGGCGATGGGGAGCCGGGTGCGCGCCGCGAGATTGCGCGCAAACGCACGGGTCGACTGCGCTCGGGGACCCTCCGAGCCGTCCATGTTACGAGGCAGGCCCAGCACGAACCCGACGGCGCCCCGCTCGGCGGCGAGCTGCCCGAGCCGTTCTGCCTCAGCGCCGAATTTCGTCCGGCGGATGGTCTCTACCGGCGTTGCAACCCGCCGATCCGGGTCGCAGCTTGCGACGCCAATGGTTTTCTCGCCAAGGTCGAGCCCGAGAAGCGGCCCTCGCGCGCTGAACGCAAGGCTCGCCTGTTCAAATTCCTCGCTCATTGAGGCAAGGTAACGCGCTTCGCAATGCGAGCGCCACCGGCTCGCGCCATTCCGTAAACCCAAGGTCGACATGCCAATTTTTCAACTGTCGTCGCCGTCGGTCCGGGCGGGCCTGTCGGTCATCCTCCTGGCGCTGCTGGCGGGAGGCGCCTGCTCGCGGGCTGAGGTCGCGATGTCGGCTGCCCGTGCCCAGGTAATCCTGGAGGCGCGCAAGGACGACCGCTGGCGGCTCGAATACGCGCTCGACCGGCAAACGGCGCGGCTTGATCTTGGCCCGTCGCTTGATGGTTTCCGCCACGACAATTGGCTGGTCGAATCCCCGGGCCTCGTGTTGCAGCAGCTCAATGGGCGGGATTACATCGCCGCCGCCGACGGCTCGGCGTTCGATCGCGCGACGCTCAGCGTTGCGCCGCTATCTAATCCTCAGCCTAAGGAATATCAGCCCTTTGCCCCGATGGGCGTTTCGGGCGTTCTTGTTTATACGGGGCATATCAGTCCGTGGCGCGATGAAGGCGCGCGCATGGACTCGCGCTTTGATGTAACTGTGTACGAAGGCGGCGTCATCGCCGCGTTCGATCAAGCCTCATCGACGCTCACGAACTGGCAAAGCCCCTATGGCCATCCCGCTTTTGTCTATATCGGGCCGCAGCGGCCAATAGAGACTGACGCCGTGGTCGCGGTGGTTGACGACCGGGCGCCCGCATGGGTGCGCGACGAGTTCGATGCGACGGTGCCAACGCTGTTTGGATATTACGCGGCGGCTTTCGGCTGGTCGCCGGACGTGCGCCCGAATTTCTTTCTTGCGGCCGGGGAATTCACTGAACGCGGACGCATCAGCTATCGCGGCGATGCGCTGCCGGGGCAGTTCCAGGCGACGCTCGTCGGCGGCGCCTGGCTCGAGAGGACTGACGAGGCGACGCGGGTGCTGCGGCTGACGACGGCCCATGAAGCCGCCCATCTCTGGCAGCTCCAGGTCGGGAGCGTGAAAGATGCGCCCAACTACATCCATGAG
>JBGTFV010000016.1:0-2462 GCA_041747095.1 Parvularculaceae bacterium
CGAACAGATCAGCGCCCTCGCCGCCTTCCTTGATCGGATGCCAGACCATGAATACGCCGCTCGCCCAGCGGCGCGCGCCGTCTTCGAGAGCGCGGGCAATGCGGTCGAACTCCCCGGGCGCCTCGAACGGCGGATCGATCAGGACGAGACCCCGGCGCTCGGGCGGGGGCAGGAAGGCGCGCACGGCCTCGTAGCCATCCATCTCAAAGATCTTCACCCGCGCGTCGGCGGGAGCGCCCTCACCGCTTAAAGCGGCTCGCAAAGCCACAGCCTCCTCCGGGTGGCGCTCGCACAGTTTCAGGCTGTCGCCAGCGCGAAGCGCCTCGCGCGCGATGGCGGGCGACCCGGGATACCACCGGACCGGACCGGCAATTGGCGCGAAGGGATTGTGCGCGCGCACGACGTCGAGATAGGGCGCAACGGAAGACGGCGCATCTTTCGCGGCGATGAGCCGGGCGACGCCGGTCTCGAACTCGGGCGAGCGAGCCGCCTCGGAGCTTGCGAGATCATAGAGCCCCCGCCCGGCATGGGTGTCGATCACCGCGAACGGCTTTTCCTTGGCCCGCAAGCGACCGAGAACAAGGCACAGGGCTGCGTGCTTCAAAACGTCGGCATGGTTGCCGGCGTGGAAAGCATGGCGATAATTCATCCCGTAGCCTCTGCCCCTGTTTTTCGTCGCGCCCGCACCCCAAATGATGGCGTCCCAAGTTGTGTCGCAAAGGACTGGCGCTCCTTGACGCGCGCGGCCCGGCGGGCTATCCCCCGCGCTCTTTCAAACGCCGGACGCAAGAAGCCGGGGCCAAAAAGGACACGGGCGCGTGCGCGCCATGGAGTTGGACCATGTACGCTGTCATCAAGACAGGCGGCAAACAGTATCGCGTCGCCGCGAACGACGTCATCCGGATCGAGCGCCTTCAGGGCGAGGCCGGCGACGTCATCACCCTTTCCGAAGTCATGATGCTTGGCGACGGGGCCGACGTTAAGATTGGCGCGCCATTTGTCGAAGGCGCTGCGGTCGCCGGCGAAATCGTCGAACAGATGCGCGACAAGAAGATCATCGTCTTCAAAAAGCGCCGCCGCCAGAATTATCGCCGCAAGGCCGGCCACCGTCAGCATCTGACCGTTTTGCGCGTGACGGAAATTCTCACGGACGGCGCCAAGGCGTCCGCCAAGCCTGCCGCAACAAAGGCCCCGAAGGCGGCTGCAAAACCGGCCAAGGCATCGGCGGCGCCGGTTGAAGGCGCGGTTACCGACGTCTCGCTTATTGGCGGCGTCGGCCCGAAACTGAAGGAGAAGCTCGAAGGCTACGGCGTGACGACGCTGGCCCAGATCGCGGCCATGTCGGAAGCCGACCTCGCAACGATGGACGAAGCGCTCGCGCTGCGCGGGCGCGCAACGCGCGATGAATGGGTAGCGCAAGCGCAGGAGCTGATCGCCGGCAAGCCGCCGCGCGCGAAAGCCGACCGCGAGCGCGCCGATGGCGCCGACACGGATGAAGCATAGGCTGGCGAAGCATAGGCTGGCCAAGTCGGCATAGTTTTTACCGGGGAGCCTGATGGTTCCCGATTTGAAGGAGACGGATCATGGCGCACAAGAAAGCAGGCGGCTCGTCACGCAACGGTCGCGACTCCGCAGGCCGGCGCCTCGGCGTCAAGAAATTCGGGGACGAAGTCGTCATTCCGGGCAACATCATCGTCCGCCAGCGCGGCACGGTATTTCATCCCGGCGCGAATGTCGGCATGGGCCGCGACCATACGCTCTTCGCGTTGACGCCAGGCAAGGTGAGTTTCGCGGTCAAGTCGAACGGTCGCAATGTCGTGTCGGTTCTTTCGGACGCGGGCGCGGCAAAGGAATAGACCGACTTTCGATCCACGCGCGCTCGGGTTAATTCGTGCGCGGATGCCGATTTTGAGGTCCAAGGGCTTGTATAGCGTTCGGCCCTTCGTTATGTCCTCGCCTCCCCGGTCGGCGACCGGGCCTTTAGCGGATCGCCCACCGAACCAAGTCGACGCGGGATGGAGCAGCCCGGTAGCTCGTCAGGCTCATAACCTGAAGGTCGTAGGTTCAAATCCTACTCCCGCACCCAGATGCGACAAGGGCCTGGCGATTGATAGCCGGGCCCTTTTGCATTTTTGGAAGCTTGTCTGAAGCTCAGGGAATAGAAATGCATGGCGCAAGCGTTCTTTTTGAGGGGCCGGCGTCTCGTTCGATTATCTAGGCGCAGATCAGTTGGGTATCGGCACAGCGCGCTCGCCCTGGGACCGGACACCAACCACGCGCATCGCTAAGCTGATCGATTGCGGCGATAGTCTGAACTTCAACCCGGAAGGGCGTATTGCACACACAGCGCACCGGGCAAGCCCCGCCCTCGCTTCTAGCGCGAAGTCGCCAGCCTTGCGCTTGACGCCGCCGCCAGAAGCGCGCCCGCATCAGCGGAGAGATCGTCCGGGCGCGTCGCCGAC
>JBGTFV010000017.1:0-2524 GCA_041747095.1 Parvularculaceae bacterium
TGATGCGCACGTCGACCGAGAGTGTGCGCTCGCCGCCGACCCGCTCGTACTCGCCGTATTCAATGACCCGCAACAGCTTCTCCTGAACGCGCAGCGAAGCGGAGGAAATCTCGTCGAGGAACAGCGAGCCCTTGTCGGCGCGCTCAAAGCGCCCCGTCCGGCGCTTGGCGGCGCCGGTGAACGCCCCCGCCTCGTGGCCGAACAACTCGCTTTCGAGGAGGTCCTCCGACAGAGCCGCGCAATTGACCTTGACGAAGGGTCCGCCCCAGCGCGGCGACAAAAAGTGAATTCGCGCGGCGATCAGCTCCTTGCCCGACCCGCGTTCGCCAACGACGAGAAGCGGGCGGTCGAAGGCGGCCGCCGCCGAGGCGTGCGCGAGCGCATCGAGGAAGACGGGCGACTGGCCGATTAGATCAGGCGAGGAGGGCTGTTCCATAGGCATAACATACCGACCTATTGCGGTAAATAAAACCAAAACCTAGGCATCCAGTACCTATGAATAAGCCTCACATCGGCCCCTAAAAAAAATTATACAACAAGTTCAATACTTTAAGGAGAGTCGCCCGGTTGGCACGCCCTTCGCAATAGAAGGGTTAATCGGAGGATCATCCGAGGCCAAAACGCAGCCCGTCAAAACGGCGAATTTACAACGGCGCCTGAGGCGCAACGGAGAAAAGACAGATGAGCTATTCCAGATACGACGATGCAGAACGCGAGCGAGACCGGGATTGGGAGCGCCGCTTCGCCCGATCGCTACGCGGGCGCGAAGGCTTTGCCTGGGGCGCCTTTTTCGTTGGTTTCGTTCTCGGCGCGATTATTTTCTGAAGGAGGAATTCATGGGCGTATTTTCAAGACTGAGCGACATCGTCAATTCGAACCTCAACGCCATGCTCGACAAGGCGGAGGACCCGGAAAAAATCGTGCGTCTGATCATCCAGGAGATGGAAGACACGCTGGTCGAAGTGCGGGCCCGCGCGGCGCGCGCCATCGCCGACAAGAAGGAAGTGGAACGGCGCATCGCCGAATTCACGGCCCGCTCGAACGAATGGGAATCGAAAGCGGAACTCGCCATCGCCAAGGGTCGGGACGACCTCGCGCGCGGCGCGATCGCCGCCAAACGCAAGGCGCAGGAGATGATCGATCTCTTCGCCAAGGAGCGCCAAGCGATCGACTCTAGCCTCGACAAGGCCAATGAGGATCTCTCAAAGCTTCAGCACAAGCTGAAAGAAGCAAAAGCCAAGCAGCGATCGCTGGAGATCCGGCGCGGCGTCGCTTCCGACAGCGTGCGGATCAACCGGCAGGTGTATGATGGCCGGATCGACGAGGCGATGGCCCGCTATGAGCGCTATGAGCGGCGGATTGACGAGATGGAGGCTGAGGCCGAAAGCTACGTACTCGGACGGCCGAAGTCGCTGGAGGAAGAGTTCAAGGAACTCGCGGCCGAAGACGATGTGAACGCCGAGTTCGAGGCGCTGAAGAAGCGGGTAGCCGAGCGGGCCCATCGCAACTGAAGACGGCCAGCCGGTCGATAAACCATTAGGAAAAAGGGCGTCAAAATGGAACCCTGGCCGTTCATCGTCGCAGTCGTGGCGATCCTGTTCATCGCGCTGCCAGCGACGATCATGCACTACATAACCGAGTGGCGGAAAACGAAGACGCTTTCCGCCGATGACGAGCGCCTCGTGGACGACCTGTGGAAGTCCGCTCAACGGCTCGAGCGCCGCGTTGAGGCGCTCGAGACCATCCTCGACAAGGAAGCGCCGCGCTGGCGCGACGAATACAGGGATCGCCCCCATGCCTGACGAACGCCACTACCATCACCATCATCACCACTATGGCGATCGCGGCGGTTACGCCTATCGCGCTGGCGAGCCGGGGCCGGGGCCCAATCTCAATCGCCTGCGCCGCAACATGCGCACCGGCAAAGTGGCCGGCGTCTGCGCCGGGCTCGCCGATTATTTCGGCTGGCGAGTGAAATACCTCCGTATCGGGCTCGTTCTCGCAACGGTGTTTTTCTTCCCCATGCCGCTCTTTGCCTACGCGGTCGCGGCGGTCTTCATGAAACCGGGCGGAAGCACCGCGCTGCCGCAAGCCTCACCGGAGGAAGAACGCTTCTGGCGGACCTATTCGGTAAGGCCAAAGGCGACTTTCGCTGAACTCAAGCACCGCTTCCGCGCCATCGAGGCGCGCGTGGCGAACATGGAGCAGACCGTGACGTCGAACGAATACGGCCTGCGCAAGCAGTTCCGCGATCTCGAACGCGGAATCTGACCGACGGGCTTTCCCCGTCGAATTTGACCTGTCGAACTGGGGCTTCGGCCTCGTGGAAGAAGCGGCCGGCGGATCTCCGCGGACGAGGGAGCGGCTTTGCGCCCAATGGGCTGACCTGAGCCGAAGGGAAAATGAGCCGAAGGGAAAAGGAGAGGCGAGCATGCATAACAAAGCTTCGCAACGCGCCCCTGTGATGGCGGCGCTCGCCGCGCTGGCGGTCCTCGCAGCCGGACTTTTTCTGTGCGCGGGCGAT
>JBGTFV010000018.1:0-1986 GCA_041747095.1 Parvularculaceae bacterium
CACGGCGTGCGACGACGAGTTGTGGTGGCGGGCGGCGATCGCCGGCGTCGTCGCCGACTTCCGCGCCGCGCTTCCTGAAGCGCGCATTTATGTCTTCGATAATGCGTCGGCAGACGATACCGCTCGGATCGCCAAAGCCTCGGGCGCGATTGTGCGTCATGAGCCGCTGCGGGGGAAGGGCAATGTGGTCGCGCGCGCCTTCGCCGATGTGGACGCCGACGTCTATATTCTGGCGGATGGCGACGGCACCTATGACGCCGGCGCCGCGCGCGGCATGGTCGACGCCCTCTGGCGCGACCGGCTCGATATGGTGGTCGGCGTGCGCGCAGCGGCGCAGGAAGGCGCCTATCGCGCCGGTCATGCGCTTGGCAACCGGGCTTTCAGCTTTATCTTTCGGCGATTTTTCCGCTCGAACTTCACCGACATTCTGAGCGGCTATCGCGCGTTCTCGCGCCGTTTCGTGAAGAGTTTCCCCTCACGCGCCGCGGGCTTTGAGATCGAGCTGGAAATGTCGGCCCATGCGGCGCTTTTGCGCGTGCCGTGCCGCGAGATAGAGACGGCTTACGGCGCACGCGCCGAGGGCGGGGAGAGCAAGCTCGACACCTGGCGCGACGGCTTGCGTATTTTCCGGCGCATGCTGAAGTTTCTTCGCTTGCACCGCCCGCGTCTGGTTTATGGCGTACTCGGGGCGATAGCGGCGCTTGTAGGCATTGGCGTGCTGACGCCCATCCTCATCACCTATTTCGAGACCGGACTCGTGCCGCGCTTCCCAACGCTGATTGTGTCTATCGGGATTTTAATCGGCGCGCTCTTGCTGTTTCTCGCCGGCGCAATTCTGGACGCGCAGGCCCAGCATTTTGCCGAGACGAAGCGTCTTGCCTATCTGCGCGCGCCTGCCCCCGGCGAAAGAGAGACGCCATGAAAAGGCGCGGGGTTGCGGCGCGCGAGCTAACAGGCAAGGCCGCCGTGGCGATCGCGTTGTACCCGGTAATTGCCGGAATTTTCCTTCTGCTGATGATGGCGGCGACGGCGCTGCCGAATGCGCCGATCCGCGATAATATTCTGGCGCAGGAGCGCGTCCTGCTTGATCGTCGCGCCGACAATGGCCGGGTCATCGATGCCGATACCGAGTGCATCGGGCTGAGCGTCGGGCTTTATGCGCCCCTGTCGGAGCCGGAAAATCTTCTGCAGCGGACCGTGCGGTCGCAGAGCCTTTATGGCTGCGATAATTTTCTCCACTGGCTGAAGACCGGCGAGGCGGAGCCGCCGCGCGACTATTTCCGTTACTGGCATGGCTATAGCGCTATCGCCCGGCCAATCCTCTCGGTGCTGAACTATAACGATATGCGCGGGCTCTTCTTCGCGCTCGGCGTGACAGCGTTTGGCGCCTTGTTGTGGCGCATCGGGCAAGATTTCAACGCGCGCCTCGTCGTCGCTTTTGCGACGCCTTTCCTTGTGCTCAACGCGCTTGGGTTTATCGTCGTTGCCACCAAAGCCCTGACCTTTCTGGTCATGATCGGCGCCGGTATCTGGCTCGCCAGCAGACAGAAGGACTCACCGCCGCTTCTCGGATTTTTCATCATCGGCGCGCTGACGGCGTTTTTCGATTTCCTGACGGCGCCGGCGCTCATCTTCGCGCTCGCCGCGCTTATCGATCATCTCTACCAGGATGAAGAGCCGCCGCGCGCCGCGCTCGCCCGACTGCTCTCATTGGCTTTGTTCTGGGGCGCCGGATGGGCGGGGCTGTGGTTTGCGAAAGTCGCTATCGCCGCGATCGTCGTCGGTCCCGAAGCGTTCGCCGACGCGCTGTCTGCGGCCGCCTTCCGGCTGCGCGGCGACAGCGAGCTTGCTGATGGTTTTACGCCCGGAGCGGCCCTTTGGGCGAATTTTGCCGCGTTGAAATCGCTCTGGGGACCGGTCGCGGCGCTCGCCTTCATCGCGGCGCCCCTGTCGACGCGTGAGCGCCGCCAGCGGGTCGTCGCGCTT
>JBGTFV010000019.1:0-1791 GCA_041747095.1 Parvularculaceae bacterium
GCGGCGGTGCTGCCGAGCCCCAATAAATGGCGCCTCGACCCGCCGGGTCCTTACGTGCGCCGCCGCGCCGCGACGGTGGAGGCGCGTATGGGCAATGTGCGCCGCGACGGGCTTGACGCCTGCGTCGTACCGCCGCCCAAAGCGATAGCGATCAAGCGCCGGGCGGGGGAGATGATAAGGGACACAACTCATGGATAAAAAGACGAGCGCCGTGCACGCCGGCATCCTTGACGGCTACGCCCGCGGCGACAGCCGCTTCAACGTGTGGTCGGAGGAAAAGCTCGGCCTGTTCCGCCTGACCGCCTGGCGCTGGGGCGCGCTGGAAATGGACTGGGAGATCGACGACCGTTTCATCATGCCCGACGGGGTGATGTTCGGCGGCCATATCGCGGCGGTCGCCGACCATGTGGCAGGCCTCGTCTCCATGACGGTGCTTGAGAACGAGAACGAGCGTTTCCGGACCTCGCGGTTGGAGACGACGTTCTTCCGTCCACTCATGCGCCCCCGCGCGCGCATTGAGGCGCGCGTCGTAAACGCTTCGAAATCGCTGATCCATGTCGAAGGCGATATCTTCAACGCCGAGGGCAAACTCGCCGCCCGCATCGACGCCGCTCAGATGCGGCGGACCGAGGGCGGATGAAGGGCGTTTCCTCCGTCGACAAAACTTCCTAGAACGCCGCGATGCCCGACCTTCTCCTTGAGCTTTTCAGCGAAGAAATCCCGGCGCGCCTGCAGGCGCGGGCCGCGCGCGACCTCGAACGCCTTGTCAATGAACGCCTGCTCGGCGCTGGCTTTCTGCCTGAGGGCGTAAAGGCGTTCGCTGGCCCTCGGCGGCTCACCGTCGTGGCGACGGGCCTGCCTGTTCGTCAGGCCGACCGGCAGGAGGAAAAGAAAGGCCCGCGCGTTGGCGCGCCCGAGGCGGCGGTGGCGGGGTTTCTGAAATCGGCGGGCCTTGGCTCCATCGACGAGGCGCAAATCCGCGACGACAAGAAAGGCGCGTTTTACGTCGCGGTCATCGACCAGAAGGGCCGCGCCACGGCGGACCTGATCGCGGAATTTGCGCCTGAAATCATTCGCGGCTTTCCTTGGCCGAAGTCGATGCGCTGGGGCGCGGGCGACCTTCTTTGGGTTAGGCCTTTGCGGTCGATCCTGTGCGTTTTCGACAATGAGGTCGTGCCGTTCGAAATCGGCGGGCTTCACTCCGGGGATGAAACGCAAGGGCACCGCACGCTGGCGTCAGGCGTCATCCAGGTACGGACGTTCGAAAAATACGCCGAAGCGCTCAAATCAGCCAAGGTCATTCTTGATGCGGATGAACGTCGCGCGCGCATCGCGGGCGAGGCGAAGACGGTATGTGAGGCGCAGGGGCTAGAACTTGTCGACGACCCTGGCCTGCTCGACGAAGTGGCTCGGCTCGCCGAATGGCCGACGCCGATGATTGGCCGGTTTGACGAGAAGTTTCTCGCCTTGCCCGATGAAGCGCTGTCGGCCTCCATGCGCGGGCACCAGAAATATTTCTCCGTCCGCGATCCGAAAACGGGGCGGCTCGCGAACCGCTTCGTCTTTGTGGCGAATATCGAGGCGCCCGATGGCGGCGCCGCGATGCGGGCGGGCTATGAGCGCGTGTTGACTGCGCGCCTGTCTGATGCGTGGTATTTATACAATCAGGACCTCAAGACGCCGCTCGAAGATCGCATTGCAGACTTGCACCGGATTACGTTCTTCGAAGGGCTCCGCACGGTCGGCGACAAGGCCGAGCGCGTTGCGCGCCTCGCGCGCGAGATTGCGCCG
>JBGTFV010000020.1:0-2454 GCA_041747095.1 Parvularculaceae bacterium
GGTGTGTGCGCTCGACGTCAACGGGCCGGTGCGCGTCGCCAGTTACGCCAAGGCGTCCTTGCCGTCGGCGGCGGCGGGCGCAGGGCAGATCATCTATGTCAGCGACGAAGCAGGCGGGGCGACCATCGCCTTCTCGGACGGAACGAACTGGCGGCGCGTCAGCGATAGAGCGGTGGTCGCGTGACGCCGATTGAGGCGCGGGCGCGCCTTTCAGAACACTTGTTCGTCGACGATGCGTTCGAGATAGGCGCCGTAGCCGCTTTTCAGGAGCGGCTTTGCCAGCGCGCGCACTTCGTCGGCGCTAATATATCCCATACGGAACGCCACTTCCTCGACGCAGCCGATCTTCAGGCCCTGCCGCTCCTCGACCGTCTGCACGAACTGCGCGGCCTGCAACAGCGAGGCGTAGGTGCCGGTGTCGAGCCAGGCGAATCCCCGCCCGAGCAGGCGCACGCTCAAGGCCCCGTCTTCGAGATACATCTGGTTCAGCGTCGTGATCTCAAGCTCGCCCCGCGCCGAGGGTTTGACGCGCCGCGCCCGCTCGCAAACGCTCTCGTCGTAGAAATAAAGTCCGGTGACGGCGTAATTCGATTTCGGGCGGAGGGGCTTTTCCTCGATGGATACGGCGCGGCCGTCGGCGTCGAACTCGACAACGCCATAACGCTCCGGATCCAGAACATGGCTGCCGAAGACGACGGCGCCGGAAGTCAGCTGCGCGGCGTCTTCGAGCATCTCGCCAAGCCCATGACCGTAGAAAATATTATCGCCGAGCACGAGCGCGGCCTTGTCGCCGGCGATGAAGTCCTCGCCGATATGGAACGCCTGGGCGAGCCCCTCCGGGCGCGGCTGGACCGCATAGGAAATCGACATGCCCCAGCGCGCCCCGTCGCCCAGAAGGCGCGCGAAGATATCGCGATCCTCGGGCGTGGTGATGACGAGAACGTCGCGGATGCCGGCGAGCATCAGCGTCGTCAGCGGATAATAAATCATCGGCTTGTCATATACCGGCAGGAGCTGTTTGCAGGCCGCCTGCGTGATCGGATAAAGCCGCGTGCCCGAGCCGCCCGCCAGAATGATGCCCTTCATCGCCGTCCTTCCCCTGATCGTTACCGGTTACGCCTTGCCGCCGAGGCCGATGCGGTCGGCGGAATGGCCGCGCTGGCGGATCGCCTCCCACCACCATCTGTTATCAAGATACCAGCGCACGGTTTTGGCGAGGCCTTCCTCGACCGAGGTCGACGGCCGCCAGCCGAGATCGCGGCGTATCTTCGCGGCGTCGATGGCGTAGCGCAGATCGTGGCCGGGCCGGTCTTTCACATACGTTATAAGTTCGGCATGGGGTTCGGCGCGCGGCGAGAACTCATCCATCAGGGCGCAGATGGTCGTGACAAGATCGATATTGCGGCGCTCGTTCTCGCCGCCGACATTATAGGTTTCGCCGAGCGCGCCCTTTTCCAGGACCGTCAGCAGCGCATCGGCGTGATCGTCCACATAGAGCCAGTCGCGGACGTTCTCGCCCTTGCCATAGACCGGGATCTGCCGTCCTTCGAGCGCGGCGAGAACGACGACGGGGATCAGTTTCTCCGGGAACTGATAAGGGCCGTAATTGTTCGAGCAATTGCTGGTCACGGTCGGCAGGTGAAACGTCTCGCGCCAGGCGCGGACGAGAAAATCCGAAGACGCCTTCGAGGCCGAATAGGGCGAGTTGGGTTTGTAGGGCGTTTCCTCTGTGAAGAGACCTTCAGCGCCGAGCGATCCGTAGACCTCATCGGTCGAGACGTGGTGGAAGCGGAAGCGGGCTTTGCGCGCGCCGTCGAGCCCTTCGTAATAGCGCCGCGCCTCATTCAGCAGCGTGAACGTGCCGACGATATTGGTCTCGATGAAGGCGCCTGGCCCGTCGATCGAGCGATCGACATGGCTCTCGGCCGCGAGGTGCATGACGGCGTCCGGCTGGTGGCGCGCCAGCGCATCGGCGACCTGCTCGCGATGGCAGATATCGCCTTTGACGAAGGCGTAGCCGGGCCGGTCGTCCCAGCCCTTCAGATTATCGAGATTGGCCGCGTAAGTGAGCTTGTCGTAATTGACGACGGAAAGCCCGCGATCGAGCGCCATGCGCACGACCGCCGAACCGATGAAGCCGGCGCCGCCGGTGACGAGGATTTTCATGCGCGTTGTCTTTGTTGCGAGGCGAGCGCGCGCATGATGGCGCGGCGGTCTTTGCGATCGGCGCCGCGGCTCGCGACAATTTTATCGTTACGCGGCAAATCCATCGCAGGCGGTCATCCTTTCTGGCGGTCAGTCGCAGTATCCGTGCAGGGAATTTCTTGCTTTCGCGAGGCGGTCGATGGCCTGGATGTCTTTCAGGAAAGCTTCCAGCGCCGCGAGGGGGATCATGTTCGGCCCGTCCGACGGGGCCCGGTCCGGGTTCTCATGGGTTTCGGCGAAAACGCCGGC
>JBGTFV010000021.1:0-4635 GCA_041747095.1 Parvularculaceae bacterium
TGCGCGACGCAAGCTCAGAACAAGCGATGCCCGAAGAGCCCGTGCTGACCTGAGGTCCTGCACGATCTTACAGCGGCGTTTGAAGACAGCGCGGACCAGGACGGGAGAATGGCGCGATGGCGAACGAGGCGGCCAGTAGCGGCCCGACCGACGCAAAGATGAGCGCGCTATCCGCGTCGCTCTTCGACCTTCTGGGGAAGACGGTCATCGTCACGGGCGCCTCGCGCGGCATTGGCGCGGCGGCTGCGCGGCGCCTTGCGCAGCATGGCGCCAATGTCGTGGTCTCTAGCCGCAAGCTCGACGCCTGCGTTCTTGTCGCCGACGAGATCAATGCGGCGAGCAGGCGTGAGGCGGCCATTGCGGTCGCTTGCAATATTTCCCGAAAGGAAGAACTCGCCGGCCTCGTCGAGACGACCATGGCGCGTTTTGGCCAGATCGACGTCGTCGTCGCGAACGCGGCCGTCAATCCGCACTTCGGGCCGATGTCGACGCTCACGGACGAACAGTTCGACAAGATTATTACCGCGAACGTGAAGTCATCCCATTGGCTCGCGCAAATGACGCTGCCGGGCATGGCCGCGCGCGGCGGCGGCTCCTTCATTATCGTGTCGTCGATCGGGGGTTTCGTCGGCAGCGCGTCGATTGGCGCCTACAATCTTTCCAAAGCAGCCGATCTTCAACTCGCGCGGAACCTCGCCGTCGAATACGGACCGTCGAACGTGCGGGCGAACTGCATCTGCCCCGGCGTCGTCAAGACCTACATGGCCGAAGCGTTGTGGAAAGATCCCAAGCTCGAAGCCGCGATAACCCGGCAATTGCCGTTGCGACGCTTCGGTGAGCCGGACGATATCGCGGGCGCGGTCATATTCCTCGCCTCTCCCGCATCGCGCTGGATGACCGGCCAGCAGATCGTCGTGGATGGCGGAACGCTGATCGGCCTCGGCGGATTGTAAGCCCGGAGCTGGACGTTTTGCGGTTCGCCTCTGGCTGCGCCTCTTGTCACGAGGGGATGGCGTCTTATCTCAAGCTCTGCCGGGCGTCGCCTTCGGGGGCAGCCGGATTTATGACGCTTGTGAAAAAGGTCAATTATGCAATTCGAGAAATACACCGATCGGGCGCGCGGCCTCATTCAGGCGGCGCAGGGCATTGCGCTTCGGGACAGTCACCAGCAATTCACGCCCGAGCACCTGTTGAAGGCGCTGCTCGACGACTCCGAGGGGCTTGCCGCCAATTTGCTCCGCAATGCCGGCGCCAAGCCGGAGACGGCGCTGAAAGAAGCGGACCTCGCGCTTGGCAAGCTGCCAAAGGTGCAAGGCGGATCGGGACAGATTTATCTCTCGCCAGCCCTCGCGCGCGTGTTCGCCTCGGCCGAGGAACAAAGCTCGAAGTCGGGCGATGCCTTCGTCTCCGCCGAACGGCTGCTCGTTGCGCTTGCGCTGACGCCGGACGCGGAGGCCTCGAAGATACTTGCGCGCGCCGGTGCGACGGCGCAGTCGATCAACGCCGCGATCAACGCCGTGCGCAAGGGGCGCACTGCCGATACGGCGTCTGCGGAACAAGGATATGACGCGCTGAAACGATACGCGCGCGACCTGACCGACGCGGCGCGCAGCGGCAAGCTCGACCCTGTCATCGGCCGTGACGACGAGATCCGGCGCACCATGCAGGTGCTGTCGCGCCGCACCAAGAACAATCCCGTACTCATCGGTGAACCCGGCGTTGGCAAGACCGCCATCGCGGAAGGGCTCGCCCTGCGCATCGTCAATGGCGACGTGCCCGAAAGCCTGCGCGACAAGCGATTGCTCGCGCTCGACATGGGCTCTGTCATTGCAGGCGCGAAATATCGCGGCGAATTCGAGGAGCGGTTAAAAGCCGTTCTCTCGGAAGTCACGAGCGCGGAAGGCGAGATCATTCTCTTCATCGACGAGATGCACACGCTCGTGGGCGCTGGCAAAAGCGACGGCGCGATGGACGCCTCGAACCTCTTGAAGCCCGCGCTGGCCCGCGGCGAACTGCATTGCATCGGCGCCACGACCCTCGATGAATATCGCAAATATGTCGAGAAAGACGCAGCGCTTGCGCGCCGCTTTCAGGCCGTTTTCATTAACGAGCCGACGGTCGAGGATACGGTGTCAATCCTTCGTGGGCTGAAGGAAAAATACGAGCTGCACCACGGCGTGCGCATATCCGACAGCGCCATCGTCGCCGCTGCGACCTTGTCCAATCGCTACATCACCGACAGGTTCCTCCCCGATAAAGCGATCGACCTGATCGACGAGGCAGCTTCGCGCCTGCGTATGGAAGTTGATTCCAAGCCGGAGGAACTCGATGAGCTCGACCGGCGCATCATCCAGCTGAAGATCGAACGCGAGGCCCTGCGGAAAGAGGGCGACGCCGCTTCGCAGGACCGGCTCGTCCGACTGGAGACGGAACTCGCCGACCTCGAAGAACGGTCGAACGCGCTGACCGCGCGCTGGCGCGCCGAAAAAGAAAGCCTCGCCTCGGCGACGAAGATCAAGGAAGAGCTGGAAGCGGCGCGGCAGTCTTTGGTGGAGGCGGAACGGCGCGGCGATCTGCTGCGCGCCTCGGAATTGAAATACGGGCGCATCCCTGAACTGGAAAAATCGCTCGCCGCGGCCGAACGCCCCGAAGGCGAGACGCTGGTGCAGGAAGTTGTCGATCCCGAACACATCGCCGGCGTTGTCTCGCGCTGGACCGGCGTGCCGGTGGAGAAAATGCTCGAAGGCGAGCGCGAGAAACTCCTCAGCATGGAAACGGCGTTGGGCGCGCGCGTCGTCGGTCAGGAAGAAGCGGTAGAGGCTGTTTCCGCTGCGGTGCGCCGCGCGCGCGCGGGCCTGAAAGATCCTGGCCGGCCCATCGGATCATTCCTGGTCCTCGGGCCGACCGGCGTCGGGAAAACTGAACTGACAAAAGCGCTCGCTGGCTTTCTCTTTGATGACGACAGCGCCATTGCGCGCATCGATATGTCGGAATTCATGGAGAAGCATTCGGTGGCGAGGCTCATCGGCGCGCCGCCGGGCTATGTCGGGTATGAAGAAGGCGGCGTTCTGACGGAAACCGTCCGTCGCCGGCCTTATCAGGTCATCCTCTTTGACGAAGTTGAAAAGGCGCATCCGGACGTTTTCAACGTCCTGCTTCAGGTGCTGGACGATGGCCGCCTGACGGACGGACAGGGCCGCACGGTCGATTTCCGCAATACGCTGATCATCCTGACTTCAAATCTCGGGGCGGAATACCTCGCCTCGCAGCCGGAGGGGCAGGATTCCGAACAAGTGCGCGATCTCGTCATGGGCGCGGTGCGCGACAGGTTCCGCCCGGAATTCCTGAACCGGCTCGATGAAATCATCCTTTTCCGCCGCCTGACGCGGGCGAATATGGACCGTATCGTCGACATCCAGGTGGCGCGGCTCGCCCAATTACTCAGCGACCGGAAGATTACGCTGTCGCTTGACGACAAGGCGCGGCGCTGGCTCAGCGATGCGGGGTATGATCCGGTCTATGGCGCGCGGCCTCTGAAGCGCGTCATCCAGAAGGAATTGCAGGACCAGATGGCGGATATGTTGCTGGCGGGTCGCATCTCCGATGGCGAAACGCTGGAAGTATCCGCAACGCCCGCTGGACTGACCATCAACGGCGCGGTTGTCGCTGGTCGTCCGTCATCGCGGCGCGGTACGGGCGTCGATGCGCCGCCGGCCGGCGCGCTGCTGAACTGACGGCGGGATGAAGGAGACGGCGATGACCTGGCGGCCTGATACCTCGGATACGCTAAAACAACTCATCAGACAGACGATCAAGGCTGCCGGGCCCATAGATCCGGCGACGCTGCCCCACCATCTGCGCGAGCGGCTGCGGGCGCAGGCGTCGGGCGATGCGGAACTGGACGCCTGCATCGCTGAAGTGATTGCAGAGATGCGCCGGCAGGAAGGCCGTCAATAGGGCTCGCCGGCTAAGATATTCGGAGGAAGGAAACGGTTTCAGTTTCCGCTGCGCAGATCGTCCGCAGCCAGCGACTTCGGTCGAGGAATGTCCTCGAACAGTCCGTCGCATGAGCCGTCGACAAAGGCGACGTCGTCGATCAGGAAGCTGACCGGTTTGTTCGGCGCGCGGCGGCTGCGCATCGAGACTTCAATGCGCGCGGCGCGGGCGTCAGTGAAGAACGCACCCGCCATGTTCCGCCAGCGGAACGTATCCTTCGTCCAGCGGAAAGATATCGTCGCCGGATCGAGTTTCGCGCCGTTGGCCGCATAGGGTTGCACCCGAACCCGGAACATTTCGCCCTCGCGTCCGCCGGTCGGATAGATGGCGAGCGCGGCGGCGCAGACGGGTTCGGTAAATTCAATGCTCAACGGCCGACGGTAGTCGTCGCGAAAGACCGCCGCAAAAGCCCCGCTCGGCGCAGCGAGATAGGTGCACTGAGTGTCATACTGGAAATAGCGCTGCCCCTGGCAGATCTGGCGATGGAGACCAGAGCCAAAGATAACGCCATAATCCTTGGCGTACTGCTTGCCGATTGGTTCGCCGTGGCGGCCCGGCGGGGCCTCGAAATTGATGATGCGGAAGGGCGGGTCGAGCCCGGCCTCGGCGGCGGGGCCGGAGCGGGCGAGGGGCCTCGTG
>JBGTFV010000022.1:0-6925 GCA_041747095.1 Parvularculaceae bacterium
GCGCGCGTTGCGATTTTTTCGCCGGCCTTCCTGGCGAGCGCTGTGATCGGCACGTCAATTTCGTATTGGATCAGGGACGTGCTGGCGGCCGTTGAACCGAGCGCTGCTCCACGGCGATCGACAATAGCGACCGCAAACCCCTCGGCGGCGAGCAGCTCTGCGATGAGCGCGCCTGAGATCCCGGCGCCGACGACGAGAACATCAGTTTCCATATCGCTGGCGAGCGGAGTCCGGGTTGGGCCAAGGCTTGATCGATCAGACCATACAGCAGCGCCCGTCCGCAGGTCCTGTTTGCGCGTCATCATAAAAGCGCAACAGGAACGATGCAGGCGCCGCTGCGTTCCGCGAGCCGTGTGACTCCAGCCGCGATCGTGCGTTCAGTTTCCACTCTCGCGCGGCTCCTGACCGGTCGCGGCGCCAAACCTAAGGCGCAGGGCCAGTATAATCCCCGATAGCACGCGGCAAACGACGTTAGAGGCAACGACGGGCCACGCCTTCGACAGGACGCCGTAGACAGTCCCTAAAATAAACGCCGTGACCGCAACCGCGAACATTTGCAAGGAAACGCCGGTCGCATCCCTATCTTTCCAGATCTTGGCGATCTGCGGCAGAAAACTCACCATCAATGCGCCGGCGCCGGCCGTGGCGGCGATATTGACCGAATTCAGCAACTGTAACCTGCGCCGTCGTCGAGAATTCCGGGTGCGTTCAATCACGCAAGCGTTCTAACAGACGGCTCACGCGCCCATTGGCGCGTGCGCGCGGCGGCGATGAAGGCGCCCGCATCCTCGCTTAGGTCGGCGACCGCTTCGTCCATGACGACCCCCGCTTTGTCGAGCAGCGCCGTCGCCTCTGGCGAAAATCCGATCGCTTTTAGGTGACCAAAGGCGTCCCGCACGAAATCGATCGCAGCCGCCTCGGACAGCAGCGACTCGCATCCGGCCTCCGAGAGGATTAAGCAGACCGCGTCAAACAGCACCGACGGCGAGCCAGCAAGGTGTCCGTCAGCCTTCAACAAGCCGCCGTCCTTGAGGACCACGCCGCCAATTTTCGGCGCGATGACCTTCACGCGCGCGCCTTCTTCTGCAAGTTCAGCGGTGATCGCTTCAATTAGACGGCCGTCAGACCCGTCAGACGACAGAATGGCGACCGTGCGACCGGCGAGCGACGGCTCGTACTTGCCGACAATACGCAGCAAGGGCGACAGCGCCATGTCCACCGGATCGCGCGCGGCTGCGGCTATGGGCGGCAGCTTCACCTTCATTCCCGCCGCCACGCGCGACGCGAGATCCGCGTCGACATTCTGTAGGTTGGCGAGGAAGCGCGCGCGGACTGAATCGAGCGTCACCTTGGAAAGCTCAAACACCAGCGCGCTGGCGATGTGGGCCTGTTCAATGTCGGTTTGCGATCGATAAAACAGTCGCGCCTGCGAATAATGGTCGGCGAATGTCTCGGCCCGGATGCGTGCTTTGGCGTCGTGAATCGGCGCGGCGAACGAGCGGAAACCGGACTTCGGGTCCTCGCGCGGGCCGGGATCCTCCCCGGCCTCCGCGAGACCGTTTGGCTCGTAATTCGCACGGCCTTTCGGCGCGCCCATTTGCATGTGCCCATCACGCTGGAAATTCACAAATGGGCATCCTTTCGGCTGATTGATCGGAAGCATATGGAAATTGATTGAGCCTAGGCGTGAAAGCTGCGTGTCCTGATAGGAAAACAGGCGGCCCTGAAGGAGCGGGTCCTCGGACACGTCGATTCCCGGCGGCATATTGGTCGGCAGAAACGCCACCTGCTCGGTTTCCGCGAAAAAATTGTCCGGATTACGGTTGAGAACCATCCGCCCGATGACGCGAACCGGGAATAGCTCCTCAGGCACCAGCTTCGTCGCGTCGAGAATGTCGAACGGCAAGGCGTCGGCTTCAATCTGCGTCAGCAACTGCACGCCGAATTCCCATTCCGGAAAGTCGCCCCGCTCGATCGCTTCATAGAGGTCCCGCCGGTGATAATCCGGGTCAGCGCCGGCGATTTTGACCGCCTCATCCCAGCAAGTCGATTGCGCGCCAAGGCTGGGCCGCCAGTGAAATTTTACGAAAGTCGCTTCGTCTTGATCGTTCAGCAAGCGGAACGTGTTGACGCCGAATCCCTCTATCATTCTCAACGACCGGGGAATCGTCCGGTCTGACATTGCCCACATGATCATGTGGGTGCTTTCCGGCATCAGGCCGATAAAGTCCCAGAAGGTGTCATGCGCGCTCGCCGCCTGCGGGTAGCCACGATCGGCCTCCATCTTCACGGCGTGCGCAAGGTCCGGGAATTTGATGGCGTCCTGTATGAAGAACACCGGAATATTGTTGCCGACGAGATCCCAATTGCCTTCTGACGTGTAAAATTTGACTGCGAAGCCCCGCACGTCCCGCGGCGTATCGACGGATCCAGCCCCGCCCGCGACAGTCGAAAATCGGGCGAAAACCTCGGTCTTCTTGCCGACTTCGGTCAGGATCCGCGCCCGCGTGAAGTCGGCGAGGCTCTCGGTTAGTTCGAAATACCCGTGCGCCCCCGACCCGCGCGCGTGCACGATGCGTTCGGGGATGCGCTCGTGGTCAAAGTGCTGGATTTTCTCACGAAGCACGAAGTCTTCGAGGAGCGTGGGTCCTCGAGCTCCTCCCTTCAAAGAATTTTGGTTATCGCTAATTGCAACGCCATGATTGGTAGAGAGCCGCGCCTCGTCGCCCGCTGTGAACTGATGCAGTTCCCCTCCGGCGTGAGGTGCATTGGCGTCGGGTGGGTTGCTTTTGCGAGTCATAAGATTAACCCCTTTAGGGCGGCATCGCCGCCGCCAATTGGACTGCGCCGTATTGTTATCCACGCGCCCGCACGCACCCGGCTGAGCAAATCCGCACGCCTTCCGAACTGCTTCTTCGACGAAGCGCCGCTCCCACGGCTGTCGATAATTGGCTAGGCCGATAGCTGGCCGGCGCGCTCCTCTTTCTACTGTTACGCCAACGACGGCGAATGCGGCCAAGGCACCTTCTCTTAATGACAATTTAAGGGACGCCTCTGCAGCTCCCGGATCGGTGTAGACAAATGAAACGCCAACAGGGAAATTTGGTTCCCCGCCGCAATCGCTTCCAGCGCTTTCGGGCGGCTCCATCGACGTCAGCAGCTCATCGACGGACGTACCGGCGAACCCGACCATGCAGCGATACCATAAGGAAGCATAAGCTCTCTGCCGACGAGTAGCGCGCCGCACGAGTAAACGACATTCGGGACATAGCTGGAGCGTTCACTCTGCTCGGGCAACAGGATCGGCGCGCAATCGAATTGCGGCTATTCACATACGAATAGAGTCATCAGCATGCGCTGTGATGATGCTCTCAACAACAGAAGCAATTGCTCTGCTGCCTGACGTTCCTGGGGTCCGCGTAGCATGGCTATCCCGCCTGCCTGAAGATTTTGCGCCGCGCATGGAGAGTGTACTCTGGCTCGGATTTCATGAGGATATACGCAGGTCACTGCCAACAAGTCAGGTTCTCGACTATTTGATCAGCGTAATGAGCGCCAATTTAAACCATCATCCAGGCGACGCAGGTGGCGTTGGCTCGGACCTGCCACAAAGATTTTCCGCTACGGCGATTTAAATTCCGGCCTGAACGATAAAGCGATCGCGGCATTCGACAGAGCGGATCATAAATATTTAAAGATGAGCGCCCTGACAGATTAAACCGGTAGAAGCGAGGGGTGACCTGGCGATTTCAGAGGAACCTAGCTTGAGGCGGTCGGGAACGGCGGACACCCTCGGAAAATGAACAAGAGCCCGTACCGCTAAATTCTAGACCCGCGAATTTTGTTACTCTGCTCGAAGTTTGCGGTGCGGCTCCAATTAGCTGAACGTCAAGACGGCCGTTTGCATCAAATCGCTGTTCGCCCGGATTTCTTCCCTGATGGGCGCTTAAAAATTCGCTGCTCCATTGAGTAGGGAATTTCACGCGTAGTAGCCTGCAACAGCAGCGCAATTTACGAAGAAAGTGCCGTGAATACTCTCAAAACCTCGGAAATTCCCTGTAAATTCCCGTAGAACAGGGAACTGGCGGCGAGACCAAGACTACCCGGTCGCTGTACACCGCCACAATCAGGCCCGCGCCGCTCCGGTCCACGTTGTGTAAGCGCCGACCCCCGCGCACAATTAGTCTTTGCGGTTGGTTCGCGCGAAAGTTGTCGCCCTGCCAGCCGTATAGCGGTGGAAACGGCGACGTGGCGGATGCCTAAGGGGAGGTGTCAAATTCGACGACCTCAAACATTACCAGCAACGTTTTTTGCGTCGCACTGAAATTGTCATCCGAGACGAGATAAATGAATGTTCGTCCGTCGGCGTCCTCTCGCGCAGACAGGCCCTCAAAATTATCGATGCCCTGCGCTGCATTGAATTGCGCGAGCAGGGTTGCGCTAATTTCAGATCCGGCAACAACATCCGCAGCGGGCGTTTTTAGAATGCGCGCGCGCACGCCGGCGAGCGGCGAGTAGGCGCGTTCGACGACGTAGAGATCGCCGCCGACAACGCTGGCCGCCGTCGGCGAAAATGCGGTTGGCCGACGCCAGTGGAATGGCGCACGCGAGCCGTCGTCATTTACAATCCAGCCGAAGGCGCGTTTCTTGTCTCCGCTCTCGGCGATGGCGATGAGAGCGCCGTCCTCGGTGAAGGCGAGCGCCTCAACGCCGCGATTGAATTCAATTCCTTCGTTCCTGTCAAAAGTTGTCAGAGGACGCTCGAATACGATTAATCCGTCCGGACTGCGGCGATAAACGTCAATGCGGTCCTCTCGTTCAAAGCCGACATAGAGGAGGTCTCCCTTGATCGCGAGGCTTTCGGCGTCTGCGATCGGGCCGGCAAGCACAACGCCGTCCTTGTCCGTAAAGGGCGCCATGCGCGCCTCGTCGACGCCATTCAATGTTCCGTTGTCATCATAAAGAAGGCGCGCCTCGACCCACTGGCCGCGATCCGAAAGAGCAAGAAAATCCATACCGTCGGCGCTGACTTCGAGCGCGGAGAGGCCGCCGAAGTTGGCTTCTGATGACGAGAGCACGAGACCACCTCGATAGACTAGAGCGCCAAATTGCGGCGACTCGGCCTCCTTAGAGAAGCCGATCACGTGCGGCTCGGTATTGATGTCGATGGCGCGCCAGTTGATGTCGAGGGAGATGTCGGCGTGCGATGCCGTTGAAAAAAGCGTAACGGCGGCGATGAGGCCGAAAAACTGGCCAAGGACTTCTCTGACGGTCATGATTAACTCCGTGCAGAGATTGTCGCTGAGGGCGGGGCGCCCAGGAGCCCCCCAGGCGTCCGCCGTCGGCGGCTCCGCGTCGGCTCGGCTGGGGCGCCATTTTCTTCGAACAATTCTGCAAGCTTGTCGACCATCGCGCCGCCCAGTTGATCGACATCGACGATCGTTACGGCGCGGCGATAATAGCGCGTCACGTCATGGCCGATGCCGATGGCGAGAAGTTCAACCGGAGAGCGCGTTTCGATGTTGGAAATTACCTCGCGCAAGTGACGTTCGAGATAGGCGCCGCCATTCGCCGAGGAGGTGGTGTCGTCGACGGGCGCGCCGTCGGAGATGACCATCAGGATACGGCGCGCCTCGGAGCGCGCGAGAATGCGCTGATGCGCCCACAAGAGCGCCTCACCATCGATATTTTCCTTCAACAGGCCTTCCTTCAGCATCAGCCCAAGGTTCGACCGCGCGCGCCGCCATGGCGCGTCCGCCGACTTGTAGACGATGTGGCGCAGATCGTTGAGGCGTCCCGGTTTTATCGGCCTGCCGTCCGCAACCCATTTTTCACGCGACTGCCCGCCCTTCCAGGCGCGCGTCGTAAAGCCGAGGATTTCGACCTTCACGGCGCAGCGCTCCAGCGTGCGTGCAAGAATGTCGGCGCAGATGGCGGCGATCGAAATCGGCCGGCCGCGCATAGAGCCCGAATTATCGATCAGCAGGGTGACGACCGTGTCGCGGAACTCCTGGTCGCGTTCGCGCTTGAAGGTCAGCGCCTGCATCGGATCGACGACGACGCGCGCAAGGCGCGCTGCGTCAAGCACCCCTTCGTCGAGATCGAAGTCCCAGCTGCGGTTCTGTTGCGCCATGAGCTTGCGTTGCAGCTTGTTGGCAAGGCGCGAGACCACCGTATGCAGACTTTCAAGCTGCCGGTCGAGTGAGCGCCGCAGGCGCGAAAGTTCCTCCGCGTCACACAAATCAGCGGCTTCAGCGACTTCGTCGAAGGCCGTCGTGAACACGCGGTACGGATCGGCCGCAGCCTGATCGGGCCGGGCGCGGATCGACGATACTTTGGCGTTCTCGACCGCTCCGTCGGCGTCGTCTTCCGCCTGATCAATCTGCTGTTCGCTGAATTCGGTTTCCGATTGCGAGGACTCCTCGCCGCCATCGGCCTGATCTTCAGCAGCTTCGGCGACGCCGTCCTCATCGTCGTCGGTCGGGGAATCATCCTTGTCGGGATCGTCTCCCTCGGCCTGTTCCTCGCCCTTTTCCGACCCTTGTTCGTCGTCCAGTTCGAGGTCGCGGATAACGTCGCGGGCAAGTCTGGCAAATGCCGATTGGTCGTTGAGATCGCAGTTGGCTGCAAGCGCGTCGAGCGAAGCGCAAGCGAGGTCTTCGATCGCAGGACCTTGCTTTTCCATCATCGCCCGGGCGGATTCAGGATGCGGCCGCCCGGTCAGGCGATGCCGCAGCAGGAGGGCTGCGACCTCCGCAATAGGCGCAGCCTCGCGCGGATCGAGCCGGTCGAGGCGTTTTTCAAGCATGGATTTTTCAAGGGCGGCGGCGAGATTGTCGCCGACGCCTTTGAGCGCTTTGGCGCCAATTGCTTCCACGCGGGCGTTCTCGAGCGCCCGGAACACCGATTGCGCTTCGGCGCCGCG
>JBGTFV010000023.1:0-27766 GCA_041747095.1 Parvularculaceae bacterium
GTCTGCCGTGGCCATGCCACGCTCCTGTTCAGCCAGGATCGCGATGATCTGTTCGTCGGTGAATTTGCTCTTGCGCATTGTCTGTCTCCGTTACGACAGACTCTCTATTCAAATGCGGGACCAATTGGGGCTCAGGTCAGCAGGTCAGAAGTCGGACGGACCCATCAGTCAACTGAATCGAGCCAGCCCCACTTGTCCTCGGTCTTGCCTGTGAACAGGCCGAAAAACGCCGCTTGGATCGCATCCGTAACGGGTCGTTGCCCCGTTCCGACAGCGATGCGGTCAACTGAGCGAACGGGCGTGATTTCCGCTGCCGTTCCTGTCAGGAAAATCTCATCCGCGGCGTAAAGCATTTCCCGAGGCATCGGCATTTCAACAACGTCATACCCTAGATCACGCGCGAGGGTCATCGCAGCATCGCGAGTGATGCCGGAAAGGATTGACGAGGCTGCTGGCGGGGTAATCAGGCGTCCGTTCATAACGACGAAAAGATTCTCGCCAGCGCCTTCGCTGACGGTGCCGTCATGCGCAAGACCAATGCCTTCTGCGAAACCGCGGTCTTTTGCTTCCATGCTAATGAGCCGGCTGGAGAGGTAGTTTCCCGCAGCCTTTACGCCCGCCGGAACCGTTCCGGGCGCGAGACGACGCCAGCTTGAGATGCAAACATCAATCCCATTTTTCAATCCGTCCTCGCCTAAATATGCGCCCCAAGGAAAGGCGGCAATGATAAGATCGGTTTTGCAGGATTGCGATGATGGCCCCATTTCGCCATAGCCCAGAAATGCAAGCGGTCTGATATAAGCCGTCTTGAGATTATTTTTCCGAAGGACCTCTTTGCAAGCCTCCATCAGTGCGCTCACTGAGAATTCCAAGTTGATCTTGTAGACCTTTGCGGAGAACGCCAGTCTTTCGAAATGCTCGCGGTTACGAAAGATGGCCGAACCTTTGTGCGCGGTTTCGTAGGCGCGCATGCCCTCAAAAACGCCTGTGCCATAGTGAAGGGCATGGGTCATCACGTGCGTTGTCGCATCACGCCAGCGAACGAATTCTCCATTACGCCAGATGAATTCAGCTTCCTGGATGGGCATGTTTTATCTTTCAAGTTAGAATCTTAAAGGTTGCCGCAGTGGTTTAATGTCAATAGGCGCATCAATCAATTGCGGTGCTGACGGGTCACATCGGTTCGACAATCCAGAAAAGCGAAGCAAAATGAGTTCGAAATCAAACCTATCGCCTAGCGGCGTTTCTACGGAGAGTATTTTGGAGCTGCTCGACCTGATGAAGGCGCTTCGCACGCCGCAGACCGGGTGCCCGTGGGATCTTGAGCAGACTTTCGAAACGATCGCTCCATACGCCATAGAGGAAGCTTACGAGGTAGCCGACGCTATACAGCGTGATGATATGCGGGATCTAAAGCTCGAGCTAGGCGACCTCCTTTTTCAAGTCGTATTCCACGCACAAATGGCAGACGAAGCTGGTTACTTTAGTTTCGTGGACGTTGTTGACGGCATTTTAGATAAGATGCAGCGCCGCCATCCACATGTATTCGGTGACGCAGCGGCGCGCACGTCCGACGAACAAACTATTGAGTGGGAATCATACAAAGCCCGGGAACGCACCACGCGTGGAGCGACCAGCATTTTGGACGACGTGCCAGTTGGCCTGCCGGGCCTCGCCCGAGCCGTAAAACTGCAAAAACGTGCGGCTTCAGTTGGTTTCGACTGGCCAGATCCGCGTTCGGTTATCGAAAAAATCGCTGAGGAAGCCGCAGAGCTGGTGCAAGTCGTGGAATCTGATGCGAGGTCAGAGGTCGAGGATGAGTTTGGAGATCTACTTTTTGCGCTCGCTAATCTCGCTCGCCACTTAAAGATCGACCCCGATCATGCCTTACGCCGCACCAATCAGAAATTCATCCAGCGGTTCCGATTTATTGAAGCGCGGCTGCATGAACAGGGTCGCGCGCCACATGAGGCCTCGTTAGAGGAGATGGAAGCTCTCTGGAACGAGGCGAAGAACGTTGAACGCAAGACGACGTTGACAGAGGCAAAAACCGGTTAGGTTTAAGCGTCAAATTTCAATCACGATATTTGATAGGACGGCAACCTGGGTCTCTCGGCCGTCAAAGGCGAAAGATAGAAACGTCTGCGCGATCAAACTCTCCTGTTTAAAACCAGAATGATTTGTTCAATCGCTGCAGTACGAGTGGCGTGTTCGTTGGTTTCATAGTTACCGTCCAGGTCAAAGGCCGTCCGACAAATGCTTCCGCGCGCTGTTCCTCGATCAAATAACCCTCGCATTCCACCCGAAGCCAGAGGTCGGTCGATTGGGAGCGCGCGGGAACGCCTGCTTTAATGAAAATGCTGTCGCCGCGCATAGTCATGGCGCCGCCAGCCGTTCGAAACAGATTGAACGTCGCGCCAGTTTCCTTGTTGTGCAATCGGCCGCGAAGGACCCCGCGCTTAATCATCGTCTCCACGTCTGGCGGTAAGCCGCCAGGGAAGACGATCGAGATTTCTACATCATAACGCGCCTCAGCACGGGCTTGCGCCTGAATGATTTCAACCCCTGTGCGAGCTGCGCGCCCGGTAAGATTCCCCTCGATTGTCGCTTGGATTGCGCTGGCTGACTGAACTTGGAATGTTGCCGGTAGCAGTTCAGGGAAGTTCTCATCGCCTGCAGATTGAATTCCGCCAACCAAGTCGGCCGGAACCGCAGTCATCATGACGGCAAGCAGGCCGAAACCCTGCGCAAAGGCACCCTGCCGCGTAATGGGCTGGAAATAAAAAATTGATGCCGCGCCAAGGGCGACAAGTCCGGCAACCACCGTCCACAGTGGTGGATTGCCAAAGCCTAGAAGGCTGCTCAGGGCAGCAGCCCACTGATTGACGGTGTAGATGGCAGACGTCTCGCCTTTTTGCTGATAGTCGGTAATCAGCGCCGCAATTATCCCAACGGATCCTGAGACGGCCAACCCGGCAATATCTATGGCCCCGAATTCTCCAGGAGATTTATCGCCCCGCTTCAACCCGTACGGCATAATCCCCTCCCCTAATTTAGTTCCGCCAAACCATTCCCGGGGACAGAATAACCAAAGCAGGACGCATTCGAAAGGGGTTAACCTGCAACACTCTTCTCCCTAGCGGCAATGTCTCGTAAAGGTCGCGCCCGCCCGAAATCCACATCGAAAAGGTGTTCAAGGCTGGTTTTCGGCAAGCCAGCCTTCAAGTAGTCGTAGGGTGTTACGTTCATTGTCTTTATAATCGCGCGTTCGATGAACAGCCCGGAGGCTAGTGCTGTCCCGAGCGGGGCCGGTGTTAAATCGAGATCAATTACATTGATGCAACCGAGATCTTGCTCGAACGCGCCGATCGACGCGAGTCCTCCGCCGCAGGCCCAACCGAGAATGATACGGTTCACCCCTTCATGAGCCACAATGAGCGCCCGCCGCCAATTTGGCTCGGCTATTAACTGGTTGAGCGTGGCTACGATTCTCAACTCTGCCGACGCAAAACTTTCACCGTCTGGCATAAATTTGGCGTCCGGTTCGTCTGCAGCATCGAACGCAAATGCGAGCCTCGCGGCCAATTCTTCGCGTGAACCCGCGCGTAACCACCCGCTTTTCAGTTCTTCAAGCCCCGCGGCTGACCTCATGGCCGGCGCATTGGCTCGTCCGGACAACACTATCGAAGCTGTCTCTATCGTTCGCGGAAGTCCCGAGTGAACGACCAAGTCAAATTCGATGCCGGAGAGAGCCAAGCCCGCAGCGTCTGCCTGGGCGCGCCCATCGTCGGTCAAGCGCACTATGCGCGGGTCGGCTAGTTCGGGAGCAAAATAGTCAACGTGACCGTGTCTCATGAGATAGATGCGTCGTCGTCCGGCGCCATCCATACAGTTCCCTCCTGGTGTTTCTCCTGTTGTCGATAGAACGGCCGAGCCGTTGGTGGAACCACGCCACGGAGATTTTTCAATCTGTAGATGAATTTGATCGTCGTAACCGGAACTGTAGCTTGCAGTCTCGCCATCACTCGAGTCGGGTGTTACCTTGACGGGTGCGTGGTGGTTGTGGGGAAATTCTGGCAATGAAGTTGCGTGGATTGCCGACGCTGGCGATCGTTTTCTCGACGATGGCGGTCGCCTTTATCGTCAGTTTTAACGTCTGGGTCCGCATCGACCACGAAGCTGCTGAAAGCCGCTTCGAGGCCATGGTGAGTGCAGGTCGCGCCAAGCCTGCCGCTGTTTACGGCGCTCGGGCGATCGACCTTAAAAAGAAGGGTGGTGCGACTTCGGAAGAACTGGCGCCACTCAAATCACGCACTGCCGCTCAGATGGCGGCTTCATCTAGATTTTTGGAGAGCGCGGAACTTTATCGCGACGCGCTTGCTTCTGACTGGGCATCGAGGTTGCCCATTAAAGAGCGCGCCATGCTCGAAAATGAAATGGCGCGCGCAAGAATTGCGGCGAAAGACCTTGTTCCGGCGATTGAGATTTTTTCTGAGTTCCTTGATCTCGCGGGCGACGCCGCCTCGGAGTTCGACGCGACCGGCAACGAAACGTTGCCCTCCTTTTATGCCGTTGCCGTAGACCGTGCTGCGACGCTGTTTACTGAGGCTGTCAAATCTTCTGGCTCGCCAGAGCAAATCCGTGGACCTACGGATGTGCGACTGATAGCGGCGCAGCAGATGACCGCCCTTGGTGCTTTTTACAGTATGCGCCCGGACGCTGCACATGCTGCAGCGGCGTTGCTATCTACGGCTCATGGCATCCGGTCGGAAATTTATGGAGCCGACCATCGGGAAACGGTTCAAATCGCGCTGCTACTTGGACCGGTCTTAGAGAGGCTAGGACGGCTGGAAGACGCCGAGAAACTATATCTCGCCGCTTTTCACGCTCAGGAAAAGGCTCGAGGCGCCAACAGTCCTGATCTTAGCCTCTATATTCGTCTCCTCGCCGGTATTTACGAGGCGCAGGGGCGCAATACGGAAGCCCAAGCGCTCTACGAGCATATGCGCGCTTTGTTCCGAGACGCGTTCGGCGCGCAGCGATATCCTGCAAACCGTACACGCAATCGAACGCTGGACGTTGATCGTCCAGTTTCTCAGTATTTTCGCCTGAGCTCAGATTATGCCCCGACAGACCTCGTCGCCGCAGCCCGCTTCTCAATACCGCTGTCGAAAAGCGCTGACATTGATGAAATGAAACTGCGCCTTGCGGCTGATGCGGACCGCGACCAGGTGGAAGAAAGTCTGCCGGCACGGTTGGCCCAACTCATAACCCTGTGCCGCGCTGAAACAGGCGAGAGACTAACCCTTCGATCTGGATATCGCTCGTTCCAAACCCAACGCGAACTCTACGCTCGTGAGGGTAAGTCGGGCCTCGTGACGCCGGCGGGTATGTCGGAGCACCAGCTTGGACTGGCTGCTGATATCGACGTAAACGGCCGTTTGATGCGCCAAAGCGACAAGTCTTACTATTGCTTCGAAGAGAACGCTTTCCGCTTCGGCTTTATTCTATCGTACCCACCAGGAAACGATTATCTGCCGGGTGCCGATGCTTTTGAGCCTTGGCACTGGCGGTATGTCGGCGTCGCAACTGCCCGGCTCTACCGAGAGGCCGGCCCACAGCATAAACCGCAGGAATTTCTGGCGGCCCTTCCTTGCTACCAGGAACGCGCCACCTCCGGTTATCTGGCGCCGATAGGCGATCGCGATCCATGCCTTGAAGAATCGCCCCGACTAGCCGGTGCCGAAAGCAATGAAAAAATCGCTGAGGAACAGCCACGCGCTTTGCCCGCCACCGTCTCTGTAGCTCCGAAGCCGGCCCGCAAATTGAATAACGGTCGCACTGACGGCCCGCTCTGACTGCGCGCCGCAAGATTGGTGGGCCAGATTGGATCGCCCGCCAGTTTGTGAAATCCGCGGACCGTGATGAGTGATCATTTTTCGAACTTGCAATACGCGAAGGCGCGCCTCGCGCTAATATCTGCCGAATCGACCTCAACTGAACTCTGCCAGACGCTTCAGGCAGCGGGTTATGAAATCTGCTTTGATGACGTTCCATCGCAGGGCAAAATTCACCTGCTGATTGTAGACCTTCGCGCATCAAGTGACCCATTTGATTTTGCAAATACACGCGTGTTGGCAGAGCGCCAGCATGCCGCTAATTGCGGGGTTATCTTTATTGCTTCCATCAGTCTATCAACCGAAGTCCGCGCTGGTCTGGCGCCTCTCGGCGAGGTCGTAATCTGCCCGACACCGCTAACGCTGCTTTCGGTTGTTTCCCAAAAATTGCGGTACCGCGCGCTAGCTGAAGAAACTGCGCTCAGGCTCTGTAGTCTTCGTCAGTCTAATGCACCCAAGACGCTCACGGACGCCTGCACGCCTCCGGAGATTGCAGAGCCATCCGGAATACTGCTGGCAGGAAGCCCCTCGCCAACGATACTGGCGACAGCCAGCGCGCTCCGTATGGCCGGGCATCGTTTCGAGTGCGTATTTTCAGCAGGGCAGGCACTGCGCGCGGTGCTGGCAAGAAGATTTGATGCCGCCGTTTTTGTTCCAAGTTCTGACCATGATCCGCTGTTCGCATTATCGAGGCATTTTCTGCGCAGCCGGAGACGATCTCTGCCACCCGTCATTTTTGTTGGTTACGCAGACCGGGTCGTTAAACGTTGTTATGTTGAAGCGGTAGATACCGTGAATCTTGAAAGCGAATTGGCGCATCGAGTCCAGAAAACCATCAAAGAGGCGAAAGTACGCTTGGCTTTGAAAAATATTTTTTCAATGCGCCAATACCCGGCGATTAGGCATATAGATCGCGAGACTTATAACTTAGCTTTTTGCGCGCATCATACCAGCCGCCTTTTCAGAGCATCTGACGTTCAAAAATTCCCGATCTCGCTAATCGCCTTAAGACTTATTCCTAGCGCAAAGACCACTTCGCTATCCGAAGTAATTCGAACTATCACCCTCTCGGTACGCATTATGGACTTAACCTGCGCGATCTCGGCGGACACGATTCTGATAATAAGCAGGGGACTTACTTATCGAGACGCGCCAAACGTGTCACGGAGATTGGAGGGCTTGTTTTCAAACGACAATCGATCGGGATACAAGGCGCGGTTAGCCGTGGGCGGCGTTGCTACCCAAAATCCTGGAGAACGATTTGAAGAAACCCTCGCGCGGGCGTTAATTTTGACCAGAAGTGAAAACGAGCATTTTGCTTCTATTCGTTAAGTCGACCTTTTCCAATGCGATTGGAAACCACCGTTAGTCGTTAAACCTAGCCAGTCGTCCGCATGAACATTTGCGTCAACCTATCTATTCTATGCTCATCAGTCGCGTGAAACTGGCTTCTGCGCAATTTGCCCAAGTATCTCAAGGATTCGCCGGCAACCCTTTAGACGTGCGCGATCATCGGGCCAATTTTGCTGAAACACCAGCCTTTGATCAGGCCGCAGCTTAATGTCGTACGGTGCGTTCGTGATGAACGCGACGAGTCCCGCTGCATTGGCAAAGAAGTCGTTTCGGAAGCTAATGACTGCTCCTTTGGGGCCAGCGTCGATTTTCGAAACTCCAGCTGTTCGGCACAGGATCTTGATACTGACCACTTGCAGCAGATGGTCAACTTCGGGCGGCAGATGGCCAAAGCGGTCAACAAGTTCTGCCGCAAAGCCCGTGATGTCCTGCTCGCTGGAGAGTTCGCCTAGACGACGATACAGCGCCATACGGACATTAAGGTCCGCAACATAGTTCTCGGGGATTAAGACTGATGCGCCTGTGTTTATCTGCGGCGACCAGGACTCTTCAGCCGGTGTGCCGCCGTCCTTCAGTTCAGCGACGGCTTCCTCCAGCATGTGCTGATAAAGCTCGACGCCGACGTCCTTAACGTGGCCGGATTGCTCCTCGCCCAAGAGATTGCCCGCCCCTCGGATGTCAAGATCGTGGGAAGCAAGAGTAAAGCCTGCGCCGAGCATGTCCAGCGACTGCATGACCTTCAAGCGTCGCTCTGCGCTGGGCGATAATATCTTGCGGGGCGACGTCGTAAGGTATGCATACGCACGAGTTTTCGCGCGGCCTACCCTGCCCCGGAGTTGGTAGAGTTGAGAAAGCCCGAAGCTATCAGCCCGGTGAATGATCATCGTATTTGCGGTTGGGATATCGAGGCCGGATTCAACAATCGTCGTGGAAACCAAAACTTCGAACTTACCCTCATAAAAGGCGTTCATTATGTCTTCGAGTTCCGTAGGCGGCATTTGTCCGTGCGCCACCTTGAAACGAACCTCCGGAACGCTTTCGGTCAGGAACTCTGCAATCCCATCGAGATCCGCGATCCGTGGAGCGACATAGAAGCTTTGACCGCCGCGGTAATGCTCGCGTAGCAGCGTTTCCCGCGCGATAACCGGATCAAACTGTCCAACGGTCGTTCGGACTGCGAGCCGATCGACAGGCGGCGTTGCAATCAGTGAGAGATCTCGTATACCGCTCATCGCAAGCTGCAGCGTTCGCGGTATCGGCGTCGCGGTAAGTGTTAGTACGTGCGTATCGGCGCGATATTCTTTAAGGCGCTCCTTATGCTTGACGCCGAAATGTTGCTCCTCATCGATGATAATCATTCCAAGATCGCGAAAGCTAATCGACTTTGCGAGCAAGGCATGCGTTCCAACGATTACATCGATTTGCCCATCGGCTAAGCCAGCGCGATTTTTCATCGCTTCAGCGTTAGTAACGAGCCTCGAAAGCATAGCTACGCGAACGGGAAATCCTCTGAGGCGCTCCGCGAAATTCTTGAAATGTTGGCGAGCCAGTAGAGTCGTTGGCGCAATCACTGCTACCTGGCGCCCGGTCATCGCAACGATAAAGGCGGCGCGAAGAGCAACCTCCGTTTTTCCAAAGCCTACATCGCCACAAATCAGGCGATCCATCGGCCGCCCTTTTGCGAGATCGTCGATCACATCGGCAATTGCATTCTCCTGGTCTTCAGTTTCCGCGTAGGGAAAACGAGCGCAAAATTCCTCATAGATGCCGTCAGGCGGTGATAACGCATCAGCACCACGCATTTCCCTTTTTGCCGCAATGGCGATTAGTTGTTCCGCAAGCATCCGAATACGCTCGCGCATCCTCGCTTTGCGGCCCTGCCACCCACCGCCTCCGAGTCGGTCGAGAGCCGTCGATGGATCATCCGATCCGAAACGCGAAAGAAGCTCGATGTTTTCAACTGGCAGAAACAACTTGTCGCCACCAGCATACTCAAGCTGCAGGCAATCGTGCGGTGCGCCCTGCAAATCAAGTGTCTTCAAGCCAGCATAACGGCCGACGCCATGATCCGTATGGACGACCAGGTCGCCGACAAGGAGGCTTGATGCCTCAGCCAAAAAGTTTTCGGCCCGTTTCTTCCGTGTGCGACGGACAAGCCGGTCGCCTAAAATGTCCTGCTCGGATATGAAGGCAAAATTACTTGTCTCAAAGCCTGTTTCCAAACCAAGGACTGCGATGCCTGCTTGTGACTTAGCCTTTTCAGTTTCGCGCCAGGTCAGAAACATGGCGAGGTCGCTCACGCCGTGATCTTCAAGCACCGACCGCATTCTGTCGGCTGAGCCGCTGCTCCAGCAGCAGACAAGCGTCCGCTTGTTATTCAACGCAAGATCACGAATGTGCGCTTTGACAGCGTCGAACACATTTATAGTTCCTGCCGCCCGCTCAGCAGCGAAGGTTCGCCCAATCCGCGCCCCGAAACTGAATGACCGCTGAGATTGCGGGGCCGCGAACGGCGAAAGCCGAAAAGTTGGCCGAGCGATAAGTGCTTTGCGCCACTCATCGGACGAAAAATACAATGCGTCAGGCTTTAATGGCCTGTAGGCAGGCGCCGCAAATTCAGAATTTCGTGATTTTTGAACTATCGCATCATCAGCGCGTGCAGAATAATAATCTGCTATCGAAGCGAAGCGATCCTCGGCAGCTTCGTCGACGAGGTGTTCCAGAAAAAACGCCGCCCCTCCGACAAAGTCGAAAAGGGTGTCCAGACGTTCATAGAACAGTGGAAGCCAGTGTTCCATTCCTGCATATTTTCTGCCAGCGCTAACCGCTTCGTAAACGGGGTCATCGGCCGCCGCGCCAAACGCTGACCGGAATTGAGACCGGAAACGCGCGATTGTCTCGGAAGTGAGCAACGCTTCTGTCGCAGCAGCGAGACCAACCTCACGAAGTTGTTTGGTCGTGCGCTGCGTATCCGGATCGAACGCCCTGATTGATTCCAGCTGGTCGCCGAAGAAGTCGAGACGCAAAGGCTCCTCGGATCCCGGTGCAAAAAGATCAATCAAACCTCCGCGTACGGCAAAGTCGCCCGGTTCGCGAACCGTACTCGCGCGTGAATATCCGTTTCCAACGAGATAGGAGGTCAGCGCCTCCATTCCGACAGTCTGGCCTGGCGCGGCCGAAAAAATCGCCGATTCAACTATTTCCTTCGGGGGGGTACGCTGAATAACCGCATTAACCGTCGAGACAACGATAAGCGGATCATCTTGTCGGCGGCGCGCGAGAACGCCCAGCACAGCCATCCTTGCTGCGGTGGTGGCCGGCGAAGGAGACACCCGATCATACGGCAAGCAGTCCCATGCCGGATATTCAAGGCGCGGGATTTCCGGCGCGAAAAATTCGAGAGCGGCGGACAGGGTGGCGGCCGCGCTGGCGTCGCGCGCGATGTGAACAACGAGGCCAGATCGCGCAGCGGCTGCCTCTGCAATCGCCATTGCAGCGGCTCCGTCTGGCGCGTCATATACGGTTAGTGCGCCATCGTTCGCCCAAGCCTCGCGCCGGCCGATTTCAGCGGTTCCAGAAATGATCGTCATGAGAAGTTCAGGGGGTCATCACGCGCCGGCGGATACGGTCGCCAATCCGTTGCTAGTTCTTGGACGCGATGTACGCAGCAATATCGAACTCCTGCAACAGCTGGAAAATGGGTCCAGAAACGTTCGCCGGCGCAGGGGCTAACCCGCGCACCCACGAATAAATGTCTTGATCGGGAAGCGAAAGTAGCGCCTCGAACTCGGAGAGTTCGGCGTCATCCATCGCGTCAAGCGACTGTTCTGCAAACCCGCCAAAAAGCAGATCAGCTTCGCGGAAGCCGCGGTAGCGAGCCCTATGAAACAAACGTTTTCTGCGGATATCTAAATGGTCTTCATTCATCAGGCGTTATTGCCACCACATTGAGGTTTGGACAAACCCCTAAAACCTCTGGATGCTTTCGGAACCATGCGGCCTTCTGTCCTAAATCCCCTGTTCGCAGACGTTACCTCACTGGAGGGTATAGGACGTCGCTTGGCTGCTCTGCTAGGACGAGTTTCCGGACCTCACGTCGTCGATCTGTTATTTCTGCCGCCAGTAGGCGTCATTGACCGAACCCTTCAACCTTCGATCGCCGAAGCGCCATTCGGCGTCAACGTGACGCTTTCAGTAACGATTGACCGCCACGACCCGCCCCCCAACCGGCGTACACCCTACCGCGTGCTCTGTTCCGATGAGACTGGGTTTCTCACTTTGATCTATTTCAATGCACGACGCGATGTTTTGGAGCGGCAGTTACCTCTGGGGTCACGTCGACTGATCAGCGGAAAGCTTGAAGAGTATGGCGGATCCCGCCAAATCACGCACCCTGATCGGGTGTCAGACCCTGACGCCAAAGACGATCAAATTGGAACCGCCGAACCCGTCTATCCGCTTACGGCCGGCCTTTCCGCGGGCGTAATGCGCCGCGCCGTTTTTGCTTCAATGAAGCGTTTGCCCCAACTGCCAGAATGGCAGGACGCAGCATGGCTTAGGCAAAACAATTGGCCTGACTGGAATTCAGCAATACACAAGCTCCATCACCCTCAGTCGACGGCCGACCTTTCCGCATCGTCCGATGTCAGGCGAAGGCTCGCGTTTGACGAAGTTCTCGCTGACCAATTAGCACTGCTGTTAATAAGACGCACACGGCGGAAGGCTGCTGGGCGCTCAATCACCGGCGATGGTCTGTTGAGGGCGCGCGCTATCGCCGCCCTTCCCTTCGCTCTGACCAGCGGACAAAAAGCGGCGCTCGCGGAAATCCTGTCCGATATGGCTGGCCCTGGGCGAATGGTTCGATTGGTTCAAGGCGATGTGGGTTCCGGCAAAACTGTTGTCGCCTTTCTTGCGCTACTAGCGGCGGTCGAAGCGGGAGCTCAAGGCGCACTTCTTGCACCCACCGAGATTTTAGCCCGCCAGCATCTTGCATCTCTCCAGCCGCTCGCCGTGAGTGCCGGAGTTACGTACGACATACTTAGCGGGCGGGATAAGGGAAAGATTCGCGCTAAAAAACTGGAGCGCCTCGCCCAAGGAAAGGTGAATATCATCGTTGGAACGCACGCGCTATTTCAGGATGAAGTTGCCTTTCAAGATCTTGCACTTGTTGTCATCGATGAACAGCATCGGTTTGGCGTGCACCAGCGTCTTGCCCTGGCATCAAAGGGCGTAAGGCCCCACACTCTCGTAATGACCGCGACACCCATTCCCCGGACGCTAGCTCTGTCCGCGTACGGCGACATGGATGCCAGCGCTATCCGCGAAAAACCGCCTGGCAGGAAGCCAGTTGCAACGCGCGCGATACCCTTGGAACGTTTAGATGAAGTGACAGAAGCGGTATCTCACGCCATTGCTCGCCGCGAACAAGTTTACTGGGTCTGTCCGCTTGTTGAGGAATCCCAGCATGTGCCTCTGACTGCGATTGAGCAACGATACGCCGCACTGAGAGAAATCTTCGGTGCGCGTGTTGGCCTCGTTCACGGAAAGCTTACTTCGGATGAAAAGGACGCTGTGATGGCGGCCTTTCACCGTGGCGAAGTTTCCGTACTCGTTGCAACGACCGTTATCGAAGTCGGCGTCAACTCGCCCAATGCAACAGTGATTATTATCGAGCACGCTGAACGCTTCGGCCTTGCGCAACTCCACCAGCTAAGGGGCAGAGTTGGGCGTGGCGATCGCCCGGGAGCCTGCCTTTTGTTATACAAAGGCCCACTTGGCGAGACCTCGTCGGCGCGATTGAAAATTTTGCGCGAAACTGATGACGGGTTTCGGATTGCCGAAGAAGATCTTCGGCTTCGTGGGGCTGGCGACCTTCTAGGTTCTCAACAGTCGGGTCTTCCCACATTTCGACTTGCTGACCTTATGTTGCACAGCGATCTCGTTCTCGCTGCACGAGATGACGCCAAGCTCATTATTGAGCGCGATCCGGCACTTGAAAGCGTTCGCGGACGAGCGCTGCGCATGCTGCTTTATCTATTTAGCAAGGATGAAGCCGTGCGTCTGTTAAGTGCTGGCTGATTATTTTCAAGGGATGTCGATCTTAGTCACTCGGATCGGCCGCCGAAGATAGGCAGCCGCGCTTTCTTATCCCTTCGAGCCGTCTCTGCGACCGCTTCAAGCTTCTGTATTGCCTGCTCTGGGGTTGAAAATTCAGGCGCTACAAGTCCCATAGAGAAAACCAGCTTGGCTGCGTCTTCAACCGACATGGACAACGACTTTAGCGAAGATCGCGGTGAAAAGAGCAGAAAGCCGGAAGTTGGGTTTGGTACCGTCGGAACAAATAAGCTAATCATTGTGTCTTCGGCATTTTGTAGCGCGTGCTTGACCTCGCCTTTGGTCTCGGAAATCACGAAAGCGAGCACCCAGATACCTTGGCGAGGATATTCGATCAAAACCACTTCTTTGAACGAACGTTCTGACTGCTGAAGGGCGGTCTCGAAAACGTTCTTGAAAAACCTATAGAGCGTCCTGACGATCGGCATAGAGTCCAACAGGTCTTCGCCGATCTTTATAAGCGCCCGCCCCAGGAAATTTTTTGCGAAGGCCCCGAGCAGAACAATCGCAATGATTGCAACAAGGACGCCAAATCCGGGGATGGCGCGGGTAATGGTTTCGACATAGCTGTCGCCTGCGGGCAGGATGTTTTTTACAAAACGATCCAGCCGCTCCATCGGTCCTGTTACAAACCAATAGATAAGAGCGACCGTTATGCCGATCGGCGCGATAACAACTATGCCGGCTAGGAAACTGGACCGCAGGTTAGAGAGCACGCCGGTCTTAACCGGCTTGATCAATGGCGTTTCGATCGGTTTGTCAGTCTTGCCGGCGTCCTTGTCGCGGTTATCTGTCGACATCAAAAACCTGTTATCCTGAAGCTGTAAGCTAGGTCCAAATTTAACGATGCAGCGCTATACAACGCTGAGGGGTAGCAAGAAAACTGATCTTCCGGCAATGCTATCAGGCCCAACGTTGCCACGCGCCGAATAAAGTGGGTTTTGTCGGGTGCGCCCAAGCGGCTGTGGGTCGCAGCGGGAGGCGGCGATGCGGTTTTTCAGGCGTCGAATGCTTAAACGGCCGAATCGTCTGTGGCTATTGGGTCTTGCTGCCGTGGCGGCGGTAGGGGTCACGCTCGCATGTTCATGGATTTTTCAAGATAACATTGCGCGCTTTCTGCTCAATCCGCGGCAACCTTTTCAAACATCATCACCCCCGCCTCTGCCGGATTACGAATTATCTGACGCTTGGGCGGTCTCGCCATTAGCAGTTTCCGCCGAACGACCAGCGGTGTTCGTGGTGCATTCCACCACTTATTATGGACGTGCTAGTTGGAACGCCCCTGTTCATGGATCATCAGCGGATAATGATCTCGAACGCGTTGGTCTTCCGAACGAAGCCGGGCCGTTTATGGGGTGGGCCGATGTCTACGCGCCGCGGTATCGACAGGCGACGTTATTTGCGCGTTTCACTCTGAAGTATGAGGGGCTTGCCGCGCACGAGCGGGCCTATGCGGATATTCGCATGGCGTTTCTCGCTTTTCTGGACCGAATTCCGGCAGACCAGCCGATCGTACTCGCGGGTTATGGACAAGGCGGCCTGCACATCCTTGGTCTCATTTCGGAATTTTTTCTAAGTCCGGAAAACGCTCTCGTTGAAAGGCTGGCCGTTGCGTACGTCATCGGGCAGGCAACGCCCGAGGATTTCTTGCTAAACGCGCCGTCAGGAATGAGCGTTTGTGCGACGCCCGACACTGTCCGCTGCCTCGTTGCTTACGTACCCTTCGAGCACGGGAACGGCCGGGACTTGGAACATCTGCGACGGTTCTCGATGGTCTGGGATGCAAGGGGAAATCTCCAGGCAGCGGGAGAACCATCACTCTTGTGCGTGAATCCGCTCGACTGGCTCGTCCACGAAGAATATGTCAGCGCTGACAGGCATATTGGGGCTGCGTCTGCAACCGGCATTGAACTGGGCCGTCCGAACCCAGCGGTCGCCGGCGCCGTTGGGGCGGCGTGCAACCGCGGAATTCTAACAATCGATAAGCCCAGGCAAAGATACCTCAAAACCAACCGCGCATTCGGAGCCAAATGGAAGGTCCAGTCGTTTAATTTGTTCTTTCACGACCTCGCAGAAAATGGCCAACTACGGGTCCGAAATTTGCGAACCTTGCTTGAGGTTGAAGCCCAACGCATTGAGCCGATAGAGGAAATCGTCGAAATCGTTGATAGCCCAATTAACCAAGTTCCTACGGAAAATTAAACGCTAGTCGCCGAACAAGAGGTCGAGATGAACAAGCAGATTCGGAAAGTCGTCATCCCCGTCGCAGGACTCGGCACGCGCGTATTGCCAGCGACGAAATCTATTCCGAAGGAACTGCTTCCGGTCGTCGACCGCCCTCTGATTGACTATGTCGTTGAAGAGGCCCGAGAGGCAGGCATCGAGCACTTCGTGCTGGTAACCGGGCGGGGCAAGACAGCGATCGAAGACTATTTTGACCACGCGTTTGAACTCGAAGCGACACTTCGTTCGAAGAGCAAGGATGAAATCCTAGCCGCGATCGAAGCTGTCATTCCCCCTGCCGGCGCTATTTCCTCGACCCGACAGCAGGCGCCTCTGGGGCTTGGTCATGCCGTTTGGTGTGCGCGAGACATAATCGGCGACGAGCCGTTCGCCGTATCGCTTCCTGATGAAATTGTGCCGACCCGGCCAGGGTTTTTGAGGCAACTTGTCGAGGCCTACAGTGATGTCGGTGGAAACCTAGTTGCGGTTGAGGAAGTTCCCCTGAAGGACGCGTCGAAATACGGAGTCATTTCGCCAAAAGCACGTAAGGGTGCGCTTATCGAAATGTCGGGAATGGTCGAGAAACCACAACCCGCGGAGGCGCCTTCATCATTCAGGATTATTGGCCGGTACATCCTCCAGCCTGAAATCTTCGCAATTCTCGAAACGCAGGAACGGGGTGCTGGCGGCGAGATACAGCTTACGGACGCGATGAATAGTCTAAACCTCCGTCAAACATTTCATGCGTGCTTGTGCGAGGGGATTATCCACGATTGCGGGTCTAAGCTGGGCTGGCTGCAAGCTAATATAGATTTGGGGCTAAAAACGCCTGTTATCGGCCAAGCGCTTGCTGAATATGTTCGCAATCGAATGTCTAGCGAATAGTACAAGGCCGACGCCCCGCGAGAACTATAAAGTGCCCCAGTTGCGATAAGTACCCCTACAAACGTTATCGCCTCAATAGGCTTCGGCCCCGGAGCAGTGATGAGGGCGCAGCGGTTGCAGCGCCGGCTACGCCTAAATGTTTTGCGCGTGCGCGGCGTGATTGTTCGTTAGAACTCACCTCCTTCGGACCGAGCATAATCTCATCGCTTGAAGAAGTATCGGCCGCCAGCGCATTGTCTCGGATAATAGCCACCTCGGCTTCTGGGGTAGTTGCAAGCGAGCTAACTCGAACTGGGCTGGCTCCGACACGGGCATGGGATGTGGACGAGCCGTCGTCACCTGCCCTATCGGTTGTTTTGCCGCTTTGGCTTGAAAGTTGACGTATCTCCATCGCAAGCGCTTGTACGGCACGTAGATGCCGTTCCGCTTCTTGGTTGTGCCTACCAGCGATTCGTGCCGCATGGATCGAGATGGCGGCCAGCAGGGTGCCGCCACCGAGGCCTGCGATAATACCTGCAAGAGCGATTGGCTGCGCTGCATAAAAATCGGTAAGCGCTTGAGCCGCCGTCTGCCCGAATGCCATTAAGTTTTCGATGTCCATATACCCACGCCACCAAACTTCCTCCGAATTTAGTACCCTGAACGCATCCGGTCCATATTACTCGTGCGTAAGGAGAGCATGTCGCTACAGCCCGCAATCGTCTGGTTCAGGAACGATCTCCGCCTGATGGATAACCCTGCCGTTGCATATGCGGTTAGCTCTGGTCGCCCAATTATTGCCGTCTATGTGCATGACCCGAAAGGCCCTTTGGCCACTGGGGCGGCTGCGAAGTGGTGGCTCCACCATAGCCTCGTAAGCATTGGCGCCGGGCTGACTGCAATCGGCGGTGAACTGACGCTTTTGAGTGGCAACTGCGTAGAAACTGTTGAACGTCTCGCATCTGATACGAAAGCCGGAGCAGTTTATTGGAACCGGCGCTACGCGGCCGCCCAGATAGACGCTGACAAGCGCCTTAAGACAAGCTTGAAAAAAGCGGGCTGTGAGGTGCAAACGTTCAACGGCAATCTCCTGCGCGAACCGTGGGAAGTCGAAACTAAAACAGGCGGTTATTACCGGGTTTTCACCCCTTTTTGGCGGTCGCTTCAACACGGCGGTCCGGCCCGTGTTGAAACGTATACCTCCCCCTCAAAGCTGAATGCATATTCCGCCGTAGCCAGCGAAAGTCTCACGGAGTGGGGCCTGCTGCCTTCTGATCCGGATTGGGCGAGCGAGTTTCCAACGCACTGGTCGCCCGGTGAGGCTGGCGCGGCTAAGAGGCTTGCCTCGTTTCTCAGCGGCCCAGCAAACACTTATGGCGAGGAGCGAAATCGCCCGGACCTCGCTTGCACTTCGCGACTTTCGCCGCACCTTGCCTTCGGCGAAATTAGTCCATTACAGATATGGAACACGACCCGTTCTGCGATCGCAAGCGGAGCGGTGGATGCTGCAGAGGGCGACAAATTCCTGTCGGAAATCGCCTGGCGGGAATTCTCTTACAATCTGCTCTACCACTTCCCCGATATCGCCGCGGCTCCCATGAAACGAGAGTTCGAAGCCTTCCCCTGGCGCCAATCGCCCGGCGATCTGGCCGCCTGGCGGCGCGGCAGGACCGGCATCCCCATCGTGGACGCCGGCATGAGGGAACTTTGGCGAACTGGCTGGATGCACAATCGGGTGCGCATGATCGTTGCCAGTTTCCTTTGTAAAAACCTTTTGATTGATTGGCGAGACGGCGAACGTTGGTTCTGGGATACGCTCGTAGACGCCGATGCTGCGAACAACGCCGCGAGCTGGCAATGGGTCGCGGGTTCAGGCGCCGACGCGGCACCCTACTTCCGGATATTCAATCCCGTAACGCAAGGTGAAAAGTTCGATCCGGAGGGCGTATATGTACGTCGATTTATCCCCGAGATCGCCGGTCTCCCTGCCAAATACATCCATAAACCTTGGTCCGCGCCAAACGACGTATTGCAAAAGGCTGGTGTGAGCCTCGGAGAAACCTACCCCCGTCCTATTGTTAGCCTCGCTGAAACGCGCAAGCGCGCCCTTGACGCTTACGACGTTATCCGGGGCCGCATCCAATAGTTGATCGCAATCAACGCATTGCCGGCTTCACGGCCGCAGACTGCTTACGATGGAGTTTCTGATGAGCGACATAACTCTCTTGGCTACGCCGTCTATAGTCGTTACTTCGGTCAACCGGGACCGCGCCCTGGCCGGCTTGCCGTTTTTCTTCCGCCTCGCGTGTAATCTGGCAAGCCGCCTGCGCTATGGCACGCTGCATTTTGATTTGCCCAACGGTCGACGTTTAACCTTTAATGGCGTTGAGGAAGTTGAAAGCGAAGGGGTTATCATCGTCCGCGACTTCGGCTTCGCGCGCCGCGCTGTACTCGGCGGCGATATCGGCTTCTTTGAGGGTTACGCTGCGGGCCAATGGGAAACGCCCAGTATTGCAAACACGCTTTACGTGTTTGCACGAAACGCCGACCACGTCACCGAGGCGTTCCTCGGTTCTCCAGTCTTCAGTTGGTTTGATCGATTGCGCCATTCCTTCAATCGCAACACGCGCGCGGGATCACGGCGAAATATTTCCGCACACTACGACCTAGGCAATGCATTCTACGAGAAATGGCTTGACGGCACGATGACCTATTCGTCCGCCCGTTTCCCGGAGCCGGGGGCCGATCTTTCGGCCGCGCAAATGCACAAATATCACACACTCGCCGACAAGATCGAAATAAAGCCAGGCGAATCGGTTTTGGAAATCGGATGCGGCTGGGGCGGGTTCGCCGAATATGCCGCCGGCGAACTGGGCGCCCGCGTCACCGGCCTCACTCTCTCACGTGAGCAACTCGACTACGCCCAGAAACGGATATTCAAGGCAGGGTTGAGCGAGCGGGTTGAATTCAAGCTTCAAGATTACCGCGACGTCAGTGGGTCTTACGACAAGATCGCCTCAATCGAAATGTTTGAGGCAGTCGGCAGGGAATACTGGCCTGCCTACTTCAACAAGATTCATGAAACGCTTCGACCTGGCGGCGTCGCCGGCCTGCAGGTCATCACAATCGCAGACCGCCTGTTCGAAGAATATGCGCGGTCAACGGACTTCATCCAGCGTTATGTCTTTCCCGGCGGGATGTTGCCAAGCCCGTCAATTCTCCGGGAGGAAATTGAACGCGCGGGACTGGTCTGGCGGCAAGCAAGCAATTTCGGTCTTGATTACGCAGCGACGCTTCGCGCCTGGGCGGCCCGCTTCTTAACTGCCTGGGATGAAATTCGGCCCCTTGGGTTTGATGAAAGGTTCCGCAAGCTCTGGCTCTTCTACCTCGGTTACTGCGAAGCGGGTTTCCGGGCTCGAACAACCGATGTGGTTCAAGTCGCAATCTCACGTTCGTGAGCCTTGCGCCGATTGACGCCTGTCGCAGCCATCGGTCTGTTGCAATTATCCCGACAGCAAGGCAGCCGCATCGATCGGCATCTTGCTAAAGATCCTTTTCCAGCGAGGATAATGGCCGATGCGATATTATGAAAACGCGCTTGATGCGATAGGCAACACGCCGCTGATAAGGCTCAGGCGGGCGTCAGAGGAAACCGGCTGCCTAATACTCGGAAAGGCCGAATTCCTAAATCCGGGCCAATCGGTGAAAGACCGTGCGGCACTTGGCATAATTCGCGATGCGGAAGCCCGCGGTGCCCTACAGCCCGGCGGGCTCATAGTCGAAGGTACCGCTGGCAATACCGGCATCGGTCTCGCGCTTATAGGGGCCATTCTCGGCTACCGTGTGAAGATTGTTTTCCCCCGTACACAAAGCCAGGAAAAAAAGGATGCGATCAGGCTTCTGGGGGCTGAACTCATTGAAGTAGACGCCGTTCCCTACTCCGACCCCAACAACTATGTCCGCTATTCTGGGCGATTGGCAGAAGAACTCTCCGCTACGGAGCCCAACGGCGTCCTCTGGGCCAATCAGTTTGACAACACAGCAAACCGTCGCACGCATTACGCAACGACGGGCCTGGAGATTTGGACGCAAACTGACGGCAAGGTTGACGGTTTCACCTGCGCCGTTGGGTCAGGCGGAACGCTTGCCGGGGTGACGATGGCGCTCAAGGAACGCAACGCAAACGTACGTTGTGTTTTGTCGGATCCTCACGGCGCAAAACTGTTCAGCTGGGTGAAGTCCGGCGTGCTTGAAACAGAAGGATCTTCGATCACGGAAGGCATCGGACAGGGCCGCGTAACTGCGAACCTTGAAGGGCTTGAATTAGACGATGCCTATCGGGTGCCCGATAGGGAAGCGCTCGAGATACTGTTCCGGCTTGTCGAAGAAGAGGGGCTTTGCCTTGGCGGATCGGCTGGCATCAACATCGCCGGCGCCGTGCGACTCGCTAGGGACATGGGACCGGGCCACACCATCGTGACCATCCTGTGCGATTACGGGAACCGATACGCGTCGAAGTTGTTCAACCCGGAATTCCTTCGGTCCAAGAATCTCCCAACGCCGCCATGGATGAATTAAGCGAGCCAATTGTTTCGCCGGACTGGTTGCGCCGACAGATGCAAGATAGCGCAGACAAAATGCCGTTGCGTATTGTTGATGGCTCGTGGCGCTTACCAGTCTCGTGCGAGAAACCCCCGAGAGTGGCGCATGCGGAGCGCCGATTGCCAGGCGCCGTCTACTTCGATCTCGACGCAATCAGCGATCGATCATCGACGTTGCCACATATGGCGCCGTCCCCCGAAATATTCGGGGCGGAAATGGCGCGGCTCGGGATCGGCGAAGGCGACCGCATCATTATCTATGACGACACAGGCCTGTTCTCAGCGGCGCGGGTCTGGTGGACGTTTCGCATGATGGGATATCGGCGCGCCTCTGTTCTAGACGGAGGGTTGCCGGCTTGGATCGCACAGGGCGGCGCGACGGAAGCTGGGGCGGCATCGGAGCCAGCTGCAAAGACCCTTGTGGCAGAGACGGCTAAAAATGCCGCTTCTCATGAGAATGTCCGGCACGTTGACCGTTTTTCCGCAGTAACGGCAAGGGAAGTGCGCGCCGCTCTCGTAAATCCAGCGGCGCGTGTTCTCGATGCGCGCCCGGCCGATCGGTTTATAGGAAAAGCGCCGGAACCACGGCCAGGCCTACGCCGGGGAGCAATGCCCGGTGCGGTAAATCTCCCCTTCTCCACCGTACTGGACGAGGGTGGCCGCCTCATGCCGGACAGTCGCCTCCGACAGATCTTCGCAGACGCCGGCGTCGGTCCCGACACGCCGGTGATTGCCACCTGCGGTTCAGGCGTATCAGCAGCAATTCTAATTCTGGCCTTGGCCAAACTTGGTTATTCGCGCCACGCGCTTTATGACGGCTCTTGGGCGGAGTGGGGCTTAGAAACGAATGATCCCTCTCTCTTTCCCGTTGTGGCAAGGAGCGCGTGCGCCGATGGTCGGCAAGATTGACGTTACCATCACCTGTCTTGAACAGACGCGCCGTCCTGCGCTGACCGCGCCGCCGGCCCCACGCGGCAAGATTGCCATACTCCGAGCGGAAACGCCGCCGATCCATTTTTACCGTTATCTCTATGAGACCGTAGGGGCAGCTTATAACTGGATCAGCCGTGCTCGGATGGATGACGACGCTTTGACCGCGCTTGTCCATGACCCCGCCGTTGAGATCTACGTTTTATACTTGGACGGGTCACCTGCCGGCTTTTCGGAGATTGAATTCCGCGACCCTGCTAAAGCTGAGATCCGTCTATTCGGTTTGATTCCAGACTATGTCGGGCGAGGCATGGGGCGGTTTTTTCTGTGGAACGTGATCGAACTATGCTGGATGCGCGCGCCGTCGCGCGTTCTGATTGAGACCTGCACGCTCGACCACCCGGCCGCCTTGCCGCTCTACCAGAAATTGGGTTTCACCGTATTTGACCAGAAGAAAGGCCGGATCGACGCGCCGAGATGATCGGTTGGGGGGAGCCCCCGTCGTATTCTGCCGTCTACCGGAGCGCCATGAAGGAACCGACCAAGCTTATAGCGTCAGGCCGCCCGCACCGGCGACCGGCCCATCCGGTCAACACGCCAGTAGAACGAGCGTCGACCATTCTTTTTCCAACCTATGATGACTTTGTCGAAGGCTCGCGCCAAATTGCCTATGGCCGCCTTGGCACCTCTTCGCACAGGGCTTTGGAAGAGGCGATAACAAGCCTTGAAGGGGGCGTTGAAACCCGCCTTGCCCCATCCGGGCTTCAGGCTGTAGCGGTATCCATCTTGGCTTTCGTGCAATCAGGCGATCGTGTCTTGATCCCGGATTCAATCTACGATCCGACGCGCAAATTCTGCGAACGATTCCTTAGCCGATTCGGCGTTGAAACGGTCTTCTATGACCCGGTTGTCGCGAATGGCGGGGCTGAACTGTTTACGCCCTCGACCAAGGTTATCCTTGCCGAGTCGCCGGGTTCGCTTACTTTTGACATACAAGACATTCCCGCGCTCGCAACGCAGGCGCGCGCCAATGGGGCGCGGCTGGTCGTCGACAACACCTGGTCTGCCGGCATGCGACTGAAGCCGATTGCGCTTGGAGCCCATGTCAGCGTTCAGGCTGGTACGAAGTATCTCGCAGGACATTCAGACTGCCTCATAGGGTCGATGACTTCAGCCGATGAGGAAACGGCGAAGTTGATTTTTCTGGCGGTTCTGCAGCTTGGCTTGAACGTCTCAGCCGACGACGCCTTTCTGACCCTGCGCGGCATGCGTACGCTGGACGTTCGCCTCGCCCGCCATGAGGAAAATGGATTGATCATCGCCAAATGGCTGGCAAAGCGCCCAGAGGTGGCGCGTGTAATGCATCCGGCGCTCAAGTCATGTCCGGGGCATGCTATCTGGAAGCGCGATTTCACCGGATCGTCGGGTCTCTTCGGCGCCGTGTTCGAACCTGTTTCATCCGCTGCGATCAAAGCTTTCTTCAATAGCCTCCGGCACTTCGGCATGGGCTATTCGTGGGGCGGTTTCGAGAGCCTTTGCATTCATGTACATCCGCAGCGATGCCGCAGCGTTACGTCGTGGAAAGACGAAGGCCCAGTTGTCCGGGTTCACGCCGGGCTTGAAGATCCTGACGACCTTATCGCAGATTTGGAGCGCGCGTTCGGGGCAATGAAGCGAGCGAAGGACTAGCTGATGAAACTCCCAAGGTATGTGATTGTCGTTCCTCTTTTGCTCGCGGGCTGTGCGACGGCAGGAACGCCATCGCGCATCGTCACGATCGATACGACGCCGACCGATGCGCTTATCCGGGTAGAAGGCTTCGGTGAGTGCGCGAGCCCCTGCGCAATAGAAATTGATGCGCCGCGCCGCGTTTCAATCGCCAAGGCCGGCTTCAAGCCGGTTATCATCGACCTCAGCCCGAAGAGCCGGGCAAAAACGATCTCGGTGCCGCTCGAACTTGCGGCCCCCACCGAGGCCGTGGAGGCGGGCAGTCTCAGCGATCTGTGAGGGAAGGACAATTTTCAATTTTGACCAATGGCGACTCCGGCAGGATTTGAACCTGCGACCATTCGCTTAGAAGGCGAGCGCTCTATCCAGCTGAGCTACGGAGTCCCGAACTGCTCTCCTAAAGCTAAATCCCGGCAAGTAAACCTGCGCCGCCAGATGCAGCGGTCGAGGCGTCAGTCCTGAGAATCAGCCCATTAACTTCAGTGTGTCCAGGGTTTGCGGCGGGCGGTCGCAAAGTTGTCCGAATACGCTTTGATGACGGGCGCAGCGTCTTTTTTTTCGATCACCCGGTAAGGAATATTCTTGGCGGTCGCATAGGCGATTGCGGCGTCTTTTGTTGGAAACATGAGGCGCACCTGACCGGCAAGCGTATCGCTGCCGCTGGTCCAGCCCATAAGCGGGTCGATCCGCCGGGCGGCCTGAGTCTCAAACTCAAGAACCCAGTCTTGAGTATTTCCCTTGCCTGACTGCATGACGGTTTTCGAAGGCTTAAAAATTCTCGCGAGCACGTGCCTGTTAACTCCCAAAGGCTGACGCGCGCCAGCAAGTCAGCGCCCTCTAACAAATGGTCGGAGCGGCAGGATTCGAACCTGCGGCCCTCTGCTCCCAAAGCAGATGCGCTACCAGACTGCGCTACGCTCCGATCTCGGTGTTGGTATTGGACAAAGCCTGCCGGCGTGTAAATAGCAAGATTGCTGGGCGGCTGATCTGTACCTGAGGCGCCAACGCTCGATTTAGCGCCGCTGGAAAACCGGATGCTGCACCCGGTCGCCCTCTGAAATACCAAGACGCGCGAACGTGCCCGCGTTGACTTCAAGGACGGCGATGATCGGGACGCCCGACGATATGGTTTCCAGCGACTGCGGCGTGGTGTCTGCCGCGATCCGGCGGATTGTCCCCGTCTCGTCGATAAAGGCTATGTCGAGCGGGATGAGCGTATTCTTCATCCACATGGATTGAGGTTTTGGCGGTAGCCCAAAGTCGAACAGCATGCCCGCATTCTCGGGGAGTTCTGTTCGAAACATAAGGCCAACCTGACGCTCTTCCTGCGAAGCGGCCAGTTCAACAGAAAAATCGTGCTCGCGGTCGCCCGAGACGATCGTTAGCAGGTTCGCCGCCGAATGCTTTGCAGCCTTCTCGGATGGACCTATTGCCGGCGCGCTGCATGCGGCGCCTACAAGCGCCATCAAAGCAACGAGCGTGGACAATACCGTGCGCGAAATCATCAGAACTCTGAACATCAAATCAGTTGCCTCGGCCCGTTGCATATGGCGTATGCCGCCGGCCCTGACGTTGGCGAAATCATCTAGTTTTCAGGGTCTGGGCGCAACTCAATTGCCAAAAGCCCTTTAGCGCCCTCCGCGTAGGACGCCTGCACGCGTTGGCCTTGCACGAGTTCGCCCATACCGCTGCGACGCAGCGTTTCCATATGGACGAAGATGTCTTCGGTGCCATCCCCGCGGGTAAGAAAACCGAACCCCTTGGCGCGATTGAACCATTTCACGATTGCTCGCGTGAACGCTCCGGCGGGGGTCTGGCTGAGCGGAGCCGTCAACGTCGGTGCGCTTGTAGCGGTGGTGTCATCAACTTCGAGTATCTTCAACGCTTGCAGGCCTTTGGCGCGACGAACGACCTCGCACGTCAGGGTCGAGCCTTCCCGGGCGACTGCAAGGCCCGCCTCACGGAGACAAGTCGAGTGAACTAAGACATCGCCGGTCTGCGAATCGGTCATGAGAAACCCATAACCCTTGGTGGGATCGAACCATTTGACGATGCCCTGCAAGGTAAAACTCGCCTCATCGGCCTCGGTATCAGCTTCTGCGTTGCGTTCCTGCGTGCGGCCCGCGCCATGCGTCGGCTCTGACCGATGACGATCGGCGCCAAGTTTGTTTGCCCTGCCAGTTTCCGGCGTTTCCACCATTTCCGCCCTCTTCCCCATCAACGGCGTCCGTTAACCGACCGCTGTTGAGCGATCCGCCCGAAGCCTTATTTGTCGCGCCCTGCCCCGCAATGCGCGTGAGCGGCGAGTTTACCATAATTTCACGCACTGAATAGGAGAAGATTTTCTGATAGCTGGTCAGCTAAGAGCCCGACCTGGCCTCGACCGCCCGTCGCTCGAACGCCGCTCGCCGGAAACTATACCGAACCACGCGATTCAAGATCCTGCAGAAATTTAGCGACGAGCAGAAGGAAAACGTCGAAATCTGACTCGACGTTGCGCAGGGTGACGCCGCCAGCCGCGTTTCGGTCCATCTGGATCGCGACGTCCCCCTCGCGATCCATATAGGCCCAGCCAAATTTCACTTCGCTGTTGAATTTGCTCAAAAACCCGTGGCCGGACGACCCGAGCGTCACCCCTTCAAGATAGGTAATGTAGGAGACGTCGGCGTCAGGACCAGCGATGGCGACCAGCACTTTCTGCTCGCCGACATAGACAATCAGCATGTTCGCCTGGAAATCCTCGACCGCATAACCCTGATCGCTCAGGGCCTTGGCGATCTGGGCCTTGCTGAGGCCCGCCGCCGCTGCCGGCGCAACGGCCAGCGCGAACGCCGCGGCTGCCCCGATCATGAAATCCGGTAGTCTGCGCATCGACCGCCCCCTCGACGTTCCTATGGGGCCAGACGCCCGGCCCCGCTCATTGCGAGTGGTTAATACACCGGAAAAATCCCGGAAGATCAATCGCAGCAAGCGCGCCAACCGAGACCATCGAGCCGCTCGGCGGCTGAACTCGCGGCGCAACAAGGACGTCGTGCCCGAGATGGTAGGCCCTAGGGGAGTCGAACCCCTCTTTTCAGGTTGAAAACCTGACGTCCTAACCGATAGACGAAGGGCCCAAGCGCGGCGTAGCCGGCCATGGCAGGGGCGCTGTATAGGCGAGGACGAAGGAATGGCGCAAGCATTTCTTGCCATTTCTTCACTCCGCAAATGCCGCATCGACGATCTGCAATTGCCCGGCCTCGCCGCCGCGCCAGTCATCGCGTCGCACTTTGCCGACAACATGCAGCCGACGCCCCGATCGGAGGAATTCCCCGATCGCCTCGCCTTCGGCGCGAAAGGCGATGGCCGTGACCTTCTCGCCCTTCTCTGATCGCAGCGCGCAAGCGAGATGGCCCTGGCCCGCTATTCGAATTGCGCCGGGCGTCACGTCGCAAAGCGCAAAGACCGGCTCTGCGTTTCCCGGTCCGAAAGGACCTGCGCGCTCGACCATTTCCGCGAAGGCGCGACTGACGGCGCTGGCGCCGATGGGCGCGTCGACGGCCAGCGTGCGGGACGCAAGGCTTGCATTGACGCTCGCCTCCAGCGCCGCGTTCAGAAATTCCGTAAACGGTTCAATTTGCCCCGCATCGATGGAAATTCCCGCCGCCATGGCGTGACCGCCGCCGGATGTAAGAAATCCCGCCGCGCGCGCCGCCGCCACCGTGCAGCCGAGGTCGACGCCCTCGATGGATCGCCCTGAGCCTTTCCCCGCCGAACGCTCAAAGCCAATGACGACAACCGGGCGGTCATAGCGATCTTTTAGCCGCCCGGCGACGATGCCGACAACGCCTGGATGCCACCCTTCGCCCGCAACGACGATGGCCGCGCGCTGGGCGAGCCCCTGCGCTTCGATTGCGGCGACAGCGGCTTGCTGAACGGCCGCCTCTATCGCCTGCCGTTCGGCGTTGAGCGCATTGAGGCGCTCGGCGAGCGCGCAACGCACGGATTCATCGTCCGTTGTGAGAAGATCAAAGGCGGCGCGGGCATGGCCAACACGGGCGGCGTCAATGCCGGCCA
>JBGTFV010000024.1:0-6831 GCA_041747095.1 Parvularculaceae bacterium
ATGATAAGGACTGCAGCCCGCAACGGCGGCGAGATCGTCAAGCCGAAGCGGCTCGGATAATTTCGCGTCGATGTGGTCGAGCACCCGGCGCAGTCGCGTCGGCGACAGGCTGTGGGCGCGTTCGGGCGGCGCAATCGCCAAGGTCGAATAGGCCCGGAGAAGCCGCAGGGTCAGCGCGTGGGTCAGCGCATCGACATAAAGCGGCAGCGGGCCGCCGGGATCACGCGCGACCGCAAGCAATTCATGCATCAGGGCGCATAATAAACGGTCGTCGCCGCCAAGCAGCGCGTGCAGTTCGACCGAGCGGCTTTGACGACCGAATTCCTGCTGAATCAGGACGTCGATCCGATTCTGGTCGATGTATAGATGGGCAAAATCAATCGGCCCAACGGTGCGCCATCGATAGGCCGCGCCGGCTGGAATTACGGAGACCGCTTGCACGCCGATCTCGGTCGTTCGCGTCCATCCCTCGCCATGACGCGTGATTTTCTTCGGGCCGCCGAGGTGCAGCGCGATGTAGGGCTGCGTCAATGCCGGCTGATCGATGTCCGGGAGAACGCCAGCCCAGCGCCGGAGCTGATAGGGCGACGCCCCCGCGTGGGTGAACGAGACGAGCGGCGGCGCGAGGTGGCTCTCCGTCCATTGCAGCGGCGAACGCGGCGCACCGTCGATCCGGCGCTCGCAGGCGGGCGACGCCCTTTGTTCTATCGGCGCGTTTTCCAGCATGCTGTTGCCCCTTTCACAAATTCGTTACGCGTTTCATCTGTATACAGATGACTATTCGCGCCGTCCAACTGGCGGCGGTGACCTTTCCTTGCGCGGCGCGCCCTGATCTTGCGGTTATTCGCGTGATCAAGGCGAACGACGCAAAAACTCGGTTCGCAAGCGTTTAGGGTCGCCAGCGGCGGACTTAACCCGCGAGCCGCCATGTTGAAAAATTTATCTGGAGAGTTCCATGAAAACTTCCGTGATCCTGGCCATGCTGCTGGCTACAACCGCGACCGGCGCGGCCGCCAAAGTCGAAATCGCCGCCACGAGCGCCGCCAGCGCCGCCGCACAAGCAGCTGAAACGAACGCAGACGCGGCAAAAGCCGCCCTCGCCGAAGCGCGCAGCCTGCTGACGACGGCGGCCAAAGCTTCCGGACGGCCCGCATACTCGGCGGCAAACGCCGTCAAGTTCAAGGCGAGCGACAACGTCTTCCTGAAGAGCGCACTCGCTGTCGATTTCACCTATCGCGCCGCGACGGTGACACTGCCGCTTTTTGAGGGCCGCTCGCCCACCAACAAACCGGTCTGGTACATTGTCACCGAAGCGTCGGACTTTGAGGTCGCAAAGACGCTGGGCGTCAACTACGCGCCGAAACTTGCCCGCGCGGCCGGAACGCCCGGCGCGCAGGAAGTCACCGTCAAGAACGGGATTGTGCAGTTTCGCGGCGACGTCGACTTCAGCCCGGAATTCGAAATCACGGCCGGCGACCCTCCCGGCTATTTTCCGCCCAAATCATTCAATCCGGGCGCTGTGGCTGACGCCGAGTGGTCCTCGATTGCGGTGATGCCGAGCGGGGTCGTCCTTAATCTGCAACTCGTGCAGAACGATACTGGCGGGCACGACCGCATGAAAGCGATCGACCTGAAAAAACGCACCGTCACCATGTCGCTCCTCGACGGGTTTCACGATGGCAAGCAGTATTATTATCACCTCGTGACTGACGTGTCGGCCGATCTTCCCGCAGTGCTGGAACAAGGCGTTTATGCGCCGCGCCTCGGCAAGATCCCGACCTTTGGAAAATCCCGCCCCCAAGACGACTCGGCGCTGCTCGGATTTTCTCCCGTGCTGAACGGGGCGACGCAAAAAGGGTCGGGCGAGGATCAGGGCTTCGGGACGGCGATCGCCAACGGCGGGATAGACCCGATCAACGTGTTCCCCATTCCGCCCCGCAATGACGACCCGGCGCTAGAGAACAACTACAGCCCCCTATGGGACGCGCATGTCAGCGAATGGACGCCCGCGGCGATCAAAGCAGGCAAGGTGCGCCGCATCACTTCGCTCGACGACCTGAAGTCTCTCATCGCATCGGGCGATGTGACGAGCGCCTTCATCAGCCCGGCCGGGCCCGGCAATCCTTACGTCGGCGGGCTGAGGTCGACGCAGGTGACGATCAACTGCCCCGTGATCGCGCAGCCCGATCTGCCGCCGCAGTAATCGGCGCCGGGCGCGCGGCTGCCTTTCGTCCTCGTTGCGGATGCGTCGAAATCATCGCGACCTCGCGCAGCGCGCGCCCACCCCCTGCCCGTCGCATTCGCTGCCTGCGGTTTTAATCAACCCGACGCTCGCTGGTTTGCGCCCCTTGGCGGCGATGCGCAGCGATCGACGATGATCATATGCGGCAGCGTCAACGCCCCGAGCGCCATAAAGGTCGCGCCGACGAGAGCAGGACCAGGCGGCAGAGCAAACAGCATGGAGGCTCCGGCAAGCGTGGCGCATATCGCTATTGCCGCGAAAGGAAACGCTGCGGCAAAAAAATCGTAATTTGACTTTACCCCCAGCGTGTCGCGCGTTTCGATCACGTGACGGATAGAATGAAGGCCGCAGAAATAAATCAGGAAGAACATGAGCGGCGGCGTCAGCCAGGCGAGCGCGAGGACGGCCGCCAGTTCCGCCGCCGCCCATGGACGCCGGACGGCGACAAGGACGATGACCACCAGCCCGGATTGCAATAGCGGCGCGGCTGCCGCCGCCATTATTGTCGCAACTGTCGCGGCAATTTCATCGGTTGAGAGCCAGGCAAAGACTTCGATGACCTCGGCGCGGTGCAACGCCGCGGGAGCCGAGATGATCGCCGCCGTGATGACCAGACGCGGAAAAAGTTCGAGATCGCGACTCCAGTCCCCCGAGAAGTGATAGATCGACGACAGAATGAAAACGGGCAGCGCCAAGGCGGGCGCGAGCAGCCAGAGAGCAAAAAAGCCGCCGGCCAGTACGACGTATCCGAACAATATCGCCGCTACGCTGTGGCTGCTTCCGCCGCCATTTCTTGCCGTCCATAAGGCGACGTCGAACGCCCCGTGCGGAACCCCTAATATCAGTATCGCCAGTCCGGCCAACAAAGGCAGGTCGATTGGATTTGGAATTGCGCCGCCCATCGAAAATGCAAGGAGAGCCAGCGCGGCGACGACGAAAACAGCGCGATGCGCAGATAGCGCCGTTGGCGATGACGCGGAAGGCGTTGGACTGACCAGGTTGGCGACTGAAAACGGAATATCGGCCATTGTCGGCGTGCTCCGGTCGATTGAGTGCAGCAATGCGCGCTAATCGGTGCTGGCATAAGGACCGGCGGCGCTGCACGCGCCGCCGGTTTGCTGGGTGACCACTCAGGCCGGGTTAAGCGCCGCGCCTCGAACGCTTTGCTCGCGAGCGGTGATCTCCGCGGCTGATTTGCGCACGGCGATCATGTAAATGACGACGCCAAAGACGGCTTTCGCCACAATGTCAGCGATCGTGTACCCGACCTCGACCGCAGTCGCCGCCGTCCCGCCGGTGAATCCGATCATCGGGAAGATGAATACGACCGGGTAGAACGACCATGAGACGACCGTCAGCCACCGCGCTGAATTTACGAGACCGCGCACGTCTTCGGGCTGCTTCGCTATGGTTTCGCCGAGCCCGACGAATAGTTCGTAGACGATCCATGCGAACGGAATCATCGCCAACGCCCACCAGATCCACCGTGTCGATGGGTCGCCAGAAATTTCACCGGGATACCCCAGAACGACCATGGCTGCGGCGAGAAGGCCCAACCGGACGCCCTTTGACCACGTCTCGGCGCGCGTTAAGCCCATGACGAGGATGAGTTCAACGAGCAGGAGCGGCACCGTCAGCAGCCAGTCGACATAGCGATAGGCCTGATTGAACTGAACGCCCGTCGCCGTGATTTGATCGTTGATGACAGTGTAGCTTGCATCCCAGCTCTGGAAGATCCGGACATAATGATAAAGCGCGATTGCTGTAACGAGGCCGGTGATCGTCAGCGCCATTTTATATCGGTCGGTGACCTGGGTGCGGCCCAGCCAGAAAAACAAAGTGGCGGCGCCCATAGTCGCGATCGTAAAAGAGAACGCGTTATAGACCAGTTCGTACTGGCCTACGGAAACATCAGGCATAACTAACTCCCGTTATTACACGGTTCGATCGGCGACCGAACGGTACTGAGGAAACGCCCATGACCCAGTTTCGGATGTCAGGCAGAGTGTCACACCGCCGTCGCTACGCTCCGTTCTCTGAACGTTTTTGCTTGCGGCAAATAGGCTTGCGACAGACTATCCGACGCTGGCTCAATGACGGGTCCTGCATCCGTCTTCGGCCGAAGCGTCCGAACTATGTCTTGTCCTACGACTTCGTCGAGAGCCGGACCCACGACGGAAGGCAGTTCCAAATGCTCAATCTGATCGACGAGTTCACCCGGGAATGCCGGGCGATCCGGGTCGACCGGCGGCTAAGATCGACAGAGGTCATCGACATCCTGTCGAACCAATTCATCCTGAGGGGCGTGTCGGATCATGCGCGGTCCGAGAATGGCCCGGAGTTCGTGGCGACCACGGTGAGGGAGTGGATCGCTGCCGTCGGTATCAGGACCGCCTACATCGAGCCGGGTAGCATTTGGGAGAACGGCTACCGCGAGAGCTTCAAGGCTAAGCTCCGCAAAGAGCTCCTGAACGCTTAGATCTTCTAAAGCCTCGTCGAAGCGAAGATCGTGATCGAGGGCCGGCGCCAGCACTATAATACGAAGGGTCCGCACTCATCCCTCGGCTACCGTCCGCCAGCTCCCGAGGTCGTGCAGTGACCGGCTCCGCCATCCGGAGCCGCGCTTCGCCAGCCACCCCAGCCGTAGCTCCCAGACCCGTCATGCACTAAGACAAAACCCGGTCCAGTTCATTGGGACAGGACAGAATCAGCTGCAAGCTGCGCCATGTCAAAATGTGTCTCCACTGATATCTATTAAGTAAAGCTTACCATAACTATCAATTACTCTCTTAATCTGCATACCTCCTCTATTGCCAAGTTACTGGCTTTTCTGCGGATGACAGACGGACAACGCCAGCTGGATGAGTCGGGTATTCATTTATAAGCCTGAATGCTTCAACCGCGACATTTTGCATTTCGCGCCGATCAAATTTAACTTGAGCGAAAGGGTTCCGCGCTACCGGAAAAAAACATCGTGAGCTGAACCGCCAATTTTCCTCTGTTATTTCACCAGTCTTCTCGTTTTTTACCTTAAGTTTTTCGTCGCCAATTTTGTCTTGGTGAGGCGCGCCGATACGGTATTTCAATCCTGCTGCGACTTCGAACTCTGCAACCAGCCGAACAGTGTTGTTCCACATAATTATGTTGAGATACCTTTCCAGCGAGAGGACGTTGAAATGGATTTTTGGCGTTAGATTACTAGGACGCGGCGGAATTTTATCTGTATGCGACCCATAGACAAAAACGAAAAAAACATCGCTGAGGCGCGCGCTCGTTCTGAAGTCTGGAAATTTCCTAAAATCAAATGTCTCGCCGTGCGCGCGAAAGACCCGTTCGCCGCCCACCGTTACGTGTTCGGATACGGGCGGGTCGAAGCCGTCTAAAACATCTTGTTTTGCGGAGTAGAATGAATCGCGAGGCATGGCCAAATCCTTTCGCAAGTATTGCCAAACCGTACACCCTTTCCCTAGTATTGCCAAGTCGTACAATGACAATGACTAAGTGAATATCTACAGTGGATTCTCCGCCGCGGATAATATGACGGGTTGCGACCAGATTGCGTAATCATCGGTTAATTTGCCCAAATGGGCCGATACTTGCTGTAAACGAAGCTCCGTCTACGATAGGTTGTACGCGAGCCTGAACAAAGTGCGCAGCATCCAAGTCAACGGTCACGGATTTTCGCGCCTGCACCATCGTTGCAGCGAAATCATATGCCACTATATAGTGTGTTTGCCAATTGTAAGCTTTATCCACGCGGCGGTTTCATAACGCTCGTCAGCCCAATAACCCATCGTTATTTTGCATGAACGATTATTACCGTGACATTATCACGTGCGTGGTGTTTTAGCGCTACCGCCGAGCGATTGAAAAGACTTGAGGTCCTGCCGCTCGACTGGAACGACCAGCGCGCGCTTCTCGGCGAGTGAAGCGTTCCCGGCCCTTCCCGATCGCGGCTAACCGGACATCAGCGCCTATGCGATTCCATTAAGGGGGTCTTTCCTCTCCCGCCGCGTCGCTCGCTTACTGGCGAAAACGGCGGGTATCGCGTTCGCTCAACCCGCCCTTGTCCCTCAATCGTTGAGGTATAATTCGCTGGCGGACGCATAAAACGCCCACGCCCCGCATCATGCGACCGCCGCACAGGGTAGAGGACATGTTTTGACGAGAATGACGAATTCTTGATCGGGGCGCGCCGCCGAAAAAAATGGTGGGCCCGGAGGGACTCGAACCCCCAACCTAGCGGTTATGAGCCGCCAGCTCTGACCATTGAGCTACAGGCCCCACGCGGGCGGTGCGCCGACGCAAGACCAAACCCTTTACCAGAGGCCGCAGCCAGTTTTCAAACGCTCTCTCGACTCTGTCGCCGCCCTATTTCGTCGCCGCCCCATTTCGTCTCCGTCACGCCTTGATTTCGCCCGGCGGGCGGCGCTCAAGTGCCGCGTTGGCCGACGACATGGGTCGACGAACGACAGGAGGAGAAAGAATGAAAAGCTTCATCATGCCGGCTCTGGGGGCCGCCGCCGTTGTAGCGACCGCGAGCGCGGCGAGCCTGATCGCAGGCGCCGGCGGCGCATCGGCCCAGACCG
>JBGTFV010000025.1:0-1558 GCA_041747095.1 Parvularculaceae bacterium
GTGCCGTCAGGCGGCCAGCCTGTCACGGCGGCGGGCGTCGCCTCGATCGACGTCACCCGCGCCTGCATCGGGGCTCTCGGGCCGGATCAGGCGTCGTCGGACGACGCCGACCGGGTGCGGCACGCAAAATATATTGATGCGCCCGACATAGCGTCGGACCTGAGAGGACTGCTCGACGGACTGGCGCAAGGCCCGCTGGCCCCGCCGCACTTGCGCAATTCAAAAATGCGCCCGCAGCCATCCGCGGCCGCGCCTGCTTTCTGGCGCTTCGAGGGGCAGCGGGGCTGTTAGGGCGATCGGGTCATTACGCCATCTCGGGCGCAATAAGAGGCTCTTCGGCGCCGAGAACAATATTCGCCTCGACTGACTGCCCTTGCACGGCAAGCGCGTCCGCATTGCCCTCAGCGCCGCCGGGCGACCGTGCTCCAAGTCGATAGAGGCCAGCGACCAATTCGCCGCCGCCGAGGGAAAATCGCCCTGCATCATCCGTAACCGCTGCAATATCCGAATGCGGTGGACCCGCAACGATGTAAACGGCGGCCTCTGCGACGGCCGCTCCCGATGGCGTAGTTACAACGCCGTGAAATCCCCCGCCCGAAGCGGGGGAGATCTCCTTCGCCTTTCGCCGGCGGGGTTCCGGGTGACCGGATGGCATTTCAGCGCCCTTCTTGACGCCAGGCGATCATATTGTCGAAGACCGGCCGCACGATCCTGGTGGCGGAGTTGCCGCGTGACGAGCCGTTGGTGTGTATGCCAACGACCGTGCGTATTCCGCCCTTGTTGATCCATACCGGCGAGCCTGATTGCCCGCCTGCCGTGTCGATTTCATAGGTAATGACGCGCGGGTCAACGGCCTTTGTTTTCAAGCCGTGATACCACATCGTTCCGGCCGGCTTGTCGCCTGGATAGCCGGCAAGGTTGACCCGCGCCTGCAAAAGGTTGGCGTCGGGAAACACGCCGAATCCGAATGCGCCGACATTCGGCCTGGATGTGGGCGGCAGGATGATGGCCCCATAATCGAAGTTGCGCCGCCGCCCTTGCGTCCAACCGCGAACCGACCGGAACGACGTCGAGCGAACGGCCGGAAACGGCCGCTGGTCAGCATTTCTTCCCGGCGTCACCAGTATTTCCCTCGCCCAGCCGCCGTGCGCGTTCAGGAAAACACAATGCCCCGCCGTCATGACGGTGCGTGGGCCAATAAAAAAGCCAGTGCCGAGAAACATCTGATTGTCCCGCGCCCGGATCGAGAGATGGCAAATCCGCCGCCACGGAATCTGGCTCGTTGCAGTTACCCGAACACGGTCATCGCGCCCGATGACGACCTCAAGCTGGTCGAGCGCCTCAATTGCGGATTCAATCTCGGCCTCCGTCATCTCGCCAAAGGCGGCGTCCTTGCCGTGGTCCATCCCTGTTCCAGAGCCGGCCTCATCATACCCTGCTTCGTACGCTGCCTCGCGCCGCGGGCTGCGCGCCGTCTGGCGCATCCGCAGGGCGCGCAAACGCTGCTGGACACGATTGGCGACCGCAACGCCTCGGTGCTGGGCGGCTGCGCCGACGA
>JBGTFV010000026.1:0-2550 GCA_041747095.1 Parvularculaceae bacterium
CGCAGCAACGCCTCGCGCGCTGCGAGCGGCGCCGTGCGCCGAACGAGCGCGGAGAAATCCTGCGCTGACAACGCAGCGGCCACGGCGCGATGGCGCCCGCCATGTTCCACATGGCCGGGCGGAACCTCGTGGGCCTCAAAGCTTGGATGATCGAAGAAAACCGTTGTCATGTGCTTCGCGCCTTACCGGCCCGTATTCCGCCTTAGCCGCGTCGCGCGTCGCGTTTGGCCTGACCACGCGCAAAAGCGGCGCGCGACGCGCCGCGCATGGTTTGAAGATTTGGAAATTTCTCGACCTTGTCAGTCGGTTTCTTCCGCATGCCTTTTTTGGAGGCCCGCGTTGCCGGACGATCATCCGGCGTATCGGACTTGCGCGCGAGCGCGTCCTTGAGATTCGCGCGCGCCGCTTCCCGCGCGTTTCGCGCCTCGAAGTAAGCCAGGCGTTTTTCGAACCGCCCAAGCGTTTCGGCGAAGAATTGCTGCTTGAGGACCGTCGACTTGTTGCCCGTCGGCTGGCGTTTGCGCGTTGGACGGGCCCTGCCCTTTATTTCGCGCGTCTGTTTTTCTGCAACGTCGCGATACTTGTCGCGCAGCTTGCGCGCGCGCGTCACGCGGGAGCGGATTTCCTTCTCGCTGAACCCGGCGATTGTTGGCGGAAAACTCTCATTCGCCAGTTCGAATTCAGCCGAGGTGCACAGGGGTTTGGCGACGGCGCGTGAAACGGTCATTGAAGGCTCCTATCGAACATCGTCTGCGGAATATTCCACTGCCCGGAAACAGGCAATCTTTCGGGGGGGGGTTAAATCGCGCCGTCAAACGCCGATCATCGTCGTCTCGAGCGTTTCGGCGACGCCCGGCGGCGGCGTTGCGTCATCCGGCACGAAGAAATCCGGGAAGAGTTTGCGCGACGGGTCGACGCGGTATTTTTCAAAGTCGCGCACCCCATTCTCATAGAGGAACGTGTCGTCGATGAGAAAGTTGCCGGTGAAGGTTCGCGCGGGCTTGGTGAAAATCAGATGCGCGGCGTCGGCGAGAATTTCCGCCGTCCGTGACCCTTTTATCATGGCGTCGCCGCCCAGCGCGAACTCAACGGCGGCGGTCGCGATCGCCGTGCGCGGCCACAACGCGTTGAAGGCTATCCCGTCGGATTTGAACTCTTCGGCCATACCGAGAACGCACATCGACATGCCGAATTTCGCCATGGTGTAGGCGACATGGCCGCCGAACCAGCGCGGGCTCATGTCGAGCGGCGGCGACAGCATCAGCGCATGCGGATTGGCGGACTTTTTAAGGTGGGGGATGCAGGTCTTCGAGACGAGAAACGTGCCGCGCGCATTGATCTGGTGCATCAGGTCCCAGCGCTTCATTTCGGTTGCCTCGGTTCCCGTGAGGCTGATGGCGGAGGCGTTGTTGATGCAGATGTCGATGCCGCCGAAGCGGGCGACCGATTGCTCGACCGCCTCCTTTACCAGCTCCTCCGAGCGGATATCGACGATCAGCGGCAAGGCCTTGCCGCCGGCCTTCTCGATTTCCTCGGCGGCGGAATAGATCGTGCCCGGAAGATGCTTGTGCGGCTCGGCGGTCTTCGCCGCGACGACGATGTTCGCCCCGTCCCGCGCGGCCCGCAGCGCAATGGCGAGGCCGATGCCGCGCGAGGCGCCGGAGATGAAGAGGGTTTTGCCTTTAAGCGTTTCATTAGAGGAAGCAGTCATGGCGTTTCCTTTCGCGCGACGGACTGCGCCGTCGTTCAGAGAGAGACAATCGGCTTGAAGCCGCCGAAGATCAACCGCGCGCGGGGATGTACTCGGCCCGCCTATGCGCCACAGGGCGGGAAACGCATTTCGATCAAATCAATCCGCGGCGGCGCATTGAACCGCAGCGGCAGGCCGACCATGCCTGTGCCAGAAGTAACGAACACGCGCCCGCGCGGCGTCTCTGTGAAACCATAACGCACGACGCGGCAGGCCTGTTTCGTCAGCGCGCAGGTCAGCCCCGGCATATTGATCTGTCCGCCATGGGTGTGACCCGCGACGAGCAGGTCGAACTTTGCGGCACGGCCGAACGCGCGGATGGTGATCGGGTTATGCGTCAACACGATGCGTGGACCGGTTGGGGAGCTATAGGTGAGGTTGAGTTTCTGATTGCGGCCCCAAGAATCCGACAGGCCAACGAGTTCGAAAATCTGGCCGCCGACCTCTATTTCAACCGCCCCGTCGTCGATGGGCTGAACGCCGACGTCGGCAAGCGAGGACGCGATGCGGCCCGCGCCAATGACGCCGCGTTCGTTGTCGTGATTGCCCAGCACGCCAAACGCGGGCGCGGTGAGGGCGGCGAACGGCGCAAACGCGTCCGGGTCATCGCCAAGATCGAGCCCGTAAATGAAATCGCCGGCGATAAGGGTGAAGTCGGGATTGAGCGCGTTCACCGCTGCGACGATGCGCCTGAGCGGCATGGCGTTGCGGAAGACGCCGATATGGGTGTCGGCGAACACCGCGACGCGCGCCGACGCGCCGTCGGGAACGCATCGCTCCGCAATGAAGTCATGCGTCTG
>JBGTFV010000027.1:0-10213 GCA_041747095.1 Parvularculaceae bacterium
GGAGCAGAGGTGGGGGCTACGTGGGGGCATGCGGCTCGGATCACTAGACTATTGTCGCTACTACAAGTGAAACACCGCAAGACGCATTTCGTCAACGATCAGCGCCAACACGCTGGCGTCGCCGCGCTGCTGCTTGAAATACCGGATTTCTTCGTCGACCCAGTGCGAAGCGGCGGCGCTCGGCGAGCAGACGACAATCAGAAAGCGGCTGTCGTTGAGCGCGGCGCGGATCGCGTCGCTGAGGTTCCCCGCAGCAGGCAGGTCTTCCCGGTCGCGGAAGATGGGGGTCAATCGTCGCGGAACGGGCGCGCCATCGGGCGCTGTGAGACGCGCCGGCGGGCGATAGGTCTCGATCGCGCGTTGCAGCCACGCCGCCGCGCGCGCATCACGGTGACTGTAACTGATAAAAGCCCAGTAACGTTCCGCGCCCAACCCGTTAGCCCCTAATGTCCGCTTCGCCCTAGCGTCTCATTCCCTTCGATCAGTTTTCACGGTACCGGGCGACCGTCCGCAGCGCCAGTGTTGCGACGACGCCAATGCCGGAGGAACCGCGCTTGCCTGAACTCCCTGAAGTGGAAACGGTCCGGCGGGGCCTTGCGCCTGTTTTTGAAGGCGCGCGGGTGCGGCGCATCGAGACCCGCCGGCCCGATCTGAGATTTCCTTTCCCCGAGGCTTTCGTTAATCGCCTTGAGGGCGCAACCGTCGTCACGATGGGCCGGCGCGGAAAGTATCTTCTCGCCGCGCTTTCATCGGGCGAAACCCTTATCATGCATCTCGGCATGACAGGTCGCTTCACTGTCGACAGCAACCCAATCAGCGACGCACGCCTCGCGGCATTCTATTTCGCCGCGCCGCCCGACCCGCGCCATGATCATGTCATTTTCGAACTGGAAACCCCCAGTGGAATGATCCGCGCGACCTATAACGACGTCCGCCGGTTCGGGTTCATGGATCTCGCCTCCACGTCATCCCTAGCGGCCAGCGCGCATTTCGCCGGCATGGGCCCGGAACCCCTATCGGACGACTTCACGGACGCAGCCTTCAACGCGGCCCTCATTGGACGGCGCACTCCGATCAAGGCCGCCCTCCTCGACCAGAGCGTCGTTGCCGGCGTCGGCAATATTTACGCCTGCGAGGCGCTGTGGCGGGCGCGCATTTCCCCGCGACGCGAGGCGGCGAGCGTGGCGGGCAAGCGGGCGGCGCGGCTGAGGCTCGCCGTCTGTGAGGTTTTGTCGGAAGCCATAGAGGCGGGCGGGTCGACCTTGCGCGACTTCGCCGCCTCGGATGGGGCGCTTGGCTATTTCCAGCATCGATTCAACGCCTATGACCGCGCGGGCGAACCCTGCGCAGCATGCGGGGCGCCCTTGAAGCGGATCGTCCAGTCTGGCAGGTCAACGTTCTATTGCGGGACTTGCCAGCGCTGAAGTCGCGCGAATTCCTGCGCAAAGACTGTCGTTTCCGGGCTGCTATTTCCGCGTTGACGGCCCCCCGGTCCCGGGTCTATAGAACCGACCCTCAAATTCAAAAGTCGAGACAAGACGCATGGCGAACACGAGTTCAGCAAAGAAAATGGTCCGCAAGATCGAGCGGCGGACGGCGGTCAACAAAGCGCGCCGCTCGCGCGTTCGCACTTTTCTGCGCAAAGTCGAGGAAGCCATCGCATCGGGCGACAAGTCGGCGGCTGACACGGCGTTCCGGTCCGCCCAGCCCGAACTTCACCGGGCGATTTCCAAAGGCGTGATGCGCAAGGAAACAGTCGCCCGCAAACTTTCGCGCCTGTCGTCGCGGATCAAGGCGCTCAGCGCGTAGGCGACGCCCGATTGAGGCGCCCCTGCACGGGGCTATCGCCCTGCTGGCGGTATACGCGACACTGAATTGGCAGAGCTTCCGCCGCATCGCGACGGGAGCTTTTTTAATACGCAAACGCGCACAAAATGCCTGACGCACGCAATGCGCGCCACATTACGCATGCTTGAACGAGAAAAACTTGAATCTTGCTGATAACGCTAAGCGATTGATTTGACGCTCATCGCTGCATTGCAAGCCCTGAACGTACCAAAAAATTGCATTTGAAACGAATCTCTCGCTGGACAGCAGGTGGACAGTTTCCTATCATCGTTTTGTCTTAATGACGCGTGCGGACGAATTCAACAGCAATTGCTTTCGATACTGATGATCTCCATTCAATGGCCAGATGGCTCTTGCGAATGGCGAAACGTCGGTGTCAATGGTGTCAATTGCGATATCTACAGAGGGGAAGAGACAGATGCGCCTGCAACGAACGGCTCGAAGTGCTGGTCAGCGCGAATGCGGTCGGTTCGCAGGCGGAGATCGATGGCAACGTACATCTGTCGAAATGTTCAATATCCCCACGGTTGTTTTGTTGTTTTTATAGCTAAGCGTTAATCGCCGGCGCCGAACTGGCGCTTTTTTCCATCCTTGCTCCCCGGGCTTCTGCTGGCCGCGCTTGTTCGCGCTCGACGGCTGTTGCGCATAGCAATTGGATTTGAGGTACACGATGACGGAAGACGCGGGCAGCGATGCTGCCGAGAAACTCAACCTATTTTTCAGCACGTTGAAAACCCGATATGGCGAGGGCGTTTATCGAGCATGGTTCGCCGATCTCAGCATTGACCAAATTTCCGAAGATACAGTCACGCTCGCGACGACGTCCGATTTCCGGCGCGACCGACTGAACGAACAATATCGCCCGGGAATGCAGGCGGCCTGGACTGAACGGATTTACCCGATCCGCCGCCTTGCGATCGTCGCCCGGCCGGAAGGCGACCGGCGCAACGTTGCGCACCGTCCGAACAGCGACCAGACCAGCAAAAAGGCGGCAGCGTCTTATGGCGACAACGCATTGGTCGACTCACGAACTAGATCTGGCGGGAATGGGCGTTTCGAGAATGGTGTGGAAGGTCGGTATAATGGCGTTGGAACGGACAATTCTGCGCAAAGAATAAATGGGGTCAAAGCGCCATTTTTTCCGGACGCTGCGCCAGAGACGCGCCGTGCTTCCGATCGCTTGGAAGTCGAAAGCTCCCGCCGGGATCGCAAGGCCTCGGCGATCGGCGAGCTGGCTTCGCCGCTCGATCCCCGATCGACGTTTGAAAGCTTCGCCGTCGATACGTCGAACGCTATGGCCCATGCCGCGGCCCGTCAGGTTTTCGTCGACGGCGCGCCGCGGGAGCTAATCTACATCTACGGACCGTCCGGGGTCGGAAAATCGCACCTAATGCATGCGATCGGCCACGAGTGGCGTGCGCGCGATCTCGGATCGTCGGGTTATTTTACGTACAACAATCTCGGTAACGGGTGCGTCAACGCCGTCTTATCGAACTCCATCATGACGCTTCATCAGGACATGCTTGCGCGCGATCTCGTAATGATTGATGACATTCACTTGCTCATCGGCAAGACACGGACGCTCGAAGAAATCCTCAATCTCGTCAATGCGTTCACCGGCAGTGGTCGTCAGTTGGTTATCGCCGGCGAATTGGCCCCCGCGCGTCTCGCCGAAGCGGGCCTCAATGAGCGTCTCGCGGACCGTCTTGCAGGCGGCCTTGCCGTGCCGATCGTTCCGGGCGGAGAGTTACTGCGAGTTGAAGTCTTAAGAAAACGGCGGGATGCAGCGCGCGCCAACTGCCAGCTCACTGATGAAGCTATAGCATTTATCGCGCGCAATTTCCCGTCCAGCATGCGCGAGGCAATCGGGGCGCTGAACCAGCTGCTCCTCGTTTATGGGACGTCGGCAATCTGCGTCGGAGAGGCGGAGGCAATGTCTGCCCTGCACGCCCGGCTTGGCGACCGTCGGCGGTCATCGACATTGGATGATGCGCTTGCGGCCGCCGCGGCCGCATTCGACATGTCGGTCGCCGATTTGACCGGTCGTGCACAGCAACAGCGCGTCGTTCGGGCGCGGCATGCATTCGTTATGGTCGGACGCGATACGCTGAACGAGTCGTTCCCCCGCATAGCGGCGGTTCTGCGGCGCGATCACACGACGGCAATGAGCTCCTATCGCCGCGCGCAGGCCCTGTTCGAGCGCGACCGCACTTTTCAGGCGCGCGTCGGCGCAATCCGCTCAGCTTTGGGCGGCTGAACGGCAGACTCATTGCTTTGCTGACCAGCTTTTCTGAGGGGGGGCGGGGCATACGTGACCCCCAGTAATCAAAGCTGACCAGCTACTTGCGCCGTGCGAATTTATTGGTCCGGAGCAGCATTTTTCAGCCGGTCCTTACGCTGGCTTTTTGCTGCGTTGATCGGCTATATTCCGTGGATTGTACGCTTGGTCTGATTCCCGGTGCCGTAGCCTCTTATTGCGCCCGCGGGAATGCACCGGGCACTCCACGAAACGGCCTAAGGCGAGGCGCTGTAAAGGCACTGCCTCAGGCTTCCTACATCGACAGGAAGAGCCGGATTTATGAAGGTGACCATCGAACGTTCCGCTCTCGTGAAAGCGCTTGGCCACGTTCAGAGCGCGGTGGAACGAAGAAACACAATCCCGATCCTGTCAAACGTTTTGATGCAGGCCGAAGGGGGCACGCTGACGCTTACCGCGACAGACCTCGAGATGGAAATTTCGGAGACAGCGCCCGCGGATGTCTCACGCCCCGGGGCGACGACTGCGTCTGCCCTTACCCTCTATGAGATCGTGCGAAAATTGCCCGATGGCGCGCAAGTGCGGCTCGACTTATCGCAGGAAGATGGACGACTGCACGTCTCTGCGGGCCGATCGCAATTCGAACTGGCCGTTCTGCCAGAAGAGGATTTTCCGACGCTGTCGACGGGCGATATGACCGTGACCTTCCCGGTGTTGACGGCTGACCTGCTTCGCCTCTTCGAAAAATCGCGCTTTGCGATGTCGCAAGAGGAAACCCGTTATTATCTCAACGGCGTTTATCTCCACGCGCACCATGAGGGCGACCGCGGTCTGTTGCGCGCCGCCGCAACCGACGGTCATCGGCTGGCGCGTCTCGATGCGCCTTTGCCGCCAGGAGCCGAGAAAACGCCGGGCGTGATCGTGCCGCGCAAGTCGGTCGCAGAGCTGGCAAGGTTGCTTGCGGACGCCGCCGAGACGGTGGAAGTCGCCATATCGCCTGCTAAGATCCGATTCGGCTTCGGGGCCGGCTATCTGACATCGAAGCTCATTGATGGATCCTTCCCTGATTACGAGCGCGTGATTCCAAAGACGAATTCCAACACGCTGCGCGTCGAAACGAAGGATTTTGCGCGTGCGGTCGATCGCGTCGCGACGATGTCGGCGGACCGAACGAAATCCATAAAAATGGGCATCGAATCGGAAAGATTACGTCTTACGTCGAACAGCCCCGAAGCGGGCGCGGCTCTTGAGGAGTTGTCGGTCGACTATTCCGGCGACCCAATCGAGATCGGGTTCAACTCGCGCTATCTGCTTGACGTCGCCAATCAGATTGACGGAGAGACCGTTACATTGCGGCTCGCCGACCCGTCCTCGCCTACGGTCATTCTCGATGAGGACGATCCCCATGCGCTCTACGTTCTTATGCCGTTGCGAGTTTAGTCGCATGGTGAAAGAGGCAATTTGCCGGTGAGTCAGGCCGCCGTTCTGAAATCGGAAACCGCGATCGCATTCGGGTTGCCCGAAGCGCCTGTGCGCGCCTATTTTTCGCGCCTGACGTTGAGGAATTTCCGCTCGCACGCGGCTCTTGATTTGCGCCTTGATGGACGGCCCGTAGCGCTGATCGGGCGGAACGGCGCTGGAAAGACCAATATTCTTGAGGCGATTTCCATGTTCGGTCCGGGTCGGGGACTTCGAGGCGCGCGCCTTGAAGACCTTCCGTGTTCAGAGGGCGACGGCGGCTGGGCTGTGTCCGCGCGGCTCGTCTTTGGTGGCGACGAGCGTCGGCTTGGGGTCGGCGCGGAGGCGCCGGAAGGCGATCGGCGTATCTGCCGGGTTGACCAGCGAACCGTCGCTGGGCCCTCTGCGTTTCCTGACCTCGTTCGGCTGCTGTGGCTGACGCCGGCGCTTGATCGGCTATTCGTCGATGGCGCTGGCGAGCGGCGCCGGTTCCTCGACAGGATGACCACTGCGCACGATCCCGCCCATGCGCGCGTTGCGAATGATTTTGAGGCGGCGATGCGACAGCGTCAGAAACTGCTGGATACCGGCAGCCGCGACGATGCCTGGCTCTGTGCGCTTGAACTGCAGATGGCGGAAGCGGGCGTGGCCGTCGCCGCTGCGCGGCGTGACATGGCGGGAGCTTTGGCGGCAGCAGAGATCATCGCGCCGTCTGCATCCGAGGCATTTCCTGAAGTTGACATAGCGCTCGAAGGCGCGCTCGAAGCGGCGCTCGCCTATGCGCCCGCCGCCGAAGTCGAGGATGACTATGCGCGCCTGCTAGCAGCGAACCGCCGCGCAGACGCCATTGCCGGGCGTGCGCTGAACGGGCCCCATCGCAGCGATCTTCTTGTGACGCACCGCGCCAAAGGGCGCCCGGCGCGAACCTGCTCAACGGGCGAGCAGAAAGCATTGCTGATCGGGCTTGTGCTTGCCAATGCGAGGGCGCTTGCAGCGCGGGCTGTGGGCGCGCCGCTGATCTTGCTGCTTGACGAAATTGCTGCCCATCTCGACTCGCCTCGTCGCGCCGCGCTGTTCGACATTTTATTCGAGATCGGCTTCCAGACTTTCATGACTGGCGCCGACGCCGCACTATTCGATGAATGGGAAGGCCGCGCCCAATCATTCAATGTTGCGCCTCATGGCGTGTTTGAAATCTAACTGATGTCAGGACCAACCATGGCCGACGATTACGGCGCAGACTCGATCAAGGTGTTGAAAGGGCTCGACGCCGTGCGCAAACGGCCGGGCATGTATATCGGCGACACCGACGACGGGTCGGGTTTGCATCACATGATCTATGAGGTCGTCGACAACGCCATAGACGAGGCGCTGGCGGGTTATTGCGATCTCGTGGAAGTGGCGCTGAACGAGGATGGCTCCGCAACGATCCGCGACAACGGGCGGGGCGTGCCGACCGATATTCACGCGGGGGAAGGCGTGTCGGCAGCAGAAGTCATCATGACCCAGCTGCATGCGGGCGGGAAGTTCGACCATAATTCCTACAAGGTTTCCGGCGGTCTTCATGGGGTCGGCGTTTCGGTTGTCAATGCGTTGTCTGAATGGCTGGACATGCGCATCTATCGCGGTGGCAAGGAGCATTACATCCGGTTCCTGCTTGGCGTGCCGGTCTCGCCTCTTGTGGTTGTTGGACCAACTGAGAGGACGGGAACCGAAATCACGTTTCTTCCGTCCGACACAATCTTTACCCAGACTGAATTTGACTATGAGACGCTGGAGCATCGCTTGCGCGAATTGGCGTTCCTCAATTCCGGCGTGACGATACAGCTGCGCGACACGCGACACGTCGAGGCGCGCGAGGAGACCATGTTGTATGACGGCGGTCTTGAGGCATTCGTCCGTTACCTCGACAAGGCGCGCACCCCGCTCATTGACAGGCCTGTTGCTTTTTCGACAGAACGCGACGGCCTTAGCGTCGAAGTTGCGATGTGGTGGAACGAATCCTACCACGAGAAAGTTTTGTGCTTCACCAACAACATCCCGCAGCGGGATGGCGGTACGCACCTCGCAGGTTTCCGTGCTGCGTTGACACGCATCGTCAACAATTATGCGGCCGAGTCCGGACTGGCGAAGAAGGAAAAAATTGCCATAACGGGCGATGACGCGCGCGAGGGCCTCACTTGCGTTCTGTCGGTAAAAGTACCGGACCCAAAATTCAGCTCACAAACAAAAGACAAGCTTGTTTCGTCGGAAGTCCGCCCCGTAGTCGAGAGCATCGTCGGCGAAAGACTTTCGGAATGGCTCGAAGAACATCCAGGCGAGGCTCGCAAGATCATCCAGAAAATTGCGGAAGCTGCGATGGCGCGCGAAGCGGCCCGCAAGGCCCGCGACTTAACGCGGCGCAAGTCGGCGCTAGATGTATCCTCGCTGCCCGGGAAACTGGCCGACTGCCAGGAGCGCGACCCGGCCAAGTCCGAATTGTTCATCGTCGAGGGCGACTCGGCCGGCGGGTCAGCGAAGCAGGCGCGAAACCGCGACAATCAGGCCGTGCTGCCGCTCAAAGGAAAAATCCTGAATGTCGAGCGGGCGCGTTTTGATAAAATGCTCTCAAGCCAGGAAATTGGCACACTGATTACGGCGCTTGGAGCGGGCATCGGCCGCGACGATTTCAACCCCGACAAGTTGCGTTATCACAAGATTATTATCATGACCGACGCCGACGTCGACGGATCGCATATTCGAACGTTGTTGCTGACTTTCTTCTATCGCCAGATGCCCGAGGTGATCGCGCGCGGACATCTCTTCATCGCCCAGCCCCCGCTCTACAAGATCACGCGTGGAAAATCGGAACAGTATCTGCTCGACGAAGCTGCTCTGGAGAATTATCTTTATACGGAAGGGGCGACGGAGGCCCAGCTTGTTCTGGAAGAGGGTGAAACTGTTCAGGGCGTCGATCTTGCAGACATTATCGCCAAAGCTCGCCGCGTCCGCTCGATTGTGCGCGACCTGCCAGCCCGCTTCCCGCGATCAATTGTTATTCAAGCTGCTCTTGCCGGCGCGCTCCACGAGGCTGAGGCGCAAGATCCTGAAAATCTCGCGTCGAAGGTCGCCGATCGCCTCGACATGATTTCCGAGGAGTATGAACGCGGATGGCGTGGCGCTCCTGATGGTGAGGGCGGCTATGTGTTCGAGCGCGACCTGCGCGGCGTTGCGGAGCGATATGCCCTGAGCCGCGATCTTCTGGTTTCCGCCGATGCGCGCAAGGCGCAAGCGGCCGTTGCGGAGATAGCAGAGTTTTTCCAGCGCCCAGCGGTTCTCGTCAGGAAAGACCTTCGCACAACGGTTTTCGGACCTGAAGATTTGCTCGACGCGGTTCGAACCGCTGGCGAGAAGGGCGTCGCCCTGCAGCGTTACAAAGGGCTTGGCGAGATGAACCCGGAACAATTGTGGGAAACAACGCTCGACGAGAACGCGCGCGTGCTTTTACAGGTTAAGGTGAAGGAGGCGGACGGCGCCGACGATATTTTCTCGCGCCTCATGGGCGATGTTGTCGAGCCGCGGCGGGAGTTCATTCAAGCGAACGCTCTCATGGCGGAATTGGATGTGTAAAGATCAAGCGGACACGTGGCCAAGCCAGCGTTCACGCTCGGACTAATTTAGCTTCCAGCGCCTCGCGCGGCGCAGCCTGCGGCGACGGCGCGTAGCCAAGGCGGGTCAGCATTTGAACTGTACCGCCCTCGGGCGCGAGCATTTGGTGGATGCGTCGGTAGGGCCCCGACATCTCCGGAAATTCCTGCAATGCCTGGCTGAGAGGATGAAACGCGACGCCTGCGGAAGTGGCGGCGAGATGCATGCGCACCCAAGCGCGACCCGCCTCTATCTGATCTGCGCGGGTATTCGTGGAGGTTGACGTCACGGCGAAGGCGCGGGACGTCGCGATCGCCGCGTCATAGGTCTTAAGGCCCTGATCGAAGGCAATGCTCTGCGGGTCGTCGAGCGTCGCCCGCGTCAATATGCCGGCGAGCATGAGGCCCTCCAGCATGGGGCCTTCAAAAGCGAGACCCCATGGCGTCGCCTCGATCTCAGTTCGCCCGATGCGCGTCACGACAATGCTTTCGCGGCGCGTGCGATCCAGCGCCCACTCAATGCGCCAAGCCTCCCTAGCGATGTCGCGCAGCAATTCAACTGAAGGCGCATCGGAAACCATCATCGCCGCAACGCCCGGCACGCTGGCTCCCGCGATCAGATCAAGCGTTTGCCGATCGATGTCGCGGTCATCCGCGAAGGGCGCCCGCACCGTGCGGCGCTGTTCGGCAACTGCGAACAGCGGATCGCGAGTCGCGCTGCCGTCCGGCGCGAGGCGCACATGGGCGATAGGGCGCGCATCCAGCATCGGTTGCGGTTCGCCGTCAGGAAACAGCGTAACTACGGCGCGATGGGATTTTTCTGCGACGGCCAGTTGGAAAAGTTCCAGAAAGCACCCGAAGCCGATCGTTATCTGCCGCGCCAACGGGTCGGTTTGCGGCAACATCCGCTCGGCGATCGCATACAGACGAAAACTGTCATCGCCTTCGAGCTCTATGCGCCAAGGCTGCAGGTTGTGCGGATTTGGCGCCAGGATTGCGAACGCCAGCGCATCCAGACGCGGGT
>JBGTFV010000028.1:0-2195 GCA_041747095.1 Parvularculaceae bacterium
CGGCCAGATCGACCTCGCGCAGGCGAACCTGCGCCATCGCCCTTCTGTCGAGGCCGCGCTGAAAGGCGCGGACGCCGTCGTCAATTGCGTCGGCATTTTGTTTGAAGATGGCGCGCAGAAATTCGACGCTGTTCAGGCGGGCGGCGCTATCAACCTGGCCGAACTGAGCGCAGCGGCGGGCGTTGCGCGTTATGTGCATATCTCGGCCATCGGCGCCGACGCGGCCAGCAAAAGCGCCTATGCCCGCACGAAGTCCGAGGCCGAAGCGGGCGTTCGCGCCGCGATCCCGTCAGCCACCATCTTGCGGCCTTCAATCGTGTTCGGACCGGAAGATCAGTTCTTCAATCGCTTCGCCGAGATGGCGAACACATCGCCCTTCCTGCCGCTGATCGGCGGCGGCAAGACGCGCTTCCAGCCGGTCTATGTGGACGACGTCGCCGACGCTGTGTGCGAAGCGCTGGCGCGGCCAGAGGCCGCCGGGCGCACCTACGAGCTTGGCGGTCCGCGCATCTATACCTTCCGTGAGCTGCTGGAATTGATGCTCGCCGAAACCGCTCGCAAGCGTATCCTGCTGCCAATTCCGTTTGCCATTGCGCCGGTCGTCGGCCTCGTTGGCGAGATGCTCGGCGCCTTGCCGTTCATCACGCCGCCGATCACGCGCGATCAGATCGTTCTCCTGAAGAAAGACAACATCTTTAGCGTTAGCGGTGAGGCGGATATTGGCGTTATCGGCGATCTCGGCATTGCGCCGAAGACGGTTGAATCAATCCTGCCCGGCTACATGGTGCGTTTCCGCCGGCAGGGCGAGTTCACCGAAAAACCGCGCTGACCTGAAGAGCCTCTTACAGGATCACGAGTTCCGCGTGCAACGCGCCCGCGGCCTTCACCGATTTCAGAATATCAATCAGCTCGCGCGGGCCGACGCCCAGCGCGTTGAGCCCCGCTATGAGGTCCGCCAGCGTGACGTTTTCATCGACAACGGCAATCCGCCCGGCGCCGCTGGTCTGGATGTCAACCTCCGTATCGGGAAGAACGACCGGTTCGCCATCGGAAAAAGGCGCAGGCTGGGCGGCGATCGGGCGCTCGCGCACCGTGATCGTCAGATTGCCTTGCGTCACGCCGAAGGTGGAGATCCGCACGTCTGAACCGATGACCACGGTGCCGGATTTCTGGTCGATGACGACGCGGGCGCGCTGTTCGGCGTCGACGCCTAGATTTTCGATCGTGCTGAGCAGGCGCGCGGGCTCCGACGTCTCTCCTGTAAACAAAAGTTCAACCGTTCCAGCGTCAAGGAGCCGGCTCTCAAGCGGCAGACTCGCGCCCGCAATCGCCCGCTCAATGCGGTCAGCCGTGGTGAAGTCCGGATGACGCAGGGCAAGGCGCACCCGTCGCATGTCGGCGAAGGCAAAAGGAATCTCGCGCTCCACCCCCGCGCCCTGGGGGATTGTCGCCGAGGTGGGCGAGCCGGTGCGCGTGCGCGCGGCCTGCCCCTCGGCGGAAATGCCGCTGGCGAGCACGGGCCCTTGCGCGACAGCGTAGATCTCGCCGTTGGCGGCGTTAAGCGGCGTCAGAACCAGCGCGCCGCCGAGAAGACTGGTGGCGTCGCCGATGGCCGAGATCGTCACGTCGATCTGCGAGCCCGTGCGGGCGAACGGCGGCAGGGCCGCGGTGACGATGACGGCGGCGACGTTCCGAGGACTGAAACTCTCGCCACGAACGGTCACGCCAAGCCTTTCCAGCAGGCCGGAGAGCGCCGCCTCCGTATAGGGAGAATTGCGCACCGTATCGCCCGTGCCGTCGAGTCCAACGACAAGACCATAGCCTACGAGGTCGTTGCCGCGCACGCCCTCGACATCGACAAGATCCTTGATACGGATTTCCGCATGCGCCGGGCTCGCCGCAAAGCTGCAGAAAAGCGCGACCAGAACAAGAAAGGCGCGCATTGGCGCGGGCTCCTAGATGTAAGAGGCGAGCGACAGACGCGACAGCCGCGCGGTGATCGACAGCGTCGCGTCGAGCTGGCTCTCGATCTGGAGAAGACGCGAGGCGGCCTCAAAAGCGTCGACCGCTGTCAGCTCGTTGTAGCGCTTGGTCAGGGTCGCCTCGCGGTCAGCCGCGCTTTCGCGGGCCGTCGCCGCGCGCTCCTGCGCAACGCCGATGGCGGCTTGCGCCAGCGCGAGGCCGTCTGCGGACGA
>JBGTFV010000029.1:0-4420 GCA_041747095.1 Parvularculaceae bacterium
GTGCGGTCCAGGGTGTCGTCATGCATCAGGTAAAGGACGCCGTCGGCCGACGTCGTAACGTCGATCTCCACGAAAGCAGGCGCCGCAGCGAGGCTTTCCTCCATGGCTTCGATGCTGTTCTCAAGCGAGGCGCGGTCAGCGATCCCCCGATGGGCGGCGACGAGCGTCGCGCCGGCTTCGCGTACACAGTCGAAGAAGGCGTTGATCCCCTCGGGTCCGGGCGCTGTCTCAATGCGCCATGAGGCAGTCTGCGACGCGCGGTCGTCGAACGGCGCCGCCGCAGGCGCTGGTTGCTCAAGCGTTGTCGGATCTACTGTTGGGGCGACGTCCTCGATCTCGGGCGCGCAGGAGGCAAGCACGATCGCCGCAAACGGAAACAGTTTGTACAAGGAGGGGGCGACCATGTTGGAAAGCGCTCGCGTTTCCGATTTGCGGTAACAGAGACCTTAAATCTCTCTCATGCGCGCCGCAACAAACGGGCAGCGATACGGTCAGTTCGCGAGGTCAAGCGCTTTTTCGATCTCGCGCCAGTCGACAATCTTGAAATTCTGGGGCGCCTTGCCGGCGTCGTTGAAACCGTCCTGCACAACGAAAATCCCGCGCGGAAACTCAGGGCTCAGCGGCGCGGCCGTGGCCTCGATGCCATCCGTTTCGAACACGCCGTCGATGGCGCCCGACGCGCCGCCACCATCAACGATCGCGAAATTGCCGATAAATTCGTTTGCGCCGTCCCGGCGGTAGACGATGAAAAGATTATTCCCCTGGGACGAGGCAAGGAGATAACCGCTGTCAGGTCCCGCAGCGTAGATTGCCAACCCTTCAACGTCTGCCGCAAGCCCCGTCTCAGAGCCGACACGGTCGATCAGCATAGGGATTGCGGGCGCTCCCGAAGCGAAGTCGGATTTCCAGATACCCACATTCTCTTCTCCGATGTAAAGCACCTGCCGTGCGTCATCGAAAACGCAGCCTTCAAGCTGGCTCGAAAAGGTAAGCCTCGCCGTTTCGCGGCCGACCGAAAAACCGTCAACGGCATAAGCAACGACTTCGCCCGTCTTGTGGGTCACGAATGCGGTGAGGACGTCCCCGACAAGCCCGAGGCAGACGCCGTATGGTTCGATGACCGCCGACGGAAAGGACCCGACCAGTTCGACGACGCCGTCCGAAGAAATCGTGAACACCGCAACGCTGTCATTTGTGCGGTTGCTGGCGACGGCGATATCGCCGTCGAACGCTCCGACGGAAATCCCTTGTCGTACATCAACATTATTCAGTCGCCCGACGGGCAGGTACTGCCTGACGGCGCCGTCGAGGCCATACACGTAAAGACCGGACTGCTTTTCCGTGCCGAGAATGAGACTGCGGGCCGGATCGGTCATGTTAATCCAGATTGCCGGGTCATCAGCGGCGTCGCCGCGTGAGACGACGGGCGTCGTCTCGACGGCTGCGGTCACCACCGGGCTTGGCGGCGTCGGGGCCGGGCCGCCGCTGGCGCAAGAAACACATAGCAAGCCAAGAAATCCGGCGGCAGATCTGTAATCCATGAGCTCAACCATTTGCAAAGTTCGCGTTGGGTCGCGTTAGCGGTCAGTAGACGAACTGAACGCCAAAGCGCGCCGACCAGCCATATTCCTCATACTGGGCATTCAGACGTCCAAATCCGTCGGGGCGCACCGTTGCGACAAACGGGCGGTTATTGACGTTTTTGGCTTCGGCAAAAATTTGGAAGCGGTCCGTCAGCTGATATTTGCCGGCGACGTCGAGCTGGATGTGGCTATCGACAATGCGGTCGAGGGCGTTGCCGTCGGCATCCTCTGAAGAGCCTACCTCATCGAGGAACTGGTCGCGGAAGGTAGTGGCGAAGCGGAGGTTCAGCGGCCCACGCTCATATCCGATAATGCCTGTGGCGACGTGGCGCGATTGGCCCGGCAGCGAGATCTGGCGGCCGTCGTCGAGCGTCGCCTCGCTGTCGATGAAGGTGTAGTTCGCGGAGACGATGAAGTTGCTGAGGAGGCCGGGCAGGAAATCGAGCGGCTGTTGCAGCGTTGCCTCGACGCCTGTGATGCGCGCGCTTGACAGGTTCTCGAACGTCGACACCTCGTCGAACAAGACTCCGTTGATTTCCTGGCTCGTCTGCACCGGCGCGATGAAGTCGTCGATGCTCTTCCAGAAGAAGCCCACCGATAGCAGCGATGTCTGTCCGGGATACCATTCGAGCGTTGCGTCGATATTGTCGGCGCGCTGACGGTTGAGGTCAGGATTGCCGGCTTCGGCGGCGAGGTCTTCGCCCTGTTCGATGGCGATGCGCGGGGCTGCCGCCTCAATGTTCGGTCGGGCGAGAGACTTGTAATACCCGAAACGTGCGACGACGGAATCGGAGACGTCCCATTTAACGTTCACGCTTGGCAGTACGTCCGTGTAGCGATTGCGCGCTTCGACGGGCGAAGTGAACACGCGCACGGCTTCAAGGATCGTCTCACCGTCGTCGGCGTCAAATTCAAACTCGACATCTTCGGCGATGAGCGTGCCGGGCGTCGCAGGCGGCGGGATGAGGTCGTTCGGGTCGAAAATGCCGGTTACATCGCCAGCGAAAGCATCCTCGAATTCCTGAACAAGAACGTTATTGCCGAACGCGCTGTAGTTCGTGTGCTCGACGCGCACGCCGGCGACAACGCTGACGCGCCCGCCGAAATTGCGCTGAGCGAGCGCGTAGCCCGCGTAGATGTTCTCGCTTGCTGAATAGCTCGAGAGCGAAGATTCAACGGCGCTGTCGATCTCGTTCAGTTCGAACTGGCCAGAATTTGCGGCAAAGAAGCTGGCGAAGGCGCGCGGGTTAAGCGACGGGTTAATGCGGTCGATTTGGAACGGAACGTCGGCGGCGAAGTCTGCGAGGATCAGGTCGTCGCCATCGAAACCGTCATAGATTTCGATTTGCTCCCTTAGGAATTTGTCGCGCAGGCGAACTTTCCCGCCCGTTTGAAGGTATCCAGGCGCGCCGAAGATGTCGGTGTCATAACGAAGGTTTGCGGTGAAGGCGAGTTCGTCGTCCTCAGTAATTCCGTTGGTCACTTCATATTCGTCGAATTCGTAATTGCCGGCGTTGAAATATTCCGCCTCCGCCGCAGCGTCCGGGAAAGCGAGGCGCGGAATAATGGAATCGGCGACGTCAACGCCGAACAGGCCTTCTTCGAATTCAGCGGCGAACGTTGCGGTGTTGGCGCCGGGCTCGGTTTCATCTGCGAATGAGTAAGCGGCCGACCAGTCGAACGAGAAGGCGCCCGCGGTATATTCCGCGCCGCCGACCACGGAGAAAATCGTCTGCTCCTCAAAGCGCGAGCGTACGGCGCGCTCCACGCCAAGGGGGTCGTCTTCCGTCGCGCCCACCACTGCGAGCGTCCCGCCGCTTGCGCCCGCGTCGAACGCTGCGTCGCCAAAGGCCGTCGTCGTCGTTGTGCGGAACTCATCGTCGCTAAAGTCGGAGTAGATGCCGCGCACGTAGAAACGCACTGCGTCAGTCGCCTGGTAGTCGATGTTGAGCGCGCCGGTCAGCCGTTCGCGGCGGATGATGTAGTCGCGCTGTTCCAGTTCTTCAGGATAGGCGAGGTTGCCCTCGAACAGGTAATCCGGCCCGCCGACTTCGACATTCTCGGAGCCGAAATCGCGCCGTTGCCACGCGAGCGATCCGGCGACGCCGAGCTTGCCGTTAAGAAAGCGGTTGGCGGCGACTGCTGAATAGCGGTGACTGAAATCTTCGGTCTGGTTGGCGTAAAGGCCCGCCGCCTTCACCTTGAACAGCAGCTCGTCCTGATCGAGGCCCGAAAGGGTGCGGATCTCGACGTTGCCGCCGATGGAGTCCGCGTCGATGTCGGGCGTCAGGGATTTGGTGATGACGACCGCCGAGAGGATATCGCTGTCGATGACGTCGAGCGGCGTCTGACGCGCGTCAGCCTCGGGCGAGGGGATGCGGACGCCGTTGATCGTCGTTGAGACGAAATTAGGGTCCGAACCCCTGATCGAAACGAAACGGCCCTCGCCCTGATCGTTCAGGATGTTGACGCCGGCGGCCCGGCGGGCGGCCTCGGCGACGTTTTCGTCCGGCAACTGACCAATGGCGTCTGAAGACAGCACAGTGATGACTTTGTCGGAGGCCCGCTGCTGGCTGAGCGCGGAGTTGAGGGCGCCGCGCTGGCCGTAGACGAGGATATTGTCGGTGACTTGCAAATTCGCGCCGATGGCGAGCTCAGGGCGCGCAATCGATGCATCTGTTTCGAGCGTCACCGGAAAGGATTGCTGATCGGCGCCAATATAAGTGACGAGCAGCGTGTATGAGCCGGGGGCGAGCGCGGCGATGCGGAACCGTCCGTCGCGCCCGGCTGAGGTGACCTGTCCAGTTTCGACAACCCGCACGATCGCGCCGTCGAGC
>JBGTFV010000030.1:0-1847 GCA_041747095.1 Parvularculaceae bacterium
GACCGAACGAACCAAGGCCGCCGGCATTCGCCAGCATGGGCCGCAGGACGAAAAAGATCAGAGCAAAGCCCATGACGGCTAGGGCGCTGATTTCGATCAGGCGCATTGCGTCGGGCGTTGAAACCGGTGCGGCGGTAACAAGCTGCTGAGACGGCGCGCTTGCTGCCTGAAACGGTACTTCAATGACTTCAATTTGATCGCCGCGTCGCGGGTCGAAGCCGACGGCTGACCGAATGAGCGACGAAATTCGAGCGAGTTCTTCGGGCGTGCGCGCGCCCGTCGCCGCGTTAAGTGCGACTGCGACCGACAGGCGGCGCATGCCGCCTTGCTCGCGTACGGCGTTTCTCTGGGTGCGTGAAACGAGATAGTTCGTGGTTTCTTCCGTACGGCGGTTCGAAGATGTCGCGACTGCGCTGGCGGCCGGATCGACGATGTCAACGCCCGGCAAGGCGTTGGCGACGCTAACGCCGCGCGCTCCAGCGGGATCGGAAGTGTTGCCGGCTTCTTCGACGATCGTCGAAGAAAGGACGGTTTGGCTGTCGGGGTCGATTATTTCCGCCGCTTCCGTGACCCGGTTAAAATCAAGATCGGCCGAGATCTGGACGCGGAGGTTCTCTGCGCCAACGATCGGGCTTAGAATTTCTTCGACCATCCGGCGGATGCGGGTCTCGACTGAGGCGGTGCGCTCGTCTACGCCGCCGCCCATCATGTCATTCTCTCCCGAGCCGGAAGCGAGCAGTTGTCCTGCGGCATCGAGAATGGTGACGCGCGCAGGCGCCAGTTCGGGCACTGCCGAGGCGGTCAGATTGACGATCGCTCTAACAGCGCGGGCGTCGAGACCGCCCGGCGCGTCGATGACAATTGACGCGCTCGCCGGTTTGCGGTCGCGGGTAAACAGTTCGCGCTCTGGAAGAGCGAGATGGACGCGCGCCGCGCGAACGCCGGAAATCGTCGCAATGGTCCGACCAAGCTCGCCTTCGAGAGCACGCAAGCGATTGATATTCTGTTGGAACGACGTCGCCCCGAAGGCGTCAGTTGTGTCAAAAATCTCGTAGCCGACGCCGCCGCCGCGCGCAACGAACCCTCCAGCCGCCAGTGAAACCTTCAGGCGCGCGATGTCGGCGCGTGGGGCCAGGATCGTAACCCGCCCCGATGACTCGCGGACCTCAAACGGGATGCGATCCTGTTCAAGCTGGGCGACGATCGTTTCGCCGTCTCGCAGGTCAAGATCGGCGTAGAGAATACCGAGCGGCGCTTCGCCAATGCGCGCCACGATGAGGCCTAGCGCCAGCGCAACGCCGAGACCTACGCCCAGGATGGCGGCCAGCCTTCCTGCCCCGAACGCTCTCAGTTGAGCCACTAATTCGTTCACGTCCCTACCGCTCCCGAACGCGATCTGAAATTGATCGCTGCGAGGAAGACTTTCCTTCGCACCCGGCAAATTCTGCCCGGTGTGTCGTAAAGAAAGCGTTTCGCTCGCATTGCCAGCAGGGATTGGAGCGCAGAGCGGTAACCAAAACAGCCGAAAACCCGCAATCAGCGCGTGATTGCGGGCGAAGCTAACCGTGATGGGGCGATATAAGCGCTAGCCGCGGTATTGCTGGACGCGCGTCGCGCGCAGGCCGGGCAGACCGTACTGGTCGATCGCCTTCTGCCAGCCAAGAAATTCTTCAACCGTCAGCGTGTAACGCTCGCATGCTTCCTCGAGCGTCAGCAGGCCGCCGCGCACGGCCGCCACCACCTCCGCCTTTCGGCGGATGACCCAGCGTTTCGTTGTCGTTGGCGGCAGATCGGCCAACGTCAGCGGCAGCCCGTCGGGGCCGATGACGTTAGGTTCTTTCGATCGC
>JBGTFV010000031.1:0-2309 GCA_041747095.1 Parvularculaceae bacterium
CGGCCGCATCGAGCGCGGTCTCGCCATCCTCGAGATCCAGCCGGGCGGCGTAACGACGGTCGATCCCGCGCCGCAGGCGTTCTCGGTCGGATTCTGACGACTTTCGCGCCGTTGCGCCTCGGCCGCGATCCATTGTGGATCGAATGGACATAGTGGATCGACCTCGCCTCCGTTTCGTACCCTTTACCGCGCCCGACAGCCGAAGCTGATCTGTTGGGCAGTAAACAGGGTAGGGGCGCTGCAGGGGGTGGGGGATAACTTTTTTCGAAATTTATTTTTTCGGAGCGTCTTTAGCGCGCGGAGAGAAGTTCGGCGCGCACCCGCACGCTTCTGGTTGCGATAGCGATCTCGACGAGGAACGCACAGAGTCCGCAAATAATGCCGATCATGGCCAGAATAAAGAGGCCAGCAACGAGCGCAGCGGCTTCACCGCCAGCAATCTCCCCGATGAACAAGACGGCGACGACGATGGCGACGAGGAGCGCCGACGCCGAAAACAAATTCACGGACAGGTTCGAAAAAAACATGCGCCGGTCGAGCGTCGCGAGTTCTGCAAGCTGAGCGGCGCGAAGCGCCGGATGCAGGTTGTCGAGCACTTCCGTTTCGAGGTTGCGCGCCCGGTCAACGACGCGGCCAAGGCGGGTCGTCACGACGTTCAGGATCGAGCCGATGGCGACCAGCAGGAAAACCGGCGCGACGGATAGCTGGATGGTCGTGCCGATCTCGTCATAGGCGCTTGAGAGGATTGCGTCCGGCACAGATTTCAAACCCTTGGCGCAGCTGGAACAGTCGATCAGCGGCTATCGCCGCCGCGCGGAACTTGGCCCCAAAGCCTGTACCGCTTCAAGCGAGAATTGCGTTCACAAGCGCGTTGAGAACGCGCGCGCCAGCAGGCGTCGCTGTCAGTCGTTCGCTCTCAAGGCGCACCAGCCCGTCTGCGGCGAGTTGCGGCAGGCGGGCCGCCCGCCCGCCGAGCGTTTCCCGATCCGCTGGCGATAGGGCAACGCCTTCGGCGAGGCGCAAACCCATCGCGAGGCACTCGACGAGCCGCGCCTCGGCCGACAGCTGTTCGACCAAGGTCGTTCCGGAGCCATCCGCCTCCACCGCTGCGAGATAGTCCTCTGGCGTCCGCGCCGCCTCAGTCGCCCAGCGGGCCCCACCGAACGTCAATCGTCCGTGTGCGCCCGGTCCGACGCCGACATAATCGCCTTGCCGCCAGTAGACGAGGTTGTGCGCGGATTGGTGGGCTGGCGCGGCGTGGTTTGAAATCTCGTAGGCCGGCAGTCCCGCTTGGCGGGTCATGTTCTGGGTCAGTTCGAAGAGATCGGCCGCGACATCATCATCAATCGGCGTAAGCCCCCCGCGCGCCGCCTGTGCAGCAAAGGCGGTGCCCGGCTCGATTGTAAGTTGATAGGCTGACAAATGCTTGACGCCAGCGGCGAGCGCTTCGCCGAGTTCAGCCGCCCATTCGTCCGGCGTCTGAGCAGGCAGGGCGTAGATAAGGTCGAAGGTTGCGCGGGGGAATGTCATCAGCGCCGCATCAATCGCCCGGCGCGCGGACGCCGCGTCATGGTCGCGACCCAGAAATTTCAGCGACGCGTCGCGTAACGACTGCACGCCGAGCGACAGTCGATTGACGCCGGCGCGGGCGAAATCCGAAAAACGCGCAGCGTCCGCGTCGGTCGGGTTCGCCTCAATTGTGATCTCTGCTTCCGTCGCAAGTCCCCAAAGCCGGTCGGTCGCGGCAATGACGCCGTCGATTACTTCGGCTGGCGCGAGCGACGGCGTGCCGCCGCCAAAATAAAGACTCGATACGCGACGGTCGGCGGAGCGCGCGGCCCAGTATCCAAGGTCGCGGGTCAGCGCCGCCGTCCATCGCGCGGCGTCGATGGTGCGGTTCTTGTAGACATTGAAATCGCAATAGGGACAGATCCGCGCGCAATAGGGCCAGTGAACGTAGATTGCGAGGTCGGCCTGATCAGACGTCATCCGGCGTCGGCGGGCGATGCCGCAAGGTCTGACGCAAGGCACGCCGCGACGAGCTGCCGGAAGGCGTCTGCGCGATGCGAGATGGCGTGCTTTTCATCCGGGTCTATCTCTCCGAATGTGAGGTTCCTGCCCGCAGGCGTGAAAATCGGGTCGTAGCCAAAGCCAAGATTCCCGCGCGGCGGAAACACGATCGCGCCCTCGACCGCGCCCACAAAGGTTTCCACATGGCCGTCCGGCCATGCAAGGCAAAGGGCGCAGACAAAACGCGCCGAGGGATCATTCGAGCCGCTTTCGCGGAGCGCTCTTTCGATGCGGGCGAT
>JBGTFV010000032.1:0-3600 GCA_041747095.1 Parvularculaceae bacterium
CGGGTTCTGGCGGCCCTTATCGGCGAGGCGGGCGGCGAGCGCACCCGCGCGAGTTTTCTTGAAAAACTGCGGTCGGGCGAGTTGGACGACCGTGAGATAGAGATCGACCTGCGCGACAGCGGCGGCGCGCCGCAACTCGACATTCCCGGCCTGCCGGGCGGACAGGTCGGCGTCGTCAACATCGCCGAGCTCTTGAGCAAATCCTTCGGCGGCCAGCAGCGCCGTCGCAAGGTGAAAGTGCGCGACGCCTATGAGCCGCTGATCGCCGAGGAATCCGACAAACTGCTCGATCAGGAAGTATTGACGCGCGAGGCGATCGACCTCGCCCAGAACGACGGCATCGTCTTTATCGACGAAATCGACAAGGTCGCGCGCGGATCGGACGCAACGCGCGGCGGCGCGGACGTCTCGCGCGAGGGCGTGCAGCGCGACCTGTTGCCGATCATCGAAGGCACCATGGTCGCGACGAAATATGGCGTGGTCAAAACCGACCATATTTTGTTCATCGCCTCGGGAGCGTTTCATCTCTCGAAGCCCGCCGACCTCTTGCCCGAGCTTCAGGGGCGCCTGCCGATCCGGGTTGAACTTGACGCGCTCACCCGCGACGACCTGCGCCGCATTCTCACCGAGCCGGAGGCGAGCCTCATCCGCCAATATCAGGCGCTGCTCGCGACCGAAGGCGTGACGCTCTCCTTCACCGATGAGGCGATCGACGCCATCGCCGACGGCGCGGCGGAAGTGAACGCCAGCGTTGAAAATATCGGCGCCCGGCGCCTCGCGACCGTCATGGAAACCGTGCTGGAGGAGCTGTCGTTCTCCGCCGCCGACCGCACCGGCGAGACCGTGGAGATTGACGCCGGTCTCGTTGAGCGCCGCCTCGGGGCGATCGCCCGCGACGCCAACCTGTCGAAATACATCCTTTGAGTGTGGCTCTGCGGGGACGCGCGCGCGGCACCGTCGGCCTTTCCTCAACGCCTTGTTTGAGGACGTCGCCGTTGCCGGTTCGCCACAGGACGGCCCAAACGGGGCTTTGCGTTTCGTTAATGCCGCGTTAATCTTATTCTCTCAGGGGGCTCAGCGGGAAGGGGCCATGGCAGACGGATCTATGGTCTCCACTAACGGCAAATCGGCGAAAAAGCCGCGCATCGCGTATGCGGGCGAGGAATTCGGCTTTGGCCGGCAGGCGCTGAACGAATTCGTCGACCGGTGCCGCGATGACCGTTATCTGCCCGATGGCGGCCAATGGGCGCTTCGCGGCAGGTTGGAGCGCGAGTTTGTCGTCGCGCCGCTAAAGTCAAATTACGATTTCCAACAGACTCAGGAACAGCCGCTTCGCCTGAAAGAGCAGGCGCTGATGGCGGTCAAATCGAAGACCGCCGACTTCGCCATCGTTCCTTTCTATCATCCTTACTCAGGTTATGACTTCGAAACGCTAAGAGCGCTGTCGAGCCTTTTCACGCTGCTCGCCGTCGACCAGATTGAAGCGTCAGACCATTTCTGTCTTGCCGTTTACGAGCCGCAGGTGCTCGACCTCGTGCAGGCGGCGCACCCGGGATCGGGTCTCTCTATGCTGCTGAAAAAGCAGCGCACCAGTTGGGGCGCGGCCGTGGATGGCGGCGCGAATGTCGGCGGATTCAACCGCGCGACGGAGCGCGAAACCGCAGGCCTCAACATCGACGCGTCTTCGCAGTTGATGCTTCGCGACCGGATCGATCTCGTCTTCGCCGGACCGGAAGCGGCGCGGCGTTGCAAGTCCAAGCTCGATGGGCTGCGCGCAGCCGGAGTGAAGGTCGAGGAAACCGTGCAGTGGATCGAACCCCATCGCGAGATGGGCCGGCGCGTGCGCGACACGCTCGATCGCGGGCGGCAGACGAGCACGTTCTTTGATCCGCGCGATGGCAAGACGCACTTCGTCTCCACCATGTCGTCGGAAGCGCAATCGCGTCCGCTTTACGGCGTCGTGTTGCCGTTTGATGTAGCGGCCCGCTCTGCCGAGTTCACAATTATTGAGCCGAATATTGACGACGCCGAGCCGACGAAGACCCGCTTCTTCGTCGTCCGCGAGGCGCCGGACGCTACGCTGTACGAAGACGCCTTTCGCACGACGGACGCCAAGACCCGCTATTGGAACCGTCGGCTCGACGCCGTTGCGGATGCGCGCAGCGACCTCTCTACTCGCACCGGTAATTTTTCGGGCGCCATTCTTGTCGCCGCTGGTCTGACGCTCATGTTCTTCGGGGCCGTTGGCGCGACCGATCTCCCGGCCGCCTTCCTGACCGACGAAATCTCGAAATGGCTGACGCCCGCCGTCGCCCGCACGGCGATCGTTGTTGGCGCCGCGCTGGCGATCATCGGCTGGCCGTTCATCACAATGCGGGCAGCCGGCGAACGGGGCGTGCGCGTGATGATGCGCTTCCGCCGCGATGGCGACGCCGCTTCCATCGGCGACGTTGAGAACTACTTACGCAATTTTGGCGTTCGCCACGCCGTGACGCGCATGGACGAAGACAGCGAGCGCGAGACCCCCGCGTCGATGATCCTCGACATAGAATTTGACAAGGCGGATTTCGCCTACGGGCTCGGTTCGGTCCTGACGCGCCGCGTGCGCGGGTCGGTCGTGAACGGCGCGCTGAAAGTGGCGTTCAGCCGCTGGAAGAGCCGCGGCGTCACTATCCTCGCCGCGATGCCGATTGAAGACGGAAAGATGCAGCTGCCCCGGCACAAGCGCCGCCGCTGGTGGAACGAAGCGCTCAGCGCTTGGGCCGCCGACGTCGCGGAGACCTGGTTTATTCGCCTTTCGCGCATACTGTTTATCCCTCTCGTGGGCGGTCTGGCGCTTCTCATCGCGGCGCTCTTGCTCGGCTGGCGGCCGTAAGGATTTTGCGATCCTACCGCCGCGCCCCGCGCGCGGCGGGCCGCCTGAGAAAGACATAGTATGCGCCGGCGCCGCCATCCCTCGGCCGCGCCTGACTGACCCGGGCGATCATCGACCGCAAGCTCGGGCCATCCACCCATTCGAGGAAGCGCTCGCGCAGAAGACCGCGCGGGGCGTCGTCCCGAGGGGAGCCGTCGCCAGACGATCCGTATCCCAACCGGCGGCGCGTCATCGACGCCTGAGAGGCAGGCCCGCCCTTGCCCGTAATGACAAGCACGCACCGACATCTGTCCTCAAACGCAGCGGTGAGAAAGCGCGACAATGCGCCCTCGGCGCGGATTTGCGTCATCCCGTGCAGATCGAGAACGCGCTCGATGCCCAGTCGGCCGCTGGCGACAAGCCGGTCGCGCGCGGGATCGCCTGCGCCGATGACCGACGTTTTCTGTACGGACGATTGAGGCGCGGGCGCTTGCGGCGCCAGACCGACGGAAAACGCCGCCTTCGCCCTCGGCTTTAATTTGCCGGGCGCATGGGTAATCGAGATCGGATGGAGGGTCTCAGAGGGATCAGGTTGCGGACGGATGGCGCCCTCATGACGGCGCTCGGCTGCGGATGGCCGCACGTCGCGCGTCACCCGCCGCCAGAGTTCGCTTTCATCGGAGGTAACGCGGCGCCGGCTCATGGCCGCGGCGGGGGCGCTTCGCTCAGCCGCTGATCGGCAAGCG
>JBGTFV010000033.1:0-3352 GCA_041747095.1 Parvularculaceae bacterium
GCAAAAGGTCTGAGATATCAGTTTGTACGCGCTTGTAACCGACCGTCTGACTGTTCGCGATATTTGACGCAGTGGCGCTTAGGCTGCTCGAGAACGCGGATACGCCCGATACGCCAATGGCAAAGATACCTGTCAGGCTCATATCGCTCTCCCCTACCGATCAGTGACGCGCGTGACGTCCGCAAACAGAATTCTTCCTGCTGCTGTTTCAAGGCGCGTCTGGCCATCGCTGAAATCAAGCCCGCTCACCTGCCTGAAGGCGTCGATTCTTGCTTCAATGGGCTGACGCGCGCCGTCGCGCGCCGTCACCACAAGTCGGTAAACTCCTGCCGCGGCAATATCGCCGTCATCGGTGCGGCCATTCCACGCCACCTGATGCGCGCCGGCGCGCGTTGCGCCGTCAAGCGTTGCGATAGTGCGTCCAGCTTCGTCAACGATATTAAGGCGCGTCTCGCCGGCGTTTTGCGGCAGCGAGTAGGTCCAACGTGCGTCTGCGCCGTCGGCAAGCGCCGCCTGATCGCTTGCCGTTACGACCGTGCGGCCGATGAGTCCGATTGCTGAATCTCGACTGGCTGCGGTCTGCAAACGGATCAGAGTTTCCAGATTCGTATTAGTACTGATGGATTGCTCGACGGAGGCGAACTGCACCAGCTGTTCGGTAAACTTTTCGACCTCAAGAGGGTTAAGCGGATCCTGATTGCGAAGCTGCGTCGTCAAAAGCGTGAGAAACGTTTCAATGTTGTCGGTCAACTGCGAAAAGCCGCGAGCCGCGCCAGATGTTGCGTTAGGGACAGTTGCTTGGGTGATTGTCGCAATTTCCATGGGTGTCTTTCCTCAGATCTTGATATCGACGAGTCCGGAAGACCAGCGGGCAAAAAATTGTGCGTCCGGCGTCAGGAGGGTGCGTGTCACGACGTTTTCGCTACCCATCGTATCCTTCGGGGAAGCGGTCGCGGGGTCTCGAGCCTGGCGATTTGTCAGTGAAAAACTCAGATCGCCCGATCCAACGGAGAGTCCGGCGTCGGTGAGGGTTGAGCGCAACAGATCAACGTCGCGCGAGAACAGATCAAACGTTTCCTGATTGTCAAAAGAAAGAGACATGATGGTTCGACCATCTTCGCCAATCGAAAGCTTGCCGGTGATCCGTCCGAGGTGCGGCGGATCAAGGCGCAATTCGAAATCGCTCGCGCTGTCTGTAGCGCGTCTGGCAAGCAGGCGCGCGAAGTCCACTTGTTTGTCGGCTGCGCTCTCTGGTTCAGAGGCCGCCGCGCGATCAGCTGATGGCGCGCCGCTTCTGTTTGCAGCGTTGGATGGCCTCTGAAGGGCGCCGTCGCGCGCAGCGGAGGCATCGACAACGTTTCGCGTTGTAGTCGCCGGGGAGATCGCCACGGGCGCGGTAACGGGCGCAGTCAGCCCATCGGCAGCTGGTGCCGCGGCGCCGGAAAGACCCGATGGAGCGGCATTAGGCGATGCAATTGACGAGGTTGGAACGGCGGTAGGTCGCGGAAAATGAGCGCTGGCGTTGCGGTCTGGCGTTGCGGTCTCGCCTACGCCTCGATTTGCCTTCGCCTCGTTCGCCACCCGGCTCCCGGCTCGGTCCTGTCGATGGCGCGAAGGCGTAGTTGTCTCAGCGGGCGTTGCGCCGTGCGCTTCCAGAGCCCTTGCTGCTTGAGATCGAACAGAGGCGGCGGCCAGCGCGAAAGAAAAGTTTTCTGCGCCACTCAAGTCAGGTTCAATACGCGCGTCCTCGGCTCGGGCAGGCGAACGCGACCCGGACATTACTCGCGCCAACGCGGGCAGATCATGCTGGACGGCGGTGACGGTCACGTGCGCATGCGCCCCTTCGATGCGCGCAGCCCGCCTCAAGCGGCTGCGCCTCAGCGAAGTAAAGGCAAACGATGCGCCAACGCCGGCAGTGAGCATTCGCGCGGGTCTCTTTGGTAAATTCAGCGGTAACGTTTTTAGCGCCGGAAAAATCAGCCTGCAGAATATGCCGGCCCGGTGTTTACTGCCGGGTTCAAACGCCTCTGTTTCGCGATTGGCGCGCGACTGGATCAGGCTTTGCAACTTCCGCCTTGCGAACGGTTCAGCAAAAGGATCGCCCGGTGCAGAAAGCGCAGATAATCGGCACTTTCCTTCGATCACAGACCGCCTTCAGACCGGCTTTTGCCCGGCGGGATTTGCCGCATCGGCAGCATTTGCCGAGCATCGGAGCAGCCGTAGCGCCTGCGTTGCAGGCGGGAGGCCGCGAAGTCGTCTATGGAGGCGGCCAATGAGCCTCAACGTTGCGTTGAACACGGCGGTCTCAGGGTTGCTCGCAAACCAGCGGGCGCTGGCTGCGACTTCGGATAACATCGCGAACGTCAACACGCCTGATTTTGCGCGCCGGCAAGCGCAGTTTCGAACCGACGCAATCCCGGATCAATTCTCTGGAGTCGATGTGTCGATCGCGCGGGCGGCGGTCGACCGTTTCGTACAATCCGCGGCGCGAACGGGGCGTTCTGACGCTGCCGAGTCAAATGCGGTTGCCGAAGCGTTACGGCGCGTCGAAGCCTCACTCGGCGCGCCCGGAGAAGATGTCTCCTTCGCCAACGAATTAAATGATGCCTTGGCTGCGCTTACAGCCTTGAGCGCGAGCCCTCAATCGCCCGTCGCGCGGCGTGATGCGCTACTGGCGCTCGATGCAGCTTTCGCGTCATTCGCGCGCACCGCCGGTGCGATCGAGCAAGAATCATCGGATGCCTTTGGGAGACTGACGCTTGGCGCGGAACGGGCGACCGTGATTCTCGCCGAAATTGTCCGACTCAATCAGGCGGCGCCCAATAGTCTTGGCGCGGCGGACCTATTGGAAGCAAGGCTTTCCGAACTTTCGGATCTGATCGCCATCAATGTAACGCGAGGCGACGACGGTCGCGTGACCGTCACAACGCCGGACGGCGTTTTGTTGGCGAATTCATCCGGGTCGGCGGTGTTTAACGTCGCGGGCGGAACGCCCACGACGATTTCGTTAAGCTTCAACTCAGCAGCGGGCGGGTCGTCGGCCGTGTCCGCCGACATCTCGGCGAGCCTGACGGGCGGCGCGCTCGCCGGACTGTTACAGGTACGGAACATCGAGCTGCCCGAACTGGCGACAATCGTCTCGGGCGCAGCGACTGGCGTCGCGAATGCGTTGAATGCAGCCCATGCTCAGAACACTGCGGTTGGCGCGACGAGGCCATCGGGGCTTGACCTCATCGTCGCAGCGAACGTCGGATTTGCAGTTAATCCAGCGCTCTTGGCCAATCCCGAACTCTTCGCGATCGCGCGGCCGGTTCCAGGACAGCCCGGCGGCCGCGCAGATGGGGCGGGTGCC
>JBGTFV010000034.1:0-2008 GCA_041747095.1 Parvularculaceae bacterium
ACAGCGCAAGACGCGGCCATGGCAACCGGCCAAGCCCGAACAGCAGGGGAAGCGGCGCAAAGATGGCCAAGGTGCGCGCCATCGACAGCGCGTGCGGCCAGACATCCGCCGAAACGCCATACGCTGGCGCGTCGGCTCTCAGGGTGCTGAGAAAATAAACCGCAAAGCCCTGCGCCAACCCAATCGCCGCCAGCAAGGGAAGGGCGCGGCGGGCAGTGAACGTTTCCGCCAACAGGGCGTTGGGGCTAGCGGCTTCCGCCGGGCTATTAGCGAGCGTCATAAATCTTCCCCGACCATAACAGAAATCACCCTGAGCCCGCTGCGACACGCCTTGATAGCCCTGTTCCCGTGGCAAATCGACGGCGTGTCCGCGGCTATAGGTTGGCGATGGTTAATTAGCGCAGGCTCGGAAGCTGCTCCCTGTCTTGTGACGACGTTAGCCGCCGGTGCGGCGATCTTGCCGCTACCCCGATCTGTCAAATTCGGGCGGCCTCCGACATAAAGAGACGCGGCATTCCGGAGACATCGCCATGACCTACGCCACCCCCGTTCGCGACATGCGCTTCGCCCTCGAACAGATGGCCCATTTCAGCGCCGTCGGGCGCACGGGCGCGTTTCCCGATCTCAGCGACGACGTCACTGAGGCGATACTGGGGGAGCTGGCGAAATATTGCGACGATGTGGTCGCCCCCCTCAACTGGGAGAGCGACCAGAACGGCGCGCGGCTCGAGAATGGCGTTGTCCGCACCAGCCCCGGGTTCCGCGAAGCCTACGCGCAATATGTCGAGGCTGGATGGAACGGCCTTGCCTTCGAGCCTGACTGGGGCGGGCAGGGCCTGCCAAATTCGCTGGCGGTGGTTCTCGTCGACGCGCTCAACGCCGCCTGCATGTCGTTCGCCATCGGCACGACGCTGACGACGGGCGCGGTCAAGGCCATCCTTCATGCGGGTACGGAGGAACAGAAACGGCTCTACCTGCCGAAAATGATCTCTGGCGCGTGGACCGGCACCATGAACCTGACCGAGCCGCAGGCGGGCTCCGACCTGTCGGCGATCCGCACCCGCGCCGAGCCGCTTGGCGACGGGCGTTATTCGATCACGGGCCAGAAAATTTACATTACCTATGGCGATCATGACCTGACGGAAAACATCGCCCATCTCGTGCTGGCGCGCCTGCCGGATGCGCCGGAAGGCACGGCAGGCATCTCGATGTTCCTTGTGCCGAAGATTCACGTAAACGCCGACGGATCGCTCGGCTCGCGCAACGATGTGCAATGCGTCGGGCTGGAAGAAAAGATGGGCCTCCACGGCAGCCCCACCTGCGTCATGGCCTATGGCGAGAACGGGCGCTGTTTCGGGACGCTCCTTGGCGAGGAAAATCGGGGCCTGCGGAACATGTTCGTGATGATGAACTCGGCGCGGCTTGATGTGGGCGTGCAGGGCGTCGGCGTGGCCGAGCGGGCCTTCCAGCGCGCGCTCGCCTATGCGCAGGACCGCCGTCAGGGCCGCGCGCCGGGCGTCAAATCGGGCGACATGATCCCGATTTATGAGCATGCGGACGTTCGGCGCATGCTCTATTCGATGAAGAGCCTCGTCGAGGCGAGCCGCGCGATCTGCTACGCCAATGCGGTGTTCTACGATCTCGCCCGCTGCGCCCCGACCGAAGACGAACGCCGCCGCGCCAAGGCGATGGAAGAGCTGCTAACGCCGATCTCCAAGGCGTGGTCGACCGACCGCGCCAATGAAGTCACCTCGCTTGGCGTCCAGATTCATGGCGGCATGGGCTATGTCGAGGAAACCGGCGCCGCCCAGCACATGCGCGATGCGCGCATCGCGGCGATCTATGAAGGCACGAATGGCATCCAGGCGATGGACCTCGTCGGCCGCAAGCTGCAGGGCGACGGCGGCGCGGCGGTGCGCGACTTCCTGCAGAATGTGAAAGACCAGGCGATCATCACGCGGGCGGGCAAGCGCCCGGAGCTGCATCTTATCGGCGAGCGCTTGCTGGC
>JBGTFV010000035.1:0-2388 GCA_041747095.1 Parvularculaceae bacterium
GGGCGGGCGCGGGCCAAGTCGAAATCGTTCGCCGCCCGGCTGGAGGCGGGCGCATGGCCTGCATCCTGACGACCGGCGCGAGCCCAGAACCTCGCCATTGCGGAGGGGTTCATCGCCACCGGCTCGGCGGCCTGGAGACACACGCCCCCCAACGCTTCGAAGTCGCGGATTGCCGTGCGGCAGGCGTCGCAGGACGCTGCATGCGTTGCAATGACGACCGAACGAGCTTCATCGAGCCGTCCGGATGCGTAGGAAGCGAGGGTCTCTGCTCGCGGATGATGCCTGATCGTGCTCATTGCAGGTCGCCAATTTCCTTTTTGATCTTCGCAAACGCCAGTCGGAGGCGCGATTTGACGGTGCCAAGCGGCAATCCAAGCCGGTCGGCGATTTCTGTATGCGGCGCATCGTCGATAAAGTGCATGCGCACGACTTCCGCCTGATTGGGCGGTAATGACGTGAACGCGGCCCTGATTCGCTCGTCCCGCTCAGCGCGTTCGACGATCACGTCGGCCTGCGGCTCTTCGTCGGGCGTCATCGAGGGGTCTTCGGCGTCAAGTTGCGGGCGGGCGGCCCGGCGGGCGGCGTCAATGCGCAGGTTGCGGGCGATCGTGAAAATCCAGGTCGCGGCCGAAGCCTTGGACGGATCGTAGAGCCGGGCCTTGCGCCAAACCTTGATGAGCGCTTCCTGCGCGAGGTCTTCCGCCAGGTCGGCAGGGCTGCCGATCCGCATCAGGTACCCCTTAACCCTCGGCGCGAAGTGCGCATAGAGGCTCTCGAAAGCCGCGCGATCGGCCGACTTCGCCACCCGCAGCAGCAGGAGGTTGTAGTCGTCGGCAGCGCCGGCGCTCTGGCTTGGCAAGGGCGTCAAAACTTTCACCGCTAAAGGCAATGCGAGACTCATGTTCGCCCCTGATGTCTTGACTAATTTACGTCAAGCAGGCGAAACGGATCACCGGTAACGATAAGTAAAGTCAGGGGGGATGGCCAGCTTTACCGGTCGGCGAGGCTCGCTCTCGCTTGATCCAAGCCCTGCCTAAGAGCCCGGAAAATCACGCCATTTTTCACCTCAAGCCGCGACAGTTCAATCCGCCGCACCCCCGCGGCGCGTACTTGAAGCTTGTGCAAGCAAAAAAGTTCCCAGCAAGGAGAAGGCGCTAGATGGCTTTTGATGAGCGCAACCGCCCGGCTGCCGCGCGCCGCCCGGTCGCCCGTAAAAAGATCGCTGTTATCGGTTCAGGGGTTTCCGGCCTGTCGGCGGCTTGGCTGCTGTCACATGCGCACGATGTAGTCATCTACGAGCGCGATGGCCGGCTTGGCGGTCATGCGAACACGGTCCGCGTGCCGACCGACAAGGGCGAATTGCCGGTCGATGCGGGCTTTATTGTATTCAACGAGCCGAACTATCCCAATCTGACGGCGTTCCTTGCCCATCTCGGGGTTGCCACGGAAGAAAGCTGCATGTCGTTCGGCGCGTCCATGCGGGGCGGGGAGGTCGAATATTCCGGCCAGACGCTGTCGTCCGTGTTCGCCCGCCGGTCGAGCGCCCTGTCGCCCTCATTCCTCGCGATGCTCGTGGATGTCGCCCGGTTCCACCGTCTGGCGCGCCGCGCGCTTGAGACGGGATTGCCTGACACCGTTTCGCTTGCGGACTTCATCGCGGGCAAGCGCTTCTCAAAGGCGTTCGCGCGCGACTTCATGGAGCCTATGGCGTCGGCAATCTGGTCGACCCCTTCGCACGACATTCTCGATTATCCGGCGGCGTCTTTTTTCCGCTTCTTCGCCAATCACGGCCTTTTGCAGGTGCTCGACCTGCCGATCTGGCACACTGTGTCGGGCGGATCGCAATCCTATGTGGGAAAACTTGCGGACGCGCTCGGCGGCGCGGCGCGCGTTAACACAGCGGTCGTCGCCGTGCGGCGCGAGGGGGATTGCGTCGAGGTGATCGACGCCAGCGGCCATCGGGACCGCTTCGACGACGTCGTCATCGCGGCCCACGCCGACGCCGCCTTGAGAATGCTGGAGGCGCCCACGGCCGAAGAACGCCGCCTGCTTGGCGCATTCCGTTACAGCGTCAACCGCGCCGTCATGCATTCCGATCCCGCGCATATGCCGCGTCGCCGCCGCGCCTGGTCGAGCTGGAACTATATGGGCGGCGCTGACGGTTCGGCCTCCGTGACCTATTGGATGAACCGGCTGCAAAACCTGACCTGCGCGCGCGAGGTCTTCGTCACGCTGAACCCCGGCGGACCCATCGCGCCGGAAGCGGTCATCGCCGAATTCGACTATGATCACCCAATGTTCAATATCGCCGCCGGCAAAGCGCAAAAGGAACTCTGGTCGCTGCAGGGGCAGGGCGGGGTGTGGTTCTGCGGCGCCCATTTCGGCGCG
>JBGTFV010000036.1:0-1608 GCA_041747095.1 Parvularculaceae bacterium
CTCGGACAGCTGCTGTCGATGGACGGCGGCGATTTGATACCGCCAGAACTTGCCGACATCCTCGCGCGGCTGCGCTCGTCTGCCCATTCAATGCCCCCCGCGCAGTTGAAAACCGTCCTGAACGAAAACTGGGGCCGCACATGGCTGCAGAAATTCGAGCGTTTCGACGTCAGGCCGCTCGCCGCCGCCTCGATCGGACAGGTGCACCGTGCACGAACCAAAGACGGCCGCGATCTCGCCATCAAGATTCAGTATCCCGGCGTCCGCCGCAGCATCGACAGCGACGTCGACAATGTATCAACGCTACTTAAGATGTCCGGGCTCATTCCTGAAGGCGTCGACATCTCTCCGCTGCTGGAGGAAGCCAAGACCCAACTTCGCCATGAAGCCGATTACGAGCGCGAAGGGGCGAACCTTGCGCGTTTCCGCCAGCTTCTGGCCGGCTCGGACGACTTCATCCTGCCCGAACTGCATGCGGACCTGACGACGACAAACGTGCTCGCCATGTCGTATGTGAAAGGCGATCCGCTGGAGTCGCTCACCGATGCGCCGCAAGCGACGCGCGACCGGATCGTCAGTCTCCTGATGGAACTGGTCTTGCGCGAGCTGTTCGATTTCCGCTTCATGCAGACCGACCCGAACTTCGCCAACTTCCGGATCGAGCCAGAGACCGGCCGGCTCGTACTGTTCGATTTCGGGGCGACGCAAGACATCGCTCCGGCTCTTTCCGACGGCTATCGCGCGTTGCTTGGGGCTGGCGTATCAGGCGACTGGGAGGGCGTGCGCCGAGCGGTGATCGGCATGGGCCTCGCCAGCGACGCTATCGCGCCCCAGCACGAAACGCTGATGCGGGAGGTGTTTTCCATGGCGATGGAGCCGATGCGGTATGACGGACCCTATGATTTCGGCGCGAGCGACCTTGCGGTGCGCATGCGCGACAAGGCCCTGGCGCTCCGGGGCGGCGGCTTCGTACACATTCCGCCGCCTGTGACGATCTTCCTGCATCGCAAGATCGGCGGCTCTTACCTCTTGGCGACGCGGTTGAAGGCGCGGGTCGACGTAGGGCGGCTGCTCGCGCCCTATATCTCCCCGCAGAATGCCGCAAGCATGCCGGCCTGACGCGATCCCCGGCGCAAATTTAGCGCAAGAGGCGGCTGTCTATTCTGCGCGCGCGCGATAGAAACAATGCTCGCCGCAACATTGATTGACCTGCTCCGATGGACCGCCCTTACACGCCGCCGCCCCGCCTGCGCTTGTGGAATCCGAATGCGTTCGCCGGCAACCCGCTCGATCGCGCCAGCGAGGCGCGCACGGACCCCGGTTTCGTCACGCGGATGCTCGCCGACCCGTCATCGGTGATCATTCCGTTCTGGCGCGGCGATCCACTGATCGTCGACGGCCGCGCAGGATGGCTATCAGCGGCGGCCCGCAGCGCTTTCCCTTCAAGCGCTGAAATCGTTTTCCTTGGCGTCGACCGGAAGGGGTCGGGGGCAGCGCACTTCGCCATCGACGCGGGCGGCGCCATTGCGGAGGCGGCGCCCTTCGCCGACATCGGTCGATATACGTCTCTGCGGGAGGCCGCCGGCGCGCTCGACCCGGAAGAACTCG
>JBGTFV010000037.1:0-3777 GCA_041747095.1 Parvularculaceae bacterium
AGTTCGGCCTCATTGCGCGCGGCTCGCGCGTCGTCGATCTGGGTTGCGCGCCGGGCGGCTGGCTTCAGATCGCGGTCAAGGCCGGCGCAGAACGCGTCGTCGGCATCGACTATCTCGCCATGCCGGCGGTGCCCGGCGCGACCGTGCTCGAACTCGACTTTCTCGACGATGCTGCGCCTGACCGGCTGAAAGCCGCGCTCAGCGGCGCGGCGGACGTTGTCTTGTCCGACATGGCGGCGCCAACGACAGGCCACCGGGCGACAGACCATCTTCGCATTATTGCGCTCGCCGACGCAGCGCTCGATTTCGCGATCGATGTGCTGGCCCCGGGCGGGGCGTTCGTCTGCAAGGTTTTTCAGGGCGGGGCAGAGGGCGAACTGCTGACGCGCCTGAAGCGGCACTTCGTTTCGGTCAAACATGCAAAGCCGCGCGCCAGCCGCGTCGACTCGGCTGAAATGTACGTCGTTGCGACGGGCTTTAGGCAACCGCCGCCGGGAAAGGATGAAACAGCATGAGAATCTGGGTTTCCTCGCTGGCGGCCGTGCATGACGTGTTCGCCGAGGCGCGTCCATCAAACGCCGTGAGCCTGTTGTCGCCGGGTTCGGATTTTCCCGTCCTGCCCGTGATGGCCCCGGAAGCGCATTTGCGCGTTGAACTGCACGACATCCGAGATGACGACCCGCAGCTCGTTGCGCCGAACGCGGACCATGTCAGCCGGTTGATCGATTTTCTCGGCGGATGGCGCCCAGACTCGCCGCTGCTGGTGCATTGCTGGGCGGGGATCAGCCGATCTACCGCGACAGCCTTCATCGCAGCGTGCCTGCATAATCCGGAAGCGGATGAACGCGCGATTGCGGCCGAGCTGCGCGCAGCCTCGCCGACGGCGTGGCCGAACTCGCGCATGGTCGCGATCGCCGACGACCTTCTCAACCGCAGCGGCCGCATGGCGGATGCGGTCGCCATAATCGGCGTCGGCGATTTGACGGAAGAGGCGCGCGCGTTCTCGATAAGGGCGCGGTTTTGATGCGCGGGAGCAAGGACGAAGCGCCAAAAGCCTCTCCTGAAGCGAAAGTGACGCGCGCCTGGCGCGAGGCAATGACGCTTTATTCGAACGTGCGCGGAATGCAGCTTAAGCCGAACTGGTTGACTGGCATCGCGGATCGAATGCCGTCCGATCGCGTCGAGCGGCTGGAGAGGACGAAAGCCGCGAATGAGCTAGGCGCCATATTCGCGTCACTCGATGAGGCGGAGATGCGCCAGTTTCGCGCCCGCGCCGAGGTCAATCACGATCAGGCAATCGGGGCGATACGCCTGTCGCTCGTGGTCAACCTGTCAGCTCCGGTTGGATCTATTCTTGTCGCCAACCAGATTTTCCCCGGTCGTCTCAGCGACGCGGCGCAGGCGCTCGAACCGCTCGTTCTATTCGGCGCAATTGCCTTTTTTGTCGTCACGCTCGTCCTCTTCATCTGGTATTGCTACGCCGGCGTCGCGCAAGCGCGCGACGTACGCCATCTGTGCATGCTGGAGGGCGCCCGGCGAGGCGCCGCCGAGCACAGGGATTCCGCAGCGGAAGAGTTTTATCCGGAGACTGACGTTTCGGATACGTTCTGAGAAAGGACCGGCCATGGAAATCCGCGAGGCGCTGACATTTGACGACGTGCTGTTGGAGCCGGGTCCGTCCGAGGTCATGCCGTCAGAGGTATCGACCCGCACGCGCCTGACGCGCACGCTGCACCTGAACATACCGATTGTTTCGTCAGCGATGGACACGGTAACCGAAGCCGCGATGGCGATTGCGCTCGCCCAGAACGGCGGCATTGGCGTCCTGCACCGCAATCTTTCGCCCGAAGAGCAGGCCGAACAGGTGCGGCAGGTCAAGCGCTATGAAAGCGGCATGGTGGTCAATCCGCTGACGCTGCGTCCAGAGTCTACGCTCGCCGAGGCGCGCGCCATCATGGCGCAGCGGAAGATCTCCGGTTTTCCCGTTGTCGAAAACCCTGACGCGAACGGCGTCGGCCGTCTCGTCGGTATCCTGACCAATCGCGACATGCGGTTTGCCAAAGACCCGTCGCAGAAGGTCTCCGAGCTGATGACCAAGGAAAACCTTGTCACCGTGCGTCCAGGCGCCGGCATGGACGAGGTTACCTCGCTACTGCATCGTTATCGCATCGAGCGATTGATCGTCGTCGATGATAACTATCGCTGCGTCGGGCTGATCACCGTCAAGGACATGGACAAGGCGATCGCCCATCCGAACGCCGCCAAGGACGGCGAGGGGCGCTTGCTCGTCGCCGCGGCGTCCAGCGTCGGCGACGCTGGATATGCGCGGGTCGAGGGTCTCATCGCTGCAGGGTGCGACGTCATTGTCATTGATACGGCGCATGGCCACTCCGCGCAGGTTCTGGCGCAGGTGACGCGCATCAAAAAAGCCTCCAACGCAACGCAGGTCATCGCTGGAAACGTGGCGACGTATGAGGGCGCGCGCGCCCTCGCTGACGCCGGCGCCGACGCCATCAAGGTCGGCATCGGACCGGGTTCGATCTGTACAACCCGAATTGTCGCCGGCGTCGGCGTGCCGCAGCTCACCGCAGTCATGGACGCCGCCCGCGCCGGACGGGAGGCGGGCGTTCCAATTATCGCCGACGGCGGCGTGAAATATTCGGGCGATGTCGCCAAGGCGCTGGCTGCCGGCGCCGAAAGCGTCATGATCGGCTCACTCCTTGCGGGTACGGACGAAACGCCGGGCGAGGTGTTCCTCTTTCAAGGACGCCCCTATAAGTCTTACCGTGGCATGGGGTCGATTACGGCGATGTCGCGCGGCTCGGCGGATCGCTATTTCCAGGCGGACGTCCGTGAGCAGATGAAACTCGTGCCAGAGGGCGTGGAGGGCCAGACGCCCTACAAGGGGCCAGCGGCTTCCGTGCTCCACCAGCTTGTCGGGGGCGTGCGCGCCTCGATGGGCTATGTGGGCGCTGCGACGATTGAGGAATTGTATAAGCGCGCAAGGTTCGTGCGTATCACCAATGCGGGATTGAGGGAGAGCCACGTTCACAACGTGCAGATCACGCGGGAAGCGCCGAACTATCCGAGCCCGTCCTGATCGACTTAATTTCTCATATTCGCGAACATGGCCCCTTACATTGCGCCAATCCTCCTGCTCGTCGTCTCGAACGTCTTCATGACGCTCGCATGGTACGGGCACCTGAAGTTCAAGGCGACGCCGCTTTATATCGTCATTCTGGCGAGCTGGGGCATCGCGTTCTTCGAATACTGCCTCGCCGTGCCGGCCAACCGCATCGGGCATGCGGCTTACTCCGCCGCGCAATTGAAGACGATACAAGAAGTCATAACACTGACGGTATTCGTCGGTTTTTCGGCGCTCTATCTGAAAGAGCCCGTAACCCTCAATCATCTAATCGGTTTTGCGCTTATCGCGGCGGGCGCATTTTTCATTTTCAAGAGTTGAAGGATCTTCAGTTTTGCGTGATGCAGGAAAGCTGAGCGCGGCAATCGCCGTATTGCAGGATTTCGACGCCCGGCGAACGCCATTAAAAACAGCGCTTGCCGATTGGGCGCGCGGCGCGCGTTACGCGGGCGCGAAAGACCGCGCATGGATTTCGGGCCTGTGCCTTGACGCGCTGCGCCGACGCAATTCCATCGCCGCGATAATGGGCGAAGACAGCCCGCGCGCGCTCGCTATCGGCGCTCTCGTGCGAGAGTGGGGAACTCCCATCGAGGCGATCGATGCTCTTGCAGCCGAGGAGCCGCACGGGCCGG
>JBGTFV010000038.1:0-4755 GCA_041747095.1 Parvularculaceae bacterium
GCGGCGACGAAGCGCTGCAAACCGCTGCAAGATCGTTAGAGCAACAGGGCGCAGAGGTTCTGGCCCATCCCTGCGACGTTGGCGACGATGCGGCGGTGGCGTCGCTTGTCGACGCGGCGCGCGCGCGGTTCGGGCGGATCGATATTCTCGTGAGCAATGCATCCGCGCTGGCGGTCGGGGCGGACCGGCCGAACTGGGACGCCAGCCTGAATGTTGACCTGATGGGCGCGGTGCGGCTGGTCGACGCGGCGCTGCCGCTAATGCGCGAGCAGCGTAGCGGCTCCATCCTGTTCACCTCGTCAGTATCGGCGATTGAGGCAACGCCGATGTCGGATTTCGCCTACACTTCGGCGAAGGCGGCCCTCAACGCATACGCCAAGAAGCTGGCCGTGATGGAAGGGCCGAATGGCGTTCGGGTCAACGCGCTGCTGCCCGGCTCGATCGACTTTCCCGGCGGTGGATGGGACATGGTCCGCCAGCATCAGCCGGAACTGTATGAGATGGTAAAGAACAGCATTCCGTTCGGCCGTCTGGGAACCCCGGCCGAGGTAGCCGACGCGGCCGTCTGGCTTGTTTCCTCCAGAGCCAATTGGGTCACCGGGGCGGCGCTGGCGGTTGATGGCGGACAGGCAAAGGGCATGCGCTGAACGACGGAATTGCCGGGTGGCGTACGTAAGTCGAATATAAATCCAAGAAATTAATTGGCTATCCGCTGGTTTGTCGATAAGCGTCGCTGCGGCAGCGGGCGTGGCGGAATTGGCAGACGCGCCGGACTCAAAATCCGGTTCCGCAAGGAGTGTCGGTTCGACCCCGACCGCCCGCACCAATCATGCCTGTCACAGCCAACGCATCGTTGCCCATGCGGCGATATTATTGCGGGCGTTAACGTCAAGACCGCCAGGCGATAGCGGCAACGAATATCAGCGGAGCCATCGCAGCCGCATCAAGGACTGCGATCGTGCGAAGCGAGCCAGCTGGCATGCCGCCAAGCGCATAAAGCGCAAGGAAGCCCACCATACTGATCGCAATGATTACGGACGCAGCGCGCCGCACATTGTGATCAAACGTCGCAAATAGCGCCGTTGCGACAATCGCGAGAAACAAAACTCCGCGATGAACAACAAGAAGACCTAGGGTTCCATTCGGGTCGACGCCGTAAAGACGCCTTGCAAGCTCGGGCGCAAACGCCACGGCTGCAGGCGGCGCATGAACGGCGGCAAGCAAGAGCCACGCGCATTTTGTCCAAAACTCCATTTGCCCCTCCAGGTCGATTACCAACTCTGGAATTTACTGAACCAGCAGTCGATGCGCATTCAGAAAAGTCCCATCGCCGAAAAGTAACCCGGTCTCTCCGTCGCGAGACGTTACAGCGTCCGACGACGTAGGCGGGCCGCGCTTAAGGCCGCCGGATTTTGACTGCCTTGACCAGTCGTACCAATCTCTGATATTTCGCCATTATGCGAAACGGCGAAATAAATCTTTTGGTTCTAAAGGCTCTGGCCAGTCCGGTCAGGCTAGCTGTCCTGCAGGATTTGAAAAACCCAGCAGCCATTTTCCCACCGCAGACTGACGGCGACTTTCAGGTTGACGGCGTTTGCGCCGATTTCATTCGAGACCGGCTTGGGATCGCTGCGGCGACGGCGTCGCGGCACCTTACCCTTCTCTGCAACGCAGGCTTGCTCCGCGCGACGCGCAAACGTGGTTGGACCTTCTACCGCCGTGATGAGGAAGCGATCCGAGCCTTCGTTCACGCGCTGGATTGCGACCTGTGAGAAAGCCTCAGACCGTGCGCCTCAGCTATACGCACGTGGACGTGTTCACATCGCAGCCTTTTGGCGGCAACCCGCTTCCCGTGTTCACGGACGCGCACGGTTTGAGTGCAGACACGATGCTGGCGATCACCCGTGAGTTTCGACATTTCGAGACCATCTTCCTATTTCCGGACGCCCCAAAAAGAACGGTGAAGGCGCGCATCTTTGATCTCTTCGATGAGCTGCCGTTTGCGGGGCACCCGCTATTAGGCGCCGCCGCTGCCTTGTATGCCGCTGCTGGCGAGACAGGCCAGGCAACGTGGCGTTTCGACCTCTCGGGCCGGGTCGTGCCCGTGGCAATCGAGCGTTCCGCCTCGACATTCCGCGGCATGTTGGACCAGGGGCCGGCCACTTTTCTCGGCGAGGCAAAAGACCGCCATGCCTGGGCGGCTGCTTTTGGCCTGAGCGTCGAAGACCTCGTCGATGGACTGCCGTTGAGCGTCTTGACGACCGGTTTGCGTTATTTGGTTGTACCGGTGATTCCAGGCGCGCTCGAGCGTGCCCGAGTGGTTAAAGACCTGACGTGCGGCCTGAAGGCCGAGGGCGCGCAGTTTGCCGTCCTTCTGGATGAGGCAGGTCTCGAAATACGGCATTGGAACAATGATGGCCTGATGGAGGACGCCGCTACCGGAAGCGCGGCGGGCGTCGTCGGGGCCTATCGGGTCCGGGAAGGGCTAGCGCCTCTGGGAGAGACCTTCGTCCTCCAACAGGGACGGTTCGTGGGCCGCCCTAGCGCGTTACGCGTCGTGGTCGAGCGATCCGGCGACGATCCGGGGCGCGTGTTGGTTGGCGGCGAGGTCGTCGTGATGGGGCATGGCGCGCTGGAGGTTCATCTGTGAGCAGACCTTCTCTCAGGGTAATTCGTGCGGATGCGCTGCGCGCAATTATCGGCTTCGCCGACCTTATTGAGCCGGTGGCCGAAGCATTCCGTCAGACCAGCGCAGGGCGCGCGCAAAATGGCCAACTCACGCTCTTCCCCGGCGGCGGGTCGCAAGATGGAGACGTGTACGTCAAGGCCGGCGCGATTCCTGGCCAACCGACCTTCATCGTAAAGGTGTCGCCATGGTTCGCCGCCAATACGGCAGCCGGGATTCCTCAAGGAGGCTTCGTGGCGATTCTGGACGCCAGAACAGGCCATACGCTCGCTCTGCTTGAAGACGAGCACTATCTCTCGGACATTCGCACCGCTGCGGCAGGCGCATTGGCTGCCCGACTGCTGGCGCCGCCCGTTGTTTATACAAGCGCCGTCATAGGCGCGGGCGTTCAGGCGTATTGGCAAGCGATTGCGCTTCACCGCGAGAGACCATTCAAGCAACTGCTCGTATGGGGGCGCACCGAGGCAAAGGCGGCTACGCTCAAAGAGCGCCTCTCGATTGCGCTGCCTGATGTGCGCATCGATGTCGAGCGCGAGATTGAGCAGGCCGTCCGGAAGGCCGACGTAGTCATTACGGCGACCCTCGCGCGCGAGCCTATCGTGCGCGGCGCGTGGCTTCGACCCGGTCAACATGTCACTGCGGTCGGCGCTGACGATGCAACGAAGTGCGAGCTCGATTCAGCGGTGCTAAATCGCGCCCGCGTCTTCGTTGACGCCCGCGAAGTGGCGGCGGAGAATGGCGATGTGCTCCGTGCGGTGTCGCGAGGCGAATATGCCCTCGACCTGCTGGCTGGTGAAATCGGCGACATTCTTTTGCAGAAGGTGGAAGGCCGTCGTCACGCCAAGGATATCACGGTAGCGAAACTGGTGGGGATCGGCGCACAGGATCTGGTGGCGGCGCAGGTCGCAGCGGCAAAGCTGAATTAAACTAATGAGTAACGCCCGCAGAGAAGCCTACGCTGAGCCTCAAAGGCCGGTCAGTCTTCGCAAGCGGGCCTGCCTATTTTAACCGCTTCTTCGACCGCGCGGGCGCTTTCGCCGCGACGACGTCGATCTCAACGAGCCAGCCTGCCTGCGCCAGACCGGCCACCTGAATGGCCGACCGGGCCGGCAAATTCGGCTGCTCGGCAGTACCGTAAAACTGCGAATAGCCGCGCATCAGGCCGGCGAAATCCATCCGCCCGCCCATCTTCGGATCGCCAACGAGATAGACGCGCATCATCACAACGTCGCCCGGCCCCATGCCGGCGCGTTCAAGGCGGGCTGAAATCGCATCGAGAACGCTCTTCGTCTGCGCTTCGGTATCGCCAAAGGTTGCTGGATCGGCGGGGTCGCCGCCTTCAACGATGGCGCGCGGCACGGCGCCGCTGACGAAGACGAGGTCTGCGCCGGCCCGAACGGATACCGCTTCGGCGATGGGAAAATCCGAGCCCGGAATAGGATGGCGCATCACAGCGTCACTGGCTGAAGCAGCGCCGCTCACCAGCAGGCCGGCCGTCAACAAGGTCTTTAGCATGGCGTGTATCCCCTCCTTCAGGCGGCCTCGGCGAGGGCCCGCGTTGCAATCGCCGCGACAGCATCGAGCGAGGACAGCGCCGCGCCCTCCTGCCAGCCATAAAGGTGGCTCAGATGCTCACCAGCAAAGTAAATCCGCCCATCGGGCTTCAGCAGGGTTTGATACGTCGTCTGACGATCCGGATGATCGGCGAGCACGCCCCAAGCGCCTTTATTATAGGGCTGGTCGGTCCAGTTGATGGCGACAGGGTCGCGCGCTTCCGACGCGAAGGCGCGATGCACACGGGACCCCGCCTCGCGCGCCGAGGCGAGTTGCGCCTCGAGGCTCATCGGAGCCCACTGCTCGGCTGCTTCCGCCGCATTATAGCAACCAAGGAATACGCCGCCCTTCGACTGGAAGCCGTGCGAGGGATACCACAGCTGCGTTATGGGATGGTCGAGCGAGGACGCGCCGCCATAAATGCCGTCGTCTTCTTCCCAGAACCTGCGATCGGCGCGCCAGGCGATTTTGCTGGATGCGCCATATTCGCCGGCGCCGTCAGCGATCGCCGCGCC
>JBGTFV010000039.1:0-2754 GCA_041747095.1 Parvularculaceae bacterium
AGCATCGCGCCGCCCCCCATGCCCGCCATATAGGCGACGATGATCGCGCCATAGGCGAGCGAAACGGAACTGGCCGTCTGGGCGAGCGCGGCCGGAACGACTGCCGGAGCGCCCCAAACGAGCGCGGCTGCAACCAGAAACGGAGCAGCCCCCAGATATCCCAGAAAGGTCAACGACCGCTGGTTCGTCTCGATCGATTCAAGCTTCATGGCCCATACTCAGGATTTTCGGAACGCCAGCGCCGCCAGCCAACCCGCCGCGAGCGAAACCAGAACGCAGAGGAAGCCATAAGCGATCGGTCGATTGTGGGCGAGGTCGTAGATGCCGCGCTCAAGGCCGACCTTTTCAACCACGAGCGTCTGGCTGTCTTCAGCAACGATCTCAGCGCCGTCATGAAGTATAACGCGTACGGAATAGGTGCCGACGGGCGTATTCGGCGGCAGATTAATCGCAATCTTGAACAATGGAGGGTCTAGATAATCGATCGCTCCCGGGAACTCGCCGAAAAGACCCGACTTCGTGGCCGCATCGATCAAGGCGTCGCTGACTTCCTGAGGCGTCGGGCCGGCTTCATTCCCGGCGTCATCGCGCAGCAATCTTCCGACTGCATTTCCGAAATCCAGCGATCTCAGACCAACGCCGCGCGGCAACGGATCAAGTATGGCAGGGGTGTCATACAGTGAAAGGAAAAGCCCAGGAGCCTGCCTCACAACGTATCCTTCGCCTGGCGTCCAGATAACGCCCTCGCGCCGCAAAGGCCGAACCGTATACTCAACGCTTGGGCCGACGACCGTTGCTGATAGATGGTAGGGGTCGCCTTCGGGGTTCGTTCCAGCGGTCAAAGCGCCGAATAGAATCACGCGGGCGCCGGCGAAACCGGCGTCGACCTCAATCACCTCGTTGCTGAGAGCTACCGACAACCCGGCGCTAGCACCAGCGTTGAGCGTTGCTGCAGATAGCTGCAGCATGCTCACTGCAAAAAGCGAGTACAGCCCGGCGCCGGTCATCGCCTGAGCTCCACGATGAACGGCGCATCCGGCATGGCGACCAGTCCGTAGACGACGCGCGCGCATACGGCCAGAACGATCAGCGCCAAGAGCGCCCGAAGTTGTTCACCCTTCAAATAAAGGCCCAGCCGCGCGCCAATTTGGGCGCCAAATACGCCGCCAAGCAGCAACAGGACGCCCAGAACAATATCGACCGTTTGGTTCGCTGCCGCGTGCAGAATTGTTGTGAGCGCGGTAACGAAAATAATCTGGAAAAGCGATGTGCCGATGACGACGTTGGTTGGCATGTTGAGGATGTAGATCATGGCGGGCACCATGATGAAGCCGCCGCCGACGCCCATGATCGCCGCCAATACGCCGACAAGAAAGCCGATAATAATCGGCGGGATCGGACTGATGTAGAGTTGCGAGCGTCGGAAGCGCGTGGGGAACGGCAGCCCGGCCATCCACGCAACGCGTCGTTTTTTCCGCCGCGGCGCGCCCGATTGCGGCGGACGCAGGATCGCCCGCGCGCTCTCGACAAGCATCAGTAAACCTACGATCCCGAGAAAAACGACATAGCAGATTGAAACGAAGGTTTCGATCTGCCCGGTCGCCCGCAGATATCTGAAGAGAATAACACCCGCAATGGAGCCAACTGCGCCGCCCAGGACGAGAAACCCGCCCATCTGGAAGTCGACGGTTTTTCGTCGCAGATGCGCCAGAACCCCTGACACCGAAGAGGCGACGATCTGCGACGCTTCGGTGCCGACTGCGACGGCGGGCGGAATGCCGTGAAAAATGAGGAGGGGCGTCATCAGAAATCCGCCACCAATGCCAAAAACGCCTGACAGAAAGCCGACCGCCGCGCCCATCAGGATGATGATCACGGGGTCTACGGACATTTCAGCAATTGGCAGGTAGATCTGCATCGCCGCCTGTTTCTCGCCCTGTCGGGCTAGCACGCGTTCGCTATGCAACGCGCTGAACCGCCTTCATACGCGAAATTGCTTACGAGCGCTTAGCGGGGCGAGCAATACCGCTGCAGGCCGGTTGAGCAGGCTTTTAAAAAGAGACTCGGAAATAAAAATCAGGACATTGCGCCCGAACGCAAAGCGCCTTCCAGAAACGTTCAATTAAAATGTCGGCGGCGGTTCATTCGCCTCTTGGTTGGCCGGAAGCGCAGACCAGGAGGCGACTTGCTGTTCAATTTCCTGCCGCGTTGCAGCGTCAAGCGAGGCGCCAACGCCCGCGGCCAAAGCGCCCGCTTGCGCGTCGCCATTGCGCGCGGCAAGCGCATACCAAAAAAAAGATTTTTCCCGGCTCTGAATTTCAGAAGCCGCGCCGTTCGCCGTGGGATGAAACGTTGCGCCGAGATTGTACTGCGAGTCGACAAGGCCGAGATTTGAGGCTTGTTCAAACAAGGCAATCGACGCCTTGAGGTCGGCAGGGCCGCCTTCGCCGCGCGCCAGCATTACCCCGAGTCGGTGCATCGCCAGTATGTTGCCGCCATTGGCGGCCCTTTCATACCAGCGTCGCGCCTCAGCTGGGTCTTTCGCGAAGCCCTGGCCGACTTTGTAGAATTCTCCCATTTGTAGCTGGGCCGGCGGGTGGCCGAGCGTCGCCGCCTCCGTAATTCCCTGCAACGCTTTCTGCTCGTCGGCGATTGTCGCGGCGGACTGGTAGGCCTGCATGCTGGCGGCGAAAAGTTCGCGTGGAACAATTGTCGGTGGCTCAGCGCGCGCCGTCGGCTCTGGCGCTGCGGTGG
>JBGTFV010000040.1:0-5220 GCA_041747095.1 Parvularculaceae bacterium
GTCCGAATCGAGGGGCAGGGCGCTCACGGCGAGGCGCGTCGCCTTTTCCAGTTCGGCGTTGACTGGAAAGCGCGCGCGCGCCGTTGGCAGACCGACATATTCCCCGCTGCCGCCTTCAAGTCGGACCCATGGGGATCCGACCATCCGCGTCCGCGCCGGCGCAAGGCTGGAGGCGAAGGCGACTGATGCGCCGGGATCGATTGCGACAGCCCCTAGCCGGCCTTCGAGCGCGCGCGCCAGTAACCGGTCGGTCGACGGCAACAGCGACAATTGCTGGGCAAGCGCCTCGTCCGGCACGCCCGAAAGCCAGAACGCGCCAATCGTTTCGGGCGACAGGGGGTCGGGCGCATCGACGGCTTCGACGAGAATGACGCCCTGTGCGCCCGCCGATGTGGTACGCTCGACAATGTTCGCCAAAAGCGACCGCGGCCAGGGCCAGGGCCCGAGGCGATCGATGCTCTCCCGATCGATCTCGATGACGTGAAACGGCGAGACGCCACCCGTCTCGGCCGGAATAAGGCGCTGGTAGAGATCGAAAAGACGTTCCCGCGCCCCGCCGTCACGCGACTGGGCGGACCCGAGAACGTTAAGCGCCAGAATGGAAAGTCCAGCAATTACAATTAGTAAGGGTAAAGCCGACAGCCAGCTAAACCGTGCCGCGAAGATCTGTTTCGCCACCCGTGAAACTCCACTCCATCGGCGCGGCGGCGAGGCGAGGCGCAGCGGACCGTCCCCGTCATGTCGACGCGTTCACCGTTCGTTGAGGATGAATTTAACATCCTTCCGCTAGCTCATTACACTGCAAGTCTGGCGCCCGCACCATAAAGGGCGGACCTTGCTGGCAAAAATTGGGATTTAGTCATGTCCGCCGCCGCCTTTTCGACCGATCTGCATGAGGGCGTCCTGCGGCTGTCGGCGCGGGGCGAGTGGACAGCGCGCGGCGTCGGCCCGATCGATCGCGATCTGCGCGCCTTCGAGGACGATGCGGTCGGGCGTGAGCTGCTGATCGATCTCGCAGGCGTCGAGCGGCTCGACACGGCCGGGGCCATGGTTCTCCAGCGCGTGCTGCGGGCTTGCGCCACCCGGACGGACATTTCGCGATTCGTTGAAGTTAGCGATCCGCATCAATCTCTGCTGGAGCAGGTCGAGCCCCATCTGGCGCCGTGCTTCGTCGAGCCCGCGCCCCGAAACGGCTTCATCATGATGCTCAATCGCCTTGGCGAGGGCGTAACGGAAACCTATTTCGTCGCGCTCGAGATCCTCAGCTTCATCGGACTGACGCTGACGACCGCGGTTCGCGCGATTCTCGATCCGCGGCGCCTCCGGATGACGTCGATCGTCCATCACATGGAGGAAACGGGCCTAAACGCCGTACCGATCGTTGGCCTGATGTCGTTTCTCATCGGCGCCGTCGTCGCCTTTATGGGCGCGAAAATCCTGCGGCAGTTCAACGCCGAAGTGTTCACGGTCGAACTCGTCGGCATCTCGGTCTTGCGGGAATTCGGCGTCCTCCTGGCCGCCATTCTTGTGGCCGGACGCTCGGGCAGCGCGTTCACCGCCCAGATCGGTTCCATGAAGATCCGCGAGGAAATCGACGCGATGCGGGCCCTCGGTCTCGATCCGATGGAAATGCTTGTCCTGCCGCGAGTCATTGCTCTGATCGTGATGTTGCCGGTGCTGGCGTTTCTGGCGGCCATGCTCGGCATGGTTGGAGGCGGCCTCGTCGCCTGGACCACAATGGATATTTCTCCCGCCTTGTTCCTTACGAGGACGAAAGAAACGATCGTCATGTCGAATTTCTGGGCGGGCCTTATCAAGGCGCCGTTCTTCGCCTTCGTGATCGGCGTTATCGGGTGTTTTCAGGGCATGGAGGTGCGCGGATCAAGCGAGAGCCTCGGCCAGCGCACCACGCTGTCAGTTGTGCAGGCGCTTTTCCTTGTCATCGTTCTCGACGCCTTTTTCGCGATGTTCTTCCTGGAGATTGATTTTTGACCAGCGCGGCCGAAAACGATGACGCGATCATCAAGGTGAGCGGCCTCGCGACCCAGTTCGGGGACGTATTTATCCATGAGGGGCTCGACCTGACCGTGCGCCGCGGCGAGATCCTCGGCGTCGTCGGCGGGTCAGGCACGGGCAAGTCTGTGCTTCTGCGCGCGATCGTCGGGCTGAAGCGGCCGTCGGCAGGCTCCGTCGAGATTTTCGGCGAGGATTTCTACGCCGCCGACGAGACGACCCGCCGTGCGATTGAGCGTCGTTGGGGCATTCTCTTCCAGGGCGGCGCGCTTTTCTCCTCGCTGACCGTGACCCAGAACGTCATGGCGCCGATCAATGAGCATCTTAATCTCTCCTTTGCGCTGGCCACCGAGATTGCGGCGCTGAAGATTTCCATGTCCGGTCTGCCGCCGGACGCCGGGGCTAAATACCCGTCCGAGTTGTCGGGCGGCATGCAGAAGCGCGCTGGCCTTGCGCGCGCACTCGCCCTTGATCCTGAAATCGTCTTTCTCGATGAGCCGACGGCTGGACTCGATCCAATCGGCGCCGCGAAATTCGACGAACTCATTCTCGATCTCAAGGAATCCTTAGGGTTAACGGTGTTTATGGTAACGCACGACCTCGACACGCTCTACTCGACCTGCGACCGGGTCGCGGTCATTGCGGAGAAACGGGTGATCGCCGTCGGGCCGCTTGATGAGGTTCGAGCGTCGCCCCACCCCTGGATCGCCGAATATTTCGGTGGGCCGAGGGGGCGGACGGCGCTCTCAGCCGCAAAGCGGCGCACCGCGACCGCAGCCGAGTAACAGGGGCGTTGGCGCATGGAGACCCGGGCTAGCTACGTTCTGATCGGCGGTTTCGTGCTGATCGCGATCGCCATGGCGTTCATCTTCATTATTTGGCTTGGGCAGAACCAGCGTGAATTCGATGAATATGACGTCGTTTTCCGCGAACGCGTTTCAGGGCTTTCCGTTGGCGCCGCCGTGCGGTTCAACGGGATCCAGAAGGGCGAAGTCCGGGAGCTGAACATCGATCCGGACAATCCTTCAATCGTTGTAGCGCGGGTGCGCGTCGACAACGACACGCCGGTCAAGACTGACACGCGCGCCGAGCTTGAACTCGTCGGGTTCACGGGCCTTGCCATCATTCAGTTCGTCGGGGGCAGCCGGGATCAGCCCCTTCTGAAGGAAAACGTTCGCGGCGTGCCCAAAATCGAAGCGGACACCTCAGGACTCGCCGCGCTTTTTGCGGGCAGCGGAGACATCGTCGCCTCGATCAACCGTCTGCTGAACGAAGAGAACACTGACTCCGTCAGCAAGGCGCTCGCCGATCTCGCCATTGTCACTGGCGAAGTCGCAGCGCGTAAAGACGACATCGGGGCGATACTCGCGAACGCCGCACTTGTCTCGCGCGACCTCGCGGCGTTTTCGGGCCGTCTTGACAAGATTGCGTCGGACCTTGATGCGCTGCTGGCGAAGGACGCGCCGGCGACGCTCGCTGAAACCGACCTTGTCTTGCGCGGGGCGCGCACGCTCCTCGCCGACATTCGCGCCGTCGTGGCTGAGAACCGCGAACCGATCGCGATTTTCACTGAAGACGGTCTCGCCCAGATTGGGCCCGCCGTTGTCGAGGCGCGCCAATTGTTCCGAACGTTCAATCAGGTCCTGCGTGAAATCGACCGCGATCCGCGCGGATATCTTCTTGGCGAATCGACGCCGCGTTATGAGGCGAGCGAGAAATGAAAAATCTTGGATTTATCTTCCTTATCTTGTGCGCGCAGGGCTGCATCTCAGTGCTGCCCGACGGCAAACCGGCCTCGGACCGCTATCAGCTCAGCTCAGTCGCCATTGAGCCGGCTACGCAGGCGCCTGTTACATGGAGTCTTAGCGTCGATGACCCGGTGGCGACGCGCGCCCACGATACATCCATGATCGTCTTGATGCGCGAAGGATCGCGGATCGAGTACTTCTCCCGCGCCGAATGGGTCGATCGCGCGCCGCGACTGTTTGCGGCCGCGCTCGTGCGAAGCTTCCAGAATTCCGGTCGCATCAGCGCAATCGCCTCGCGCGGCGAGCAGCCCCATTCAAAATTCATTCTGCAGACGGATATTCGTGATTTCCACGCGGATTACGCCGGCGGCGGGCGAACGGCGGTGACATCCGTTCATGCGCGGCTGGCCGACGCGCGCGGACGCACCTATGGGGCGCGATTATTTGAGGCGCGCGTGCCAATGGCGCGTGATTCCGCCCGCGAGGCGGCGGATGCGCTCAACGAGGGAAGCCGGCAGGTGATCGCCGAAATTGTCGCCTGGACGCTTGAGGTTGGCGAAGAGGCCAACGCCGCGCGCACGGCCAATGCGGGGACGGAACCCGTCGCCAATTTTCAGGCGAAATAGCCGACCGTCGCGCCGATCAGCAGGTAAACGCGACCGAGCGGCGAGGAGAGATATTCTTCAAGCTCTTCGTCAGCGGTCTCGGATGTGGTCGCGTCTTCCAGCAGGCGCTCGAACCCTTGCAGGAACTGATGGATGGCCTTCTCGAAGGCGCGATCCCGCGCCGATTCGCTCCGCATGCGTCGTTTGACGTCAGCCTCATTCAATCGCAACAACCGGTTGGCGAAGATGTTGCGGTCGCCGCGCTCGAACCGGTCGAGCAGCGCCGGCGGCGGCGCACCATAGAGCCGCGTCTCGAGGTCGAGCGTAAACGCCTGCAGATCCTGAATGATGCGCACGGCGGCGGCGGCGTCTGGCGTCTTCTGCGGCGCTCGCTGATTTGACTGCTGCGGCGCTGCGCCAGCCCCGCGCGATCCATTCTCCGCTGCGATGCGTCCCGCTTTGCCAAGATCCAGGGGTTCGGCGTCGTCGGTTGCGGTCAGGATCTCGCGCCAGCTGACGCCTTCCTTTGTGCGACCATCGGAGGCGCGCTCATCCGGGGACGGGTTATCGGCTGATTGCGGGTCCCGCGCAGCCTTGCGCATCTCGATCGGTCTATCGCTGCGCGCCGCTCTGCCGCCGTCAGACTTTGGCGCGGCGGCGTTATCGGTATGCAGACGGATCGGTTCGGCGGATCGGGTCCCATTCCTGCCGACGGCTTCAGCGGGCTTTGCGCCCGCTGCGCGGCGCTGCGGTTGGGACGGCGCAACTTCACTCTCGGCCTGTGGCGTTGGGGCCTGTGGCGTTGGCCTCACTTGCTCCGCTTCAGGACGGGGGGCTGCGGAGGGCTCCTTCGC
>JBGTFV010000041.1:0-4512 GCA_041747095.1 Parvularculaceae bacterium
TCGTTGTCGCCGCCCTCGCGGGGCGCATTGTGGCGCGGCCCGCCCTCGCGCGCAGCGCCGTTCTGTCCGCCGGAATGGCTTGCCTCGCGCCGGGGAGCCGGGGCATCGCCGAAATCATCGTCCGTGCGGCCGATGTCCGCCGAAGGCTGGTCTTCGAACTCGTCATCCGCCGATGCGGCGCGGTCTGTATTCCCGCTGCGATGGTCGCGCTGGTCCCGACCTTCGCCGATGCCCGGCTGGTCTTCCATATCGCCATCCATCTGTTCGCCGATCGGCGTGTTCGCAGGCTGGGTGGCGCGAATGACGCGGAAGTAATGCTCCGCATGCTGGAGATAATTCTCGGCCTTTACGCGATCGCCGGCAGAATGGGCGTCGCGCGCAAGAGCCTGATACTTGTCGTAGATCTGGTTGGCCGTGCCGCGGATGCGCACATCCGGGCCGTTGGAATCGAGCGCCCGGTTGGGATTGACCCCCTGGCGACGACGTTGATTGCGGCCACGCTTCATAATTGGATCCCTATCGAATGTTGATACGCACGGCGAAGTCGTCTCTGTCCGGGTCAGTTGCCCGTTTGGTCATGCGCGGGTGACGGTTTCCCGCCGGTCATTCCTCAAAGCCGCCCGTGGCGCTGCGCTGCGCGCTCAATCCCATAGCCAAACTCGGGTACGTCCGGCCCGTCCGGGCTCGGCCCCGCTCATCAAGCCGCCGTAATGGCCAGCCGCCGTCATTGGGTCATCCGTTCAACACGCAAACGGCCGAGGCCGCCGCAGCGTTGAAAAGTCATCCGTTAACGTCAGGATGCGGTTCCAGTTCGCTCGCCGCCGCACTTTCCGCGCTTCGGCGCGACCGATGGCGATTGTGATGCTCAAGCCCCCGTATCAACTTTGCTGCCCGGCTTTGCCGCATTTTGCGGACCACTAATTCAGCTAGATAAAAATTGGCTAGGTTTCGGGTCGATTTCGGTGTGCAACCAACCCACACCTGCTGCATGCAACAAAGATGTTGCACGGCGGCTTAAATCGCCTTGGTCTGCAGCTATCCATAGATTAGCCCCGAATTCAACTGTTTTCTTTGGTAAGGTCCGACCCCTGATCGGCAATTCCTGGCCATTCAAGAACAAGCGCGCGCGGCGCGCCAGACAGATCAGACTCAATGACCACGTTTACGAGGGGGAACGCCTGACGGGTTAACGCCTCAAGATCGGCGCGCCGCCCGTCGCCGATCTCCAGAACGAGTAACCCGTTCGGGGCCAGCGTTTTCCGCGCCGCCGCCAGCACTTCGCGATAGGCGTCGAGGCCATCCGCGCCCGCGAAAAGCGCCTCAGGCGCCTCAAACTCGCGCACCTCTCGCGACAGCGCAGCGGCCTCGCCAAGCGCAATATAGGGCGGATTGGAGACCACCACGTCGAAGACGCCGGCCACCGCATCGGCCCAAAAGCCCGCGATCACAAGACTGCGATCGCCATACCCCAGCCAGTGTAAGTTCGCGCGCGCGAGGCTCGCGAAGAGGGGAGACCGATCGACGCCAAAGCCCGTGGCCTGCGGAAATTCGCTCAGCAACGCGCCGATGAGGCAGCCCGTGCCGACGCCCAGATCGAGAATGCGGATCGGCTTGTCATGATCGAGCCGTTTCACGATGGCCGCGATGAGCGTCTCGCTATCGGGGCGCGGCGCCAGCGCGCCGTCGCGCACCTTGAATTCAAGGCCCCAGAACTCGCGCCGGCCGAGGATATGCGAGATCGGCTCACCGCTCGCCCGGCGGGCGGCCAGCGCATCGACGCGCAGACGTTGCTCCGGGTCAAGATCATCACCGTCGCGCGCGATGAGACCGGCGTCGTCGGCGCCCAGCGCTTCCTTGAGAATAACGCGCGCATCAAGCCGGGGCGTCGGCGAGCGGACAAGCAGCCCGGCTACCCGGCGCATCGCCTCGCCAACCGTTTCTCCGCCCTCACCCACTCGCGCTGACTTCAGCAAGCCGATCGGCGCGGTCCTGCGTGATCAGCGCATCGATCAACTGGTCAAGTGCGTCGCCGCGAATGACATCGTCAAGATTATAGAGCGTCAAGTTGATGCGGTGGTCGGTCACCCGGCTTTGCGGATAGTTGTACGTGCGGATCCGCTCCGAGCGATCGCCCGATCCGACCATGCCTTTCCGTTGCGCAGCGCGCTCGGCATCGGCGCGCGCCCGTTCAGCGTCGTAAAGGCGCGCCCGCAGGATCAGCATCGCCTTGGCGCGGTTCTTGTGCTGCGATTTCTCATCCTGCTGGCTTACGACGACCCCTGTCGGGATGTGGGTGATGCGCACCGCCGAGTCGGTCGTGTTGACCGATTGCCCGCCCGGCCCTGACGCGCGGAATACGTCGATCCTGAGGTCTTGCTCCCTGATCTCGATATCGACTTCCTCCGGCTCCGGAAGAACGGCGACAGTCGCCGCCGACGTGTGCACGCGCCCCTGCGTTTCCGTCGCGGGCACCCTCTGCACGCGGTGCACCCCGGACTCGAACTTCATCCGCGCGAACACGCCGTCGCCGGAAATGCTCGCCTGCACTTCCTTGTAGCCGCCCATCTCTGCATCGGATGCGGACAATATTTCAACGCGCCAGCCCTGCAGCGAGGCGTAGCGCTGATACATGCGAAACAGATCGCCCGCGAAGAGGCCCGCCTCGTCGCCGCCCGTTCCGGCGCGCACCTCAAGGATGACGGATGAATCGTCCGCCTTGTCCTTCGGCAACAGCATCACCTGAATTTCATATTCGATTTGCGGGGCCTTTTCCTTCAGCTCCTGCAGTTCGTCGCGCGCCATCGTCGCCATATCGGCGTCGGGCCCTTTGGCGAGGTCCTCCAATTCGAGCATTTGCCGCCTGATCGAGGCGAGCTCGCGCGCCTTCTCGACGACGCCCGACAGCTCGCGGTGCTCCTTTGAGAGGCGCACGATTTCTTCGCTCTTCGAAGCGGCCGCCATCGACGCCTCGATCTTCTCGAATTTGGCGATCAGCGCAGTGAGTTTATCGTGGGGAATCAATTCTGTTCTTCCTGCAAACACTCACTAACGCACCAGATAAGAAAAGGCGCGCGAGACCTGCCCGCGCGCCAATATATTCCGTCACCGTTGCTACTCCGCCGCGACGGACTCTGCCTCTTCTTTCGCCTTGATCTCGGCGGCTTTCTTTTCGACAAGTTCGACGAGGTGATCGAGCAGTTGATCATTGTCGAGACGATGATGCGGCTCGCCGTCGATATAAACCTGCCCGTGGTCCTTGCCCGCGCCGCCGCCGGTGAAGCCGAGGTCGGTCTCGCGCGCTTCGCCGGGCCCGTTGACGACGCAGCCGATGACCGACAGCGACAAGGGCGTCGTCACGTGAGCGAGGCGCTTTTCCAGCTTTTCGACCGTATCGATGACGTTGAAGCCCTGACGCGCGCAGGACGGGCACGAAATGACGTTGACCCCGCGATGGCGCAGCCCGAGCGACTTCAGGATGTCAAAGCCAACCTTGACCTCTTCGACCGGGTCCGCCGACAGCGACACGCGAATGGTGTCGCCAATGCCGGCCCACAGCAGAGAGCCCATGCCGATTGCGGTTTTCACTGAGCCGATGCGTAGGCCGCCCGCTTCCGTGACGCCTAGGTGCAACGGACAGTCAATGGAGTCGGCGAGCATCTGATAGGCGGCGACCGTGAGGAACACGTCCGACGCCTTTACGGATATCTTGAACTCGTGAAAGTCATTGTCCTGAAGAATGCGCGCATGGTCGAGCGCGCTTTCAACCATCGCCTCGGGGCAGGGCTCGCCGTATTTTTCGAGGAGGTGTTTTTCAAGGCTGCCGCCGTTGACGCCGATGCGCATCGAGCAGCCGTAGTCCTTGGCGGCCTTGATCACTTCCTTGACGCGCTCGGCCGAACCGATGTTGCCCGGATTGATGCGCAGGCAGGCAGCGCCGGCAATCGCTGACTCAATCCCGCGCTTGTAGTGGAAGTGGATGTCGGCGACGATTGGCACGGGAACGTTCTTGACGATGGTTTTCAGCGCCGCCGTGGACTCAACGTCCGGGCACGAGACCCGTACGATATCGGCGCCCGCCTCGGCGATCTCGTTGACCTGCCGGATGGTCGCCTGCGCGTCAGAGGTCAGCGCGTTCGTCATCGACTGCACAGCAATCGGCGCATCGCCGCCGACGGGCACCTTGCCGACCATGATCTGGCGGGATTTGCGTCGCGCGATATCGCGCCAGGGGCGAAGAGACATGAATACGAGATCCTTTTTCAGCGCCGGCACATGAGCATCGGATCTTAGCCTGACCCGCCCATTCCTGAAACTGCGGCCAAGATTGACGCGCGCGACGGGAAGTCAAGCCCCTGACACGTTACGCTGGCGGCGCTGCAGTGTCATCCGGGGGTCCGTGCGCGGACCCGCACACATTAAGACGGGCGATCAAATCGCAGCGTCGCCGTCTGGTCATGGGCCGGACGCGGCGCGCCGTCGACCCGGCGCGGCTCGAACCGCCACCGCCGGAGG
>JBGTFV010000042.1:0-41978 GCA_041747095.1 Parvularculaceae bacterium
CTTCGCGACAATCTGCGTCGGCGTAAAGCAGCGGTGAACGAGACTTCGAAATTGCCTGACACGGGCGAAGCCTGATGGATCGGTTGGCGATCATTGGCGGTCGACCGCTGTTCGGCGAAGTTCCGATAAGCGGGGCCAAAAACTCCGCGTTGAAGGTCATGGCCGCCGCGCTACTCACTGACGAACCCCTCATCCTCTCCAACGTGCCGCGACTTGCCGACGTCGCCATGTTGCAACGTTTGCTTGCGCAGCATGGCGTCGAGCAGACGTTCGAGGGCGACGTGCTGAGCCTGCAGGCGAATACGATCGTCTCCACCGAAGCGCCGTACGATCTTGTCCGGAAAATGCGCGCTTCATTTAATGTTCTCGGTCCGCTTCTTGCGCGCGAAGGCAAGGCGAAGGTCTCCCTGCCCGGCGGTTGCGCAATCGGCGCTCGGCCGGTCGATCTGCATCTGAAGGCGCTCGGCGCCATGGGCGCTGTAATCGATCTGGACGAGGGCTACGTCATCGCCAACGCCCCCAAGGGATTGACCGGCGCGCGGGTCGATTTTCCATTCGTGTCGGTCGGCGCTACCGAACACACGATGCTAGCCGCGTCGATTGCGCGGGGCGAGACGGTTCTTTCAAATGCCGCGCGAGAGCCCGAAATCGTTGATCTGGCGGAGTGTCTGATTGCGATGGGCGCACGGATCGAAGGCGCTGGCTCATCCACCATCCGAATAGCCGGCGTCGAACGCCTCGGCGGCGCGCGTCACCGAGTATTGCCGGACAGGATCGAGACTGGCGCCTACGCCATGGCGGTCGGGGCAGCCGGCGGCGAACTTACATTGCGTCATGCGCGGCTGGATCTTCTCGGGGCCGCCGTCGGCGCGCTCGAAGAGGCGGGGTTAAATCTCACGGAAGTTCCGAACGGCGTAAGAGTTAGGCCCAACGGCGACCGCCGCCATCCCGTCAACATCGTTACTCAGCCTTATCCCGGTTTTCCGACGGACCTGCAGGCGCAGTTCATGGCGCTCATGGCGACTGCCGATGGGGTATCGGTAATCAAGGAAACGATCTTTGAGAACCGGTTCATGCACGCGCCCGAACTGACGCGAATGGGGGCCAGCATATCGGTCGACGGACAGACGGCGACCGTGCGGGGCGTGCGGCGCCTGAAGGGCGCGCCGGTCATGGCGACAGACTTGCGCGCGTCCATGGGGCTCGTGCTGGCGGCGTTAGGCGCGGAAGGCCAAACCATCGTTAATCGCGTCTATCATCTTGATCGCGGGTTTGAGCGGTTGGAAGAAAAACTTTCTGCGTGCGGCGCGCTCATTGAGCGCGTGAAGGGGGACTGATGGCGCCGCGCATCGCTTATTCTCCGCTCCGTCTGAAAGCGGAAGACGCCACTGACCTGCAGGCGATATCGACCTACCTGCAGGACGCGATTGCAAAGGTCGGCGATTTTACCTGGTTGCCTGACCAGCGCCGCTTTGCGTTTGTCGCTAACAGATTTGTTTGGGAAACGGCAGCTTCGCGCACTCACGGCCCGTTCGAGCGGGTGCGCGCTGGCGCGCATTTCGACGATGTTCTTGCCGTCCAGCGTTTGCACCTGCGATCCGAACCAAAAGATGCAATCGTAGAACTGTTAGCTCTGCGATTTGAGCCTGGTCCGGATGGAACGGGCGTTATCGTCCTTGATTTTTCCGGTGGCGGCGCCATCCGCCTTGATGTCGAAACTATAAATGCTCGCGTGATGGACATTTCCGCACCGTGGCGAACGCGAAGCAAACCGCAGCACACAGAATGACCGGTCCTGTTACTGAAAATCGCCGCGCCAAGGTCGCTGTCTCGGGTCGTCCCCAAGCGCCTGCAGGACGTCAGGTTCGCCGCTTATCGGCCGCAGACCCGGATTTCGCGTCCTCACTGAACGACCTGATTATCGCTCCGCGGCAAGACGAAACGGACGTGTCAGCGGTTGTGGCGGACATCGTGGCGTCCATTAGGCAAGACGGCTTCGCTGCGCTTGCTCGTTACACGCATGAGTTTGACGGGCACGGCGTTGATGATACGTCCGTGCGCGTGTCGGCCGCCGAAATTGCTGCTGCGCGGGCAGAATGCGCGACATCGGTCATAGACGCCCTTGGATTTGCCGCCAGCCGCATTCGCTCTTTCCATGAAAAACAAGTGCCAACGGACCTTCGTTATACAGACGAGGCTGGCGTCACGCTCGGGTGGCGCTGGACTAGCGTCGAAGCGGCTGGTCTTTATGCGCCGGGCGGGCGCGCGGCGTATCCTTCTAGCGTTCTCATGAACGCTATTCCGGCGCGTGTAGCGGGCGTATCGCGCCTGACCATGTGCACCCCAGCGCCAGATGGTAAACTCAACCCCGCAGTGCTTGTCGCCGCCTCAATCGCCGGGGTTGACGAAATTTTCAAGGTGGGCGGAGCGCAGGCGATCGCCGCGATGGCTTTTGGTTGCGGTCCGATCTTGCCCGTCGATGTGATCGTCGGACCGGGCAACGCATTTGTAGCTGAGGCCAAACGCCAAGTCTTTGGGCGAGTCGGGATTGACGCCATCGCCGGACCCTCTGAGATTCTGGTGCTTGCCGACGGGCTCAATGATCCCGCGGCAATCGCGGCCGATCTCTTGAGCCAGGCCGAGCACGACCCGTCATCGCAGAGCATCCTGATTACAGACGATGCATCCTTCGCCGATGCTGTTGAAGCTGCCGCGCTGCTCCAGATTGAGGCCTCTCCCCGGCGGGAGGTCACGGAGGCTGCATGGTTTGGAAATTCCGCAATCATCGTCATTGACGCGCTAGAAAAGGCCGCCCCGATTATCAATCGCGTCGCACCTGAGCACCTTGAACTGGCGGTCGCGTCGCCTGAGTCGTTGCTGGCTGAGATCCGTCACGCGGGGGCCATTTTTATCGGTCGTCGCACGCCAGAAGCAGTGGGCGACTATGTTGCCGGGCCGAACCACGTGCTTCCGACTGGCCAGGCCGCACGTTACGCCTCCGGGTTATCAGTGCTCACCTTTATGAAGCGCTCTTCCATTATTGGCTGCCTTGCGGACGGGATCGCCGCCATTGGGCCTATGGCCATCACATTGGCGGAAGCCGAAGGTTTATTCAGCCACGCGGAGTCAGTGAGGCGGCGGCTTAATCGCTGATCCGACGGCTTTACCCGAGAGAGCCTAGGCGCCAGTGTTCCATATGCGGCGATGGGCGCCGCGGGGATTCGGACCTATGCAAATCGCTGATGGAAAGAAAACCTTCGGGTTGGTCTCGTTGATCAATCACTGGGTCATTGGACTTGCGGTGGTGGGGCTGCTGACGGTGGGCGTAATCCTCGAAGGAATGCCGCGTGGACCTGAAAAGTCACAATTGCTTGGCCTACATAAAGCAAGCGGCGTGATCGTGCTTGGTCTAGCGCTGTGGCGCATCTCGTGGCGGCTCAAATCCGGTTTCCCGGCTCCTGCGCCCGATCACCCTGGTTGGCAACGCGTCGCGGCGAAAGCTACCCATTGGTTCCTGATGCTTGCGATCATCGTCATGCCTTTGAGCGGACTTCTTTGGTCGCTCTTCGCTGGTCGCGATGTGTCTATGTTTGGGCTGTTCTCTATTCCAGCGTTTACCGCCGCCCCCGAAGTCGCGGAAACATTCCAATTCGTCCATAGATTGCTTGCCAAGGTTCTGATTGCGGGAATTGCGCTGCATGTATCCGCAGCGTTGTACCATGTGATGGCTGATACAGATCGAACCATCGGCCGCATGTTCGGGATGGGATCGGAATGACGCCAGAATATCGCGGAGGCGCGTGACGGCTGAAAGGCCGAAGGCTACACCTCGCTCGACGCGGCGCTTCTCAAGGAAGAAAATCACCAGAGAACCCGGATGAATGGTGACGGCGATAATTCGGCGCTGATGCGGATCGTCAAGATTGATCTTGACGAACGCTCACTCGCGCGCGCCACCGCCGATATTGAGCATGAACGGAAGGTTGCGATCTACGATCTGCTCGAGGAAAATTCTTTCCAGCCGGTCGGCGCTGGGCCCGGCCCGTTCGAGCTCTATCTGTCTAACGTCGAGCGCCGGCTTGTCTTCGACGTCCGTAAGGAAGGGGGCGCGGCGTTGGGCCAAATTCACCTCTCCATGTCGCCTTTCCGCAAGATCATCAAAGACTATTTCATGTTGTGCGAGAGCTACTACGACGCGATCAGGACCGCGGCTCCATCTCAAATCGAGACGATCGATATGGCGCGGCGGAGCATGCACAACGAGGGATCGGAAATCCTGCGTGAACGACTCGCCGACAAAATCATCATTGACTTCAATACATCTCGGCGGCTGTTCACGCTGATTTGCAGTTTCCACATGCGCTAGGGCCGGATCACCATCATGCCGAAGTCGGTTCTATTTGCCTGCAATATGAATTCGGTACGATCGCCGATGGCGGCTGCGATACTTGCCGCTGACGCCGGGTCGCGGATGTCGGTGGACTCGGCTGGCGTCTACGAGGGTGGGCTCGATCCGTTCGTCGAGGGCGTGCTCGCAGAAGTCGGAGTTTCTCTTGGCGAATACGTGCCCAAGGCAATGGCCGACGTCGATATGTCGAAGTTTGACCTAGCTATCGTCCTGACGGCGGAGGCCGCTCAGGAAGCGCGCAGGTTTCTGCCCCGGGACCGGATCGAATACTGGCCAATCGACAACCCGACGGACGTCAGGGGGGGGCGCGAGGAACTTCTGACAGCTTATCGGTCCGTCAGGGACGAGCTTATGGCGCGGCTGCGGTCGCGTTTTCCGGCGATCTACGAAAAGCCTTGATTTTGGCTGCCGGCCCGACCATTTTCCCGCATCCTGCAACGCGGGCGTCTCGGCGGCTCCGAAGGGAGCAGGCGACGGCGTCATTTAACGCGGCGCCCTGTCAGAGGACTGAATGGCCAAAGAAGAACTTCTGGAATTCGAGGGCTCGGTAGAAGAGCTTCTGCCGAACGCGACCTTCCGGGTGAAGCTCGAAAACGGCCATGAGATCATCGCGCACACGGCAGGGAAGATGCGTAAAAACCGCATCCGCGTGCTCGCCGGCGACAAAGTGCTGGTCGAAATGTCCCCGTATGATCTGACCAAGGGTCGGGTCACCTTCCGCTTCAAATAAATTCAGCGGCGCGATGCCCGGCCACGCGCCCTCCGCGATCTCCACTTCGTCCAATCCCGTTGACGGCAGCGCAGATCGGGTGCGGTCAGGTAATCATCTCCCGCTTGTCCTCGCCAGCGCCAGCCCGCGGCGGCTCGAATTACTGCGCCAGATTGGCGTCATCCCCGATTCCGTGTGGGCAGCGGACATCGATGAAACGCCGCTGATCCGTGAGGAGCCGATGGCCTATGCCCGGCGTATTGCCAGCGGCAAAGCGGTTGCCGCAGCGCAAACTCACGCCGATTCGGTTATCCTTGCCGCTGATACGGTCGTCGCCTGCGGTCGTCGAATCTTGCCAAAGACGGAGGATGAAAGCAGCGCACGAGCCTGTCTGCTATTACTCTCGGGGCGTTCCCACCGCGTGTTCACCGCCGTTGCGCTTATCGCACCGGGCGCATCTGTCAGGACCCGGACTGTCGAAACGCGCGTGAAAGTCCGGCGTCTCAGTGTAGAGGCAATGGACGCTTACATCGCCAGCGGCGAATGGCGCGGAAAGGCTGGCGGTTACGCGATACAAGGTCTGTTTGCGATGCACGTATCGAGCCTCATAGGATCCTACTCAAACGTGGTCGGACTGCCGCTTTATGAGACGGCAAACCTGCTCATTGGCAGTGGGCGACCCGCCGGTTACATGCCTTGACTGGCCAACTGCTTATCGAAGCTGGCGCGGCGGAGACGCGATCGGCGCTGGTCGTCGGTGGGCGCGTGCGGCGATTTTTCTTCTCGCCGGCTCGCGGCGACGAAGATCTTCCGCGAGCGGCGGAAGCTGGCGATATTTTTTTTGTGCGGACAAAGACCCACAGCGCGGGCGGCGCCTTTCTCGACATCGGCCAGAATAGCGACGCTTTTCTACCGGCAGTAAAAAGCAAGCTCCCCCCGATCGGGTCGGCTTTAATCGTACGCATTACGCGCCCCGCCTTGAGAGAGAAGGGCGCAATTGCCGCGCTTGATTGGCGGAAGGCCACCGCAACCGGGCATGAGGAAATTGAGGCGAAAGCGGCGAGCGCTGCAATACCTGCTCGATTAAATTTCGACGCGGATGCGGCGCTTTGCGCATTCCGCTCGCTCGACTTGCGCGACATTACCGAGGTTATCGCCAGTAGCCATGAATCGGCGCGCTGCGTTCGCGCGTTCGTGGGTAGGGAAATTGACGTCGTCATCGACGCTAACGCGTGGGAGCGATTTGCTTGTGACGAAGCGCTCGAAGTCTCCCTCGCGCGCAGCGCGCCACTTCCCGGTGGGGGACGGATGATTGTCGATGAGGCGGCAGCCCTCACCGCCATCGATATCGACGGAGGACCAACGGAACGCGACCGCCGCGCCACGTTCAACGAAGCGTCCGCTGGCGCAGTTTTTTTTGAAATCGTCCGACGATCAATCGGCGGTCAGATCATGATCGATTTCCCCGCGCCGGCGGGCGGCAAGGAACGTGCGGCGCTCTCCGCGCTCCTTGTCCGTCTGCAACAACAAACGATAGGCGGTCGGGCGGGGCACCTTGGCGATGGGGGGCTTTACCAGATCGTGATCCCACGCGCGGAAAAATCTCTGTTGGAGCGCGCAAGCTGTGTTTGCGGTAAAGGCTGGCTTCGACCGGGGCGTGCGTTCAATCAGCACTGGCTGTCGGTTGAGGCGGTCCGTGCGCTCGAGCGGGTTTTGCGCAATGCCCCAAACGGTCGACCGCGCCTGCTGGCGAGCCGCTCTGTTTATTCCTATCTGGAACAAAGGCATGCATGGCTGGACCGGGTCGTTGAGCGGTACGGTGACCGGTTCAGCATTGAAGCGCTTGTGAGACGGTCCGCAGACGCCGAAGAGGATACAGCGAAAGGCGGGTTTGAAATTGTCGAGTAGTTTGTTCACCGACCCTTCCGGGGGCAATTCTTCCGGCGTTTCGTGCGCAATTTGCGCACGCCCGGTTGTTGCTGCCTACCGTCCGTTCTGTTCCAAGCGATGCGCCGATATCGACCTTCACCGATGGTTCTCGGAGGACTACGCCATTCCGGCCGATCCAGCGGAAGAACCCTTCGATGACGACGGCTTGGACGATGATCGTACTTAGGCTCCAGCTGCGCATTTGTTTCGCTGCGAATGGAGGTCAGGTGGCGTCGACCGTGGGTCGTACCTTTTTGGCCCGGCGGTCTGGCATTAAAAGCAGAGTTCAAGTATCGGACGGGGCGCGGATAGCCGGTTTAGCTCAGCTGGTAGAGCAGCGGTTTTGTAAACCGAAGGTCGGGGGTTCAAGTCCCTCAACCGGCACCACGACCAAATCCCAGCGGCCGGCCTCGGACTTTATGGTGCGGGGTTTCTGAAGCGCGATCCCAGCCCAGTCCCCTCCGCTCGACGCGTTGTCAACTCTCGATCTTGAACTTGACGCCCGCGTATTTTTCGAATCGTTCAATCAAGGCCGTAGCCATGGCCGCTGCCGGGGTCCAGACGCCGCCAGGCGTTTCGGCGGCTTCGTTCAAAATGCAGAGCGCGCTTTCAGCGATCATTTTTGAAGTTGAGCCATATCCCGGATCGCGATCTCCCGTGACCGTTGCGCGGACATTCCGTCCGTCGCCCATTTCAGCGATGAACAATATTTCGTAGTGGCCCGCCTCCCGTTCCGCTTTTGATGGCCCTTCGCCCGGCTTTGGACCATCCTCGCTCAGCATTGAGCGGTCCTCGGTCACTGCTCGCGCCGCCTTTTCGCCTGGCTCGCCGGGCCCTGTGACAAGCATCTCGTCATAGACAAAGTCCGCGCCATAAGCGCGATCGCAGAGATGGTTCGTACGGTGAATATTTTTCGTATTGATGGCGGCCATGATGAAGGGCGCGACCCACTCGCCAAGCGATGGATCAAGCTCCGGCTTGGAACCCGAGGGTTGCTTCGGACCTTGAAAGCCCGGCGTCAGCGCGAACGGCGATCTTAGCAGCTCAATCACTGACGGGTCAGCGAACGCCGCCGCCATTGTCGCTTTGAAGCTTGCGGCGGTGCCGCCTGAGAAGGTGCCTTGCATCTTCCGAACGCGCCCTTTTACCCTTGGCGCCGGGGAGCCGAAGCGGCGGCGCGCTTCTTCTTGAACGGTGAGCACGCCGAGATCAAAGGGTGCAGAGTCAAATCCGCAAGAAAAAACAATGCGCGCACCCGAGCGCTTGGCAGTCGCTTCATGGGCGTCAATCATGTGGCGCATCCATGCCGGCTCACCACAGAGATCGACATAGTCGACGCCCGCCTTAGCGCAGGCCTCGACCAACGCCGAGCCAAATAGCTGATAGGGCCCGACGGTGGTCAGCACGAGGCGCGTGCGCGACGTCAGGTCGTCGAGAGTGTGCGGCGTGTCGGCGTCAGCAAGGATGATGGGGAGATTGGTAGCGCCAATTTCGTCTCGCACCTCCGCCAGTTTTTGCTTATTTCGCCCGGCAATAGCCCAATTAACAATTGGATCGGCGTTTTTACGCGCGTGCATATATTCCGCGACCAAACGACCGGTGAAGCCGCTGGCCCCGTAGACCACAATGTCGAATTCCTTGGTGCTGGCCCTGCCGCTCATGAAGATGCGTCTCCCGAATTTAACCGCGAGCAACAGTGGACCTTGGCTCTTGTTGAAGCAACGCCGAAAGCCAGCCGTCGGGCGGGATTTCGCACGCTGCAAGGGTCTTTAGCGGTCGGGCTTGAGCCGACGGTTTAAATTGAAAAACCGCCGTCTACGTCGATCATTGTTCCTGTTACGTAGGAGCTTTCGTCGCTCGCTAGAAACGCGGCGACGGCGGCCACTTCTTCAGAACGGCCATAGCGTTTCAGCGCTGTGAGCGGCGTCAGGATCGCCGCAAAATCACCGGCTGCAGGATTGAGATCCGTGTCGATTGGTCCCGGCTGAACCGCATTTACGAGAATCGCCCGAGGCCCAAGGTCCCGCGCCCAGCCGCGGACAAGGCCACCAACGGCAGCTTTGGTGGCGCCGTAAACCGCGCCGCCGGGCGTCGGCATTGTGTGAGCATTGACGCTTCCAATTACGATAATACGACCGCCATCTCGCATGACGTCGACGGCCGCGCGCGTTGCGGCAAAGACGCCGTTGACGTTGACGGAGAATTGTTGACGGAAGCTCTCAAACGTATCCGCGTCGATAGGCATGAAGTTAGCGATCCCGGCATTGTGCACGAGAATGTCTAACCCGCCAAAAGCGTCAACAGTCGATTGCACGGAATTCGCCGCGGCGACCGGGTCTGCGGCATTCGCCTGAAACGCCTTGGCCACGCCGCCCGCGGCGACGACGGCAGCGACTACCTCGTCGGCTGCGGTCTTATTTCCCGCGTAGGTGAGGGCCACCTTCGCTCCGTCAGCAGCGAGCCTTTTGGCGATTGCAGCGCCAATACCTCGAGATCCGCCGGTGACAAGTGCAACTTTGTGATTGAGTTCGAACCCCATGAGTATCCTCAGATTTTGTGATTACGGAGCAATATCCTCGACATAGCGCATATGCGAAGACGGCGCGCGTTTTCAACGCGCGCCGTCCAGCAATTTACTGACAAGGTGTAGAGTACAGCTATCGACCGGCCAGAACAGCCTTTGGGCTCTAGGCGAGGATTCTCACGACTGCGTTTCGCGAGCAGTTTCGATAAGCGACCTGCTGGAGGCGATTATACGGTACATAGCGCGCTTCGGGTCCGCGAACGCTAACCGTGCATTCCCTAAAGCCGCCGCGGCGCCCGCCCGCCTGAACGCGCTCGACTACGATAATTTCTGCGCGGTAGCGGGTCGGAATAACATTTCGGCTCACCACGCGGCTTTGTTGGTATCCATTATTGTATCGATCGCCGCGATAGCGATTGTCGTAGCGATTACGGTCGTTGTAACGATCGCGGTCGTTGTACTGATTACCGCCCCGAACAGGGTAGTAATCGTAGTAGTTTGCGTTATGCGCCCGGTGATCATGCTGCTCCGGACAATATGGTGGGCGATAATCCGCAGAAGCTGCGGAAAAGCCAAGAGTCAGCACGGCTGCCACGCAGGCGGCAAGCCATCTTAATGCCGACGAATGAGATACTGACGGGTTACCGATTGACATGTGCTTTCTCCGTGCCATTGCCCCAGCCCGGATAGCAGTGACGCGAAGATGCAGGTCGATTGCGGCAAAAGTATATTTTTATACGCCTTAATCAGAACACAAATGACCGACTGGCGCCGCATGCGTGCATCGACGATTGAGCGTCGGCAAGCTCTAAGCTCGCCCATACTTTAAAGTGGAAACGTCAAGCAGCCCGCCTCTTGGACTTTGACCGCGTTCTTCGAACGGCATTCGGTATAACGCTCGCTTGCCGTTCAAGGATCGGTTTCAGGAAACGGCCTGTATGGCTGGACGTCGACGCCGCGATTGCCTCCGGCGTTCCAACCGCCACGATCTCGCCGCCGCCATCGCCGCCCTCGGGCCCCATGTCGATGACCCAGTCGGCCTGTTTGATAACGTCCAGATTGTGCTCAATGATCACAACTGTGTTCCCGGCGTCACTCAGTTCCTGAATTACGTCCATCAGCCGCCGGACGTCCTCGAAGTGCAAGCCGGTTGTCGGTTCGTCCAATATATAAAGAGTGCGGCCCGTCGCGCGCTTGGCAAGTTCCTTGGCGAGCTTGACGCGCTGGGCTTCCCCGCCCGAAAGCGTCGTCGCTTGCTGGCCGATCTTCACATAAGTCAGACCGACGCGCGCCAGCGTTTCCAACTTGTCGCGGATGGACGGAACCGCTTTGAAAAAATCCGCTCCCTCTTCGACCGTCATATCGAGTACGTCGGCGATGGATTTGTCCTTAAACGTCACTTCCAGCGTTTCGCGGTTGTAACGCTTGCCTTTGCAAGTCTCACAGGTGACGTAAACGTCCGGCAAAAAGTGCATTTCAATCTTGATGACGCCGTCGCCCTGGCAAGCTTCGCAACGGCCGCCCTTGACGTTGAATGAGAAGCGACCGGGCTGATAGCCGCGCGCTTTAGATTCCGGCAGTCCGGCGAACCAGTCGCGTATTGGCGTGAACGCCCCCGTATAAGTCGCGGGGTTTGAGCGCGGGGTTCGGCCGATGGGCGACTGATCAATGTCGATGACTTTGTCGAACTCTTCCAATCCCTCAATGCGGTCATGCGACGAAGGCGTGTCCTTGGCGTTATAAAGTCGGCGCGCCGCGGCGCGGTAAAGCGTTTCGATCACCAAGGTTGACTTGCCGCCGCCAGAAACGCCGGCCACGCAGGTGAGAAGCCCGATCGGAATCTCAGTCGTGACATTCTTTAGATTGTTGCCCCGCGCGCCAACAATGCGAATGACGCGTTTTCGATCGAGTGCGCGTCGCTTCGCAGGCACCGGCACCTCGCGGCGACCAGCCAGATAGTCGCCTGTCAGTGACCCATCTGTTGCGACGATATCGGCGACCGAGCCTTGCGCCACGACTTCCCCGCCATGCACGCCGGCGCCTGGTCCGATATCGACTACATGGTCGGCCGCGCGGATCGCGTCTTCATCGTGCTCGACCACGAGCACCGAGTTTCCGAGGTCGCGCAGGCGTTTGAGTGTGATGAGCAAGCGTTCATTATCGCGCTGATGCAGCCCGATCGAAGGTTCGTCCAGAACGTAGAGCACGCCCGTCAGCCCCGAGCCTATTTGCGACGCAAGCCGGATGCGCTGGTTTTCGCCGCCGGACAAGGTGCCGGATGCGCGCGAAAGCGTCAGGTAATCGAGGCCCACATCAATAAGGAACCGCAGCCGCTCGCGGATTTCTTTCAGGATGCGGGCGGCTATCTCGCGCTCCTTGCGCGAGAGCTTTGTTTCGAGCCGATCGAACCAGGCGCTCGCCGCGCGGATCGATCGTTCGCACGCCTCCGAAACATTCAAGCCGTCGATCTTGACCGCAAGCGCCTCGGGTTTAAGCCGCATGCCGTTGCAAGCGTCGCAAAGGGTGACGGATTGAAAGCGCGATAGTTCCTCGCGCACCCAAGCGCTGTCCGTTTCTCGCCAGCGTCGCTCAAGATTGGGGATGACGCCTTCGAACGGCTTGACGGTTTCGAACTTGCGGGCGCCGTCCTGATAGACGAACGCGACGTCCTCATCGCCAGAGCCGTAGAGTATAATGTGTTGTGCTGCTTCCGGGAGGTCGCGCCATTTCGCAGACAGCTTGAAGCGAAATTGTTTCGCGAGCGCTTCGAGGGTCTGCATATAGTAGGGCGACTGCCCCTTAGCCCACGGCGCAATTGCGCCCCTGTTCAAGGCGAGGTCCGCATCCGGCACGACCAGGCCCTCGTCGAACACCATTTGCGTACCGAGACCATCGCAGCTAGGGCATGCGCCCGCCGGCGCATTGAAGGAAAACAGCCGCGGCTCGATTTCTTCGATGGTGAAACCAGAAACGGGGCAGGCGAACTTCGCGGAAAAAATGATCCGATGCGCGGGCGGGGCTTGCGGAACTGCGGCCGCGTCTTCTTTCGCCGGAGACTTGCGAGACTTCTGTTTCGGCAACGCAGCATCGCTCGCGGTGGCGTTCGGAGGCGCGGTTGCGGCATCCGCGGCTTCCGCGATCGCGATGCCATCCGCGAGTGCGAGCGCTGTCTCAAAGGATTCAGCGAGGCGACTCTCCACGCCTTTGCGAACGATCACCCGGTCGACGACGACGTCTATGTCGTGTTTTAGTTTCTTGTTTAGCGCTGGCGCGTCAGAAATTTCATAGAAAGCGCCGTTGATCTTGACCCGCTGGAATCCCTTTTTGATGAGGTCAGCGAACTCCTTTCGGTACTCGCCTTTCCTCGCCCGGACGATCGGTGCAAGGATATAAAAGCGGGACCCTTCAGGCTCGGCGAGAAGCCTATCCACCATCTCGCTGATCGTCTGCGATGCGATGGGCAGACCGGTCGCAGGCGAATGGGGCACGCCGACACGCGCCCACAACAGTCGCATGTAGTCGTAGATTTCGGTTACCGTTCCTACGGTGGAGCGCGGATTGCGCGACGTGGTTTTCTGTTCGATCGAAATCGCCGGCGACAAGCCATCGATCTGGTCGACGTCCGGTTTCTGCATCAGCTCGAGAAACTGGCGGGCATATGCCGATAGCGACTCGACGTAGCGGCGCTGGCCTTCCGCATAGATGGTGTCGAAAGCGAGCGAAGACTTTCCCGAGCCTGAAAGGCCGGTCATCACGACCAGCTGATCGCGCGGGATCTCGATCGTGAGATTTTTCAGGTTGTGTTCGCGGGCCCCGATGACCCGAATGGATTTAAGGCTCATGGAAACCGTAAGGAGAAATGCCGCGCCGGACAAAAGCGTGGTCGACTAAACCGAAAAAGCTCTGTGCGGCAAGAACATTGTATGAACAAGGCGATCATGTCACGGTGTCTGGAAGCGGAACCGCAATTGAGCGGGCCGCGCCCCTTCAACACATCGCCCCGGTTCGTGCGATCGTCGAGCGAACAGGCGAGCATCGCAGGAGAAACGTATGGCAGGAAGCGTCAATAAGGTCATTCTGGTCGGCAATCTCGGTAAGGACCCGGAAGTTCGCCACACGCAGGACGGAAAGCCGATCGTCAATCTGTCCGTGGCGACCTCAGAAAACTGGCGCGACAAGACTTCAGGCGAGCGTCGCGAGAAAACCGAATGGCACCGCGTCGTTATCTTTTCCGAAGGCCTTGCCCGCGTTGCAGAGCAATATCTTCGCAAAGGCGCAAAGATTTACGTCGAAGGCCAGCTCCAAACTCGAAAATGGCAGGACAAGGACGGTCAGGATCGTTACTCGACCGAGGTGGTGCTGCAGGGACCGGGCGCAACGATGACGATGCTTGATGGGCGTCGCGAAGGTGGCGAGATGTCTTCCTCATCTGACTATTCGAGCGGCGGCGGCGGTCGCTCCATCGGCGGCGGTCAGCCGCTCGATTTGAACGACGACATTCCGTTTTGAGTCTCTTACTCGCAGCTCTGCTAAAACGAATCACCACGGCGCGCGAGCGATCGCGCGCCGAAATTTTTTCGTCAAACGCGATGAGCGACGCTACGTGATGCGATTTTCGAGTCGCATTGCGATGAAAAATTATCAATTGATGCAAAAAAGTGCTTATGCGGACGCTCCGTGCGCGCGCGATTGAATACTTTTTTAGCAAATTGAATTATGGTTTGCTTTCCGACCAACCACACGGAGGTAAGACCATGGCGGTCAAACGGAAAGCGACGAAGAAGAAAGCAGTGAAGAAAACTGCGACGAAGAAAGCGCCAGCCAAGAAGACGGTGAAGCGCAAGGCCGCGAAGAAAACGGCCAAGAAGGCAGCGGCCAAGAAAGCCCCCGCCAAAAAGAAAGCGGCTAAACGCAAAGTCGCCAAGCGCGCGGCTTAGTCCGCGACGTGACGGCGTTGCGTTGCGTCCCTGAACGCCGAACGCTGCGAAGAGCCGATTAACTTTTCGCAGCCGTACCTTCCGGTTTTATCGAGTCATCTAAACTGAGATTAGTCGGGAAGCCGGAAAAAGTTCGCTCTTCACGGGCGCAAAGTTCTGATAACCCGGCGGGTGTTTGCTCGCCGGGTTTTTCTTTGTGCGATCGCCAGTGCGAACGTCGATGCGTGCGGCCTGTAACGTCCCCGTTTGCTTCAGCCAGGCATTCTCTTGCTCAGCGAGGCCGCAAACGAGAATTCTGCGGCCTTACAAGGTGTGGCGGCCGGTTAGCGGGACTTGCGGTAAAACCATCAGGAGTGGTAATTAACCTGCTGATTTTTTTGATTCTCGCAGGATTTTCGTGGCAATAGATAACGACGACGCGCCGCCTTCCGGCAACGAAGGCGGCGACGCAGGGCGCCAGCAAACTGGTTCGGTCGCCTCGGTCTTCATCGAAGAAGAGATGCGGCGGTCATATCTCGATTACGCGATGAGCGTGATCGTCAGCCGGGCCATTCCAGATGTTCGTGATGGGCTGAAACCCGTGCACCGACGCATCCTCTGGTCGATGCACGAGAATGGGTACGCGTGGAACAAGCCGTACCGCAAATCTGCGCGCGTTGTTGGCGACGTCATCGGTAAATACCATCCGCACGGCGATCAGGCGGTTTACGATGCGCTGGCGCGCATGGCCCAAGATTTTTCCATGCGCCTGCCTCTCATCGACGGGCAGGGCAACTTCGGATCGATCGACGGCGATCCGCCTGCTGCAATGCGATACACCGAGGTCCGGATGGGGCGCGCCGCGCAGGCGCTTCTTGAGGATATCGAGAAGGAAACAGTTTCCTACCAGTCAAACTATGACGGCTCGGAGCGCGAGCCCACGGTTCTGCCGGCGCGATTTCCGAACATGCTGGTGAACGGCGCCGGCGGGATTGCCGTCGGCATGGCGACAAACATCCCGCCGCACAATCTCGGTGAAGTCGTCGACGCGACGATCGCCATGATCGAAAACCCGGATATATCGGATAACGAGTTGCTGGCGATTGTGCCGGGACCGGATTTTCCAACTGCTGGCGTCATTATCGGCCATGCTGGAGCCCGATCCGCGTTGCTTACGGGACGAGGTTCGGTCGTCACGCGGGGAAGGGCGACAATCGAGGAGATCAGAAAAGATCGCCAAGCGATTATCGTCACCGAGATTCCCTATCAGGTAAACAAGGCGTTGATGGTCGAGCGCATCGCCGGCCTCGTTCGCGAAAAGAAAATCGAAGGCGTCGCCGATATTCGCGACGAGTCGAATCGCCACGGTATCCGCGTCGTTATCGAGCTGCGCCGCGACGCGAGCCCTGAAATCGTGCTCAACCAGCTCTATCGCCACTCGCAACTTCAAACGAGCTTTGGCGTCAACATGCTCGCGCTGAAGGGCGGCCGCCCCCAGCAGCTGACGCTGCGCGAAATTCTCTCGACCTTCCTCGAGTTCCGCGAAGAAGTGATCACAAAGCGGACGAAATTCGAGCTGACCAAGGCGCGCGATCGCGCGCACGTCCTCGTTGGGCTGGCCATCGCTGTCGCCAATATCGACGAGTTTGTCCGGCTAATCCGCAGCGCGCCCGACACGGCGGCGGCGCGCGAGGCTTTGACTGCGCGCGACTGGCCCGCCAAAGATCTCGCCTCGCTCGTATTGCTCGTCGCCGATCCGCGTCACCTGATGCGGGAAGGCGATCTGTTGCGTTTGTCCGATGAGCAGGCGCGCGCCATTCTAGACCTCCGGCTTCAACGCCTGACCGGCCTGGGCCGCGACGAAATTGGCGAGGAGCTTCGCGGGCTTGCGGACAAGATAGCGGATTACCTCGATATTCTGCGCCGCCGCGACCGGGTGCTGACAATAATCCGCGAGGAGTTGACCGAGGCTCGCGAAGCGTTCGCCACGCCGCGTCGAACTGAGATCGTCGATGCGGAAGGCGAAGTCGAAGACGAAGACCTGATCGCGCGCGAAGACATGGTCGTCACCGTAACCCATTCCGGTTATGTGAAGCGCACGCCCCTGTCCGCCTACCGCGCGCAGAAACGCGGCGGCAAAGGCCGCTCCGGCATGTCGTTCAAGGACGAGGATTTCGTCAGCCAGCTGTTCGTTGGCCATACGCACACGCCGCTGTTGTTCTTCACCTCGACGGGCATGTGCTACAATCTGAAGCTCTGGCGTATTCCGGAGGGAGCGCCGCAGTCGCGCGGCAAGGCGTTCGTTAACCTCTTGCCGCTCGCGCCCGGTGAGCGCGTCACCAACATCCTGCCTTTGCCTGAAGACGAAGAAAGCTGGGACCAGCTGCAGATCATGTTCGCGACGCGTTCTGGCGGCGTGCGGCGCAACAAGCTTTCCGACTTCCAGAAGATCAACCGCAACGGCAAGATCGCGATGAAGCTGGATGAGGAATGGCGGGCCGGAACCGATGGCATCGTCGGCGTTCAGATCTGTCGTCCGGATGACCACGTTCTCCTGACAACATCGGTCGGCATGTGCATTCGCTTCCCTGTTGAAGACGTGCGCGTGTTCGCCGGGCGCACATCGACAGGCGTACGCGGCATTCGACTCGATGAGTCTGATGAAGTGATTTCGATGGCCATTCTTAATGGGGTTGACACAACGTCAGAGGAAGCGCGCGCGTACCTACGTCATGCGGCGGCGATGCGAAGGCCCGTAGGCGAGGGGGAAGAGGAAATAACTGCCAGCGACACGGCCCCCGATGCGCTGCCGGAGATTGACGCTGCCCTGACGCCAGACCGCATTGCCTCGCTAGGCGCCGCCGAGCAGTTTGTTCTGACGGTGACGCAGAAGGGTTATGGCAAACGCACCTCATCCTACGAGTACCGCACGTCCGGACGGGGCGGCAAAGGCATCATTGCGATCGTCGTCAATGAACGAAACGGCCCCGTATGCGCCTCTTTCCCCGTCGACGAAACCGATCAGATTATGTTGGTCACGGATGGCGGGCAGCTAATCCGCACGCCTGTCAATGACATCCGGGTGGCCGGTCGTAACACACAGGGCGTCACGATATTCCGCACGAGGGCTGATGAGTCTGTCGTGTCGGTCGAACGGGTCGGCGACTTCGGCGATGATGAAACGACGGACGGGGAGTGAGCGATGGGCAAACGGATCGGTCTCTATCCCGGCACGTTCGATCCATTGACTCTCGGCCACGTCGACATCATCGAGCGGGCCGTCAAGCTGGTCGATGAACTCGTGATTGGCGTTGCGGTCAATCAGGACAAGGCCCCGCTGTTCTCGCTGGAAGAGCGCGTTCAGATGGTTAAAGCAGAAATGTCGGCGGTCGCCGGCAAAAGCGGCGTTATCGTTCGGGTCGAGCCATTCGACGTGCTGTTGATGCGGTTCGCAGAAATGGTGAACGCCGACATCATCATCCGCGGCCTTCGCGCCGTTTCTGACTTCGAATATGAGTTTCAGATGGTCGGTATGAACCAGGCGCTGAACGACGACATCGAAACGGTATTCCTGATGGCTGACGCTCGCTATCAATCCATTGCCTCGCGGCTCGTAAAGGAAATCGGGCGTTTGCACGGTGATATTTCTAAATTCGTGCCGGTGGCCGTTGGCGACGCCTTGCGGGCCAAATTCGCTGGTCGTTGAAGTGGCGGCTTCCGGCCTAATCAGCTAAACCCCAATTTATACGCACAGACCCGCAGTTCAGGAGCCGCATTGATGTACCGTTCTGGCATGTTTGCAGTTGCCGCAATCGGCGCTGGCCTTGGTTGTCTATTGGCTTCCGCAGCAACGGCCCAGAAATCGGGCAAGGATGCGCCCGCGCTGACGCCGTTTCAGATTATCGAGCAAGCAGGCGATGATCACTGGCGGCCCGTCGATCTCGAAAACCTTCTCATCATTGAACTGCCGGCCGGCCCGGTAGCCGTTGAACTGCGGCCAGATTTTGCCCCGCTGCATGTGGAACGCATTAAAACCCTCGTCCGGCAGAAGTTTTATGACGGTCTGAATTTCCATCGGGTCATCGAGGGGTTCGTCGCACAAGGCGGCGACCCGAAGGGCGATGGAACTGGCGGTTCCGATTTGCCGAACATTCCGCCGGAATTCGTGCGCGACTCATCCGTTATACCGAATTTTACGTCGATTGGTCGTGACCGCATCGCAGCGCGGGTCGGTTTTGTCGATGGCATGCCGGTCGCGGCGCAGCCCGAAAGCTTGCGGTCGTTCCGCGCAAGCCGCTCGGTAGAGATGTGGGGCGTACATTGCCCCGGCGTGATGTCGATGGCGCGGGCCTCGGCGCCCGATAGCGCCAACAGCCAGTTTTTTCTGATGATCGGCGATGCGCGGCTCAATCTCGATCGAAGGTATTCTACCTGGGGATTGATCGTCGATGGTTTTGAAAACACCCGCCGCATCAATCGCGGCGAGCCGCCGCAACGACCGACGCCAATTGTGCGCGTGCGGCTTGCTGTCGATCTGCCTGAGGTTGAGCAACCCAAGATCGAGGTGTTCAACACCGCTAGCCCGATATTTCAGACCTATCTCAAAGCGGCGCGATATGTCGATGATACCGGACTGGTGCGCGACCTGTGCACCGTAAAAGCCCCTCGCCGCGTCAACGGGAAAATCGAATTATGACCAACCGCATGATCCTTACCCTCGACACCGGCGTTGTCGTCATTGAGACCATGCCTGACAAAGCGCCGCGTCACGTCGCGCGCATTCGCGAGCTGGCGGATGAAGGGTTCTATGACGGCCTTAAGCTCCATCGCGTCATTGAGGGGTTCATGGCGCAGATGGGCTGCCCGAAGGGAAATGGAACGGGCGGATCGGGCAAGAAGCTCAAAGCCGAATTCAACGACGTAAGCCATCAACGCGGCGTGTGCTCAATGGCCCGCGCCCAGAGCCCTGACTCTGCCGACAGCCAATTTTTTATCTGTTTCGACGACGCCTCGTTCCTCGACACTCAGTATACGGCGTGGGGCAAGGTAGTTGAGGGCATGGAGAACGTCGATGCGGCCGCGCGCGGCGAGCCGCCGCGTAATCCGACGAAAATCATCACATTCCGAACTGTGGACGCTTGAAATTTCTTGCAAGTCGGCACGAGAGCGCCGGTTATCCCCGGCCGCCCGGATAGATTTCCTCCCCGTCGACTAGCACCTTGAAAATGTCAGGACGCGAGTAATGCCCGGCGGGGTCGCTGGCCACCTTGCACTTGGCCGCGAGCGAAAGATCAGCATCAATCGTCAGCACGCCCTCCTGATCGACGAGCGGACCAGCGAGAATTTCGCCGCGCGGATCTATAATGGCCGAGCCGCCATTATGATCGAAAAGATAAAGACTTTCGAAACGCTTCGGCGTGTGCGTGCGCAGCCGCAGTCCAGCTGAACAGATGACATATGCGCCGGCTTGCGACGCGAAAGCGCGCGAAAGCAGGAGTTGACGCGCCCACACGGGCTCGGAGGGCGCGACGGCTGGCTCGCGGCCCGGCCACGCGGCGACATGGATGTCAACGCCGCGCGCCATGAGCGCATAGCCAGGCAGCACTGAATTATGTTCCCAGCAGTTGAGGGTCGAAAGGCGACCCCACGGTAGACGCACAGGTTTCAGTCCCTTTGCGTCGCCATCCGCCCAGACCGACCGCTCGTGGTGGGTGGGTCGGAGTTTGCGATGGCGATTCACGATCTCTCCTTGCGGAGATATCGTCAGCATCGTGCAGTAAAGCGAAGACTCTGTTTGGGGATCGAGTTCGTTGACGCCGATCACAATCGAGGAATTCGCGCGTTTTGCCGCCAAGCAGAGCGCGTCAGTTTCCTTGCCGCCAATTTTTACGCCATTGGATAGTAGCTCGGCGGCAGCGTCCCACCAAACGCCTGAAAGAGGAGAGTCGACAAAATAGGGATATCCCGGCAACCACGCTTCGCCGAACGCTATCACGTCCGGCCGATCTTTAGCGGCGACGTCTATCCACGTCAGCGCAATCTCAAGCGAGGCGGCCTTATCAAAAAAAGCGGGCGCAGCCTGCACCGCCGCGAGTCTGACGATTGGCATCTGAACTCCGGATTGAAACCGCTTGGTGGACTAGCGTTTAATAGAGGCTTCCCACCTTCGGCTCGTTCACTGCGCGTCGTTTAGCGCCCAATCATATGAATCCTTGGAAATTTTCTTTACTCCGTCAAGTTGGATCGCAAGCGCGGAATCGGCGTATTTCTTTAGATGCGCGATCACGCCCGCATCCGAGCCGCCGAAGTCGACCTGAAACCATTTGTAGATTGATGAAACAGTCAATTTTCCATCCTTCACCGTCACGGCGCGCGGATGATTGACAAAGTCGCGCGCCGCCGCGTCTAAATCCGCGTCGAGCGTGGCGCCAGTGAACGGTAGCGACCTGAGGTTAGGGCAACCGATCGAGGCGCAATTAACAGAATAATGAACGCGCGGATCGCTCCATACTTTTCGCAGAATGCCGTGCTCAATATCGTCGAGCGAAAGCGCCTTTCCGCCGACAGTGACAACCTCCTTTTTCCACGGTCCAATTGAAATTAGCGTTGGCTTGATCTGCCGGATCGACTTCACAGGATAGGCGTCAAGCACGACTTCCAGCGTTGCCGCGTTATAGAGATTTGCCCAGTAGGCGAATTGCTCGCTGCGGTTCAGGTCGGCAACCTGCACGTTCGCCAACGCACCGATGTAATTCTTTAGCGCTGTGCGGTCTTCCGTCGTTACGCCGCCGTATTTGAAGCGATTAACGCCGTCCTCGCTGACGACGAGATATTTCTCAAGCAACGCAGCAAACGGATCGTGATCTACTGTCAGCGTTGAATTTGGGTTGTGGGCGGCGAATAATTCGCTGACCTCCTGAGCGCGCACAGGGCTGAGCAACAAAGCGAAGATCCCGGCAATGGAAATCATAACGGCCATCACACTTCTCTTTATAGCGACGGGCCTTTGCGGGACCTTGGGCGCTCCTGCACCGCAAAAAACTGGCTCAGCTATCTTCACGTTCGCGTTCTCCTCGTTGACCGAGCGGAACTCCGCGGCGGCAGTAACTTTGTAACGACGGTCCTATACGAAAGCCACTTCTGTGTCGCTCGTTCTCATTGGCAATCCTGCGTAAATTGGCCTTGGATAATGAAGTCAATACAGCGGATTGGTGAGACGACGTCTGATTAAGCCACGGTTGATCTCGCTTTTGTGATTTTGATCTCCAGCACGGCGTGCGACTTTTCTTGCGCGGAAAGCTAATGCGTAGAGCAGCCCGGCCGGGTTGTATCTGGTCAAGAAATTGCGGTCAAAATATGGGAGCACGAGATGCGTCAAATTTTCAGATTCACGGCGCATGAAAGACTTTTCGTCGTCATGCTGGTCGGTTGCAGCGTGCTTACCTTGCTCTGCGCTTCGCCGACGAGCGCTCAGACGGGTAACGCCGCTACTGCCGGGCCGTTCGAGCATCTCTCCATTTTCGGCTCGAATAATCCGGACAGCGCTATTGTCGTCGATCACCAGCCGCTTGGATCTTTTCTCGAAGTTTTCGCGGTTGTCGAAGGGGGAAGGCGGGCGATCAACTACAGTGCCGCGCGGGGGCGGGGAGCGGACTATCTTTCGTCGTATGCGCAATTCCTTTCAACGCTTACGCCCTCCGCGCTGCGCAGCGACGAGCAGCTCGCCTATTGGCTAAATTTGCGCAACGCTCTGGTATTGCACGCGTTTAGCGAAAAGGGCGGTGGCAACTTCAAGAAACTTCGCGGCGCTTTCGACGCCCCTGGTGAAGGCTGGACAGAAAAACGCGTAACAGTTGAGGGAATTGAGCTTTCAATCGACGACATCGAACGCGGGATCATTCTCCGCAATTGGCGCAACCCGCTTGTTCTTTATGGTCTGTATCAGGCGTCGGCGTCCGGACCACAGCTTTACGAACGCGGGTTTTCGGGAAAAGCAGTTTGGCAGGAATTGAATTCGGTCGGCGTGAAATACGCCAATGTGGGCGCAGCGCTACGGGTTCGCGGCGAAGTGTTGCAACTTGCCCCGGTTTACGGTTGGAGCCGCCCATTCCTGTTTACCGATGACGACATGGAGGTGAAGGCGCATGTCGCCAGTCTCGCCGCCGACCGACTCCGTACGAAGGTGGAATCGACAACATCTATCAACTACGCGCCTTTCGATTATCGCCTCGAGAAACACGAGCCCCGGTCGGTCAGTCGTGAACTTGAGTCGGCGCGCAGCAGCGGCGGCGGTTTTCCATCGGGCTCTTGATAAAACAGGCCGATGGCGTCGTCGATATCGCCTGACGGTCGCAGCGACACTCGGAAATTCTGTTCCGGCTGGGCGGTTTTCCTTGCGTTACTGATTGCGCCGCTATGCGTGATAGCAGCTATCTCAGCGCAATTTGCGTTTGAGACGCCTTGGTCTGAACGTCCGGTCGTGGCGTATGTGGCGCTTGCGATTGTATGCGGACTATCTGCCCCAGCGATGGTTCTACTGTTTCAGCAAGACCCGCCAGGAACGCGCGCAGTAATCGGCCTTTTTCTTGTTGGTTTGGCGCTTCGGGGAATTTTCTTCCCAACAACGCCTATACTTGAGGACGACTGGCATCGGTACCTGTGGGACGGAGCGATAGTTGCGCAGGGCGGTAATCCCTATCAATTCGCACCGGCGGAGGGGCTGGCGCGCGACGCCTTCGGCGCGCTGCATCCGCCAACCGACAACAGGGCGTTAGCGAGCATTCGGGCGCTCGGCGAAAGCGATCCGCGATTTCCCGAGCGAGTGAATTATCCCTATTTGACAACCATCTACCCGCCAGTGGCGCAGAGCGCGTTCGCTGTGGCGGCGACGATCGCGCCATTTAGTCTCTTTGCCTGGCGGGCGGTTGTGGCTGCGGCGGACCTTATCACATTCGCTCTTCTCAGCGCGGCGCTCGCGGCTTATGGACGGCCGCGATTTTGGGCGCTGCTTTATTGGCTGAATCCTATTGTCATTGTACAGAGTTTCTCGGCCGCGCACATGGATGTCCTGCTTGGCCCATTTCTCATTGGCGCACTGTTGCTCTCGCGTCGCGGCGCATCGTTATTGTCCGGAGCGGCGCTTGCAGGCGCTATCGGCGTTAAAATCTGGCCGCTCATTCTTGTCCCCATTTTCATGCGCGCGGCATACAAAAGAGGGCCCCGCAGCGCCTTGTTGTTTGCCTGCGCAGTCTTGGGTCTTGGTGCGGTTGTTCTTCTTCCCATGCTGGCCGACCTTGGCGAAGGCCGCAGCGGCCTTGCGGCATATACCGAGAGTTGGGCCCGCAATGCATTTCTGTTTTCCATCCTTGAGGGCGTCCTCGGCGTTTTCACCTCAGATTCCGGGTTGATTGCGCGCCTTACAGTCGGCGCGATCTTGACGGCTGTAAGCATCTGTATCGCCTTTCGCCGTTCCGATGCTGGTGCGCGCCTTCCGGGTGTTGCGCTTGCGCTCACCGCAGGTTTGTTCTTCCTCTCCCCCACAGGCTACCCGTGGTATGCGATCTGGTTGATAGTCTTGACGCCGTTCGCGCCGACGTACGGAATAGCCAGTCTATCTGCGACGCTTCCGCTTTACGCCCTGCGATTTCCGAATGCGCTGACCGATGGTGAGGTTGGTCCGACCATTTTGGCGTTGCAGTTTTTGCCTCCACTGGCGCTGCTACTTTGGGAGGCGCGTAAATGGAGCCATCGCTAAAAGCTCTGCAGGCGCTTGATATTCGGGCAATCATTCCGGCGTTGAACGAAGAGAAAAGCATTGGGGATGTTGTAAAATCAATGCCCCCGTGGTTTCGCCAGATTATTGTCGTCGACAATGGGTCGAGCGATGCAACTGCCGCAGTCGCAGCCGCCGCCGGCGCGCACGTCGTCTCTGAGCCCATTAAAGGCTATGGCGCTGCGTGCCTCGCCGGCATCGCAGCCGTAGCCGCCTGCGATATCGTCGTCTTTCTGGATGCGGACGGCGCCGATACGCCGACCGAAAGCTATTTTCTCGTCTCACCGATCGTCGAAGGCGCCGCAGATCTCGTTATCGGGGCGCGCATCGGCGACAAAATTGATCGCGGTGCGCTTACCTTGCCGCAACGGATCGGAAACGCATTTGCGGGCTGGTTGATCGGCGCATTTTGGGGTGTCCGGGTGCGTGATCTGGGACCGTTCCGGGCTATCCGCTGGGAGACGCTACAAGACCTTCGGATGACTGATCGGGCCTATGGCTGGACGGCGCAGATGCAGGCCAGGGCGGCGCGGCTTCAGGTACGAATGATCGAAAAGCCGGTGTCTTATCGCCGCCGGATCGGCAAATCCAAAATCTCCGGAACGGTTCGCGGCGTCATTCTGGCTGGCCTCGGCATCATTGGCGCTATTCTTCGCGAAAGAGCCGCGCCGCCGCAGTAGATGCCCGGATAAAAGACGCGCCCACGATCCTTTTGCAAGCTGAGCATTTGAGTTCCCTCTCGGGACTTGATATTCCTTCTGGGAGTTTTTCAAGGGATTGCGAGGGATTATGACGTTTCACCGGATCGCCGCATCCGTGTTTGCCGCATTCGCACTTGCAGCGTGCGGACAAGGCGGGGACACCGCCCAGCCGGCGACGCCCGCGCTGACCGAGGCGCCAACGTCAACAGGCGCGGAAACAGCCGCAGCCGTCATTGATGAAGCGACGCTGCGGACCCGCATAGAGACCCTTTCTTCAGACGCTTTCGAAGGGCGCGCGCCCGGCACGCCCGGCGGTTTGAAGACGCGCGCTTATCTTGTCGAACAAATGCAAGCGATTGGCCTTGAGCCCGGCGCCGGCGATTCATTCGAACAGAAAGTACCGCTTGTCGAATTGACCGTCGATCCGGCGCAATCGTATTTGCGGATTGACGGCGCGGATCTGGAATATGGTCCTGAAGCGGTCTTCTGGACGAAGCAGGTGAAGCCTTCTGTGGAATTTGCCGACAGCGGCCTCGTCTTCGTCGGATATGGCGTCGTTGCGCCGGAATATCAGTGGAATGATTATGAAGGGCTCGACGTACGCGGAAAGACGGTTGTCATTCTGATTAACGATCCAGGTTTTGCCTCCGCCGATTCGTCTTTGTTCAACGGCCGCTCAATGACCTATTATGGTCGTTGGACCTACAAGTATGAAGAGGCGGCGCGTCAGGGTGCGGCTGGCGCAATTATCGTTCATCAGACCGAGCCAGCGGCCTATGGCTGGGGAGTAGTAGAGGGTTCGTGGACCGGTCCGCAACTTGATCTTGAGCGGTCCGATGGCGGGGCGGGTCGCGTCGCGCTTGAAGGCTGGATTCAAGAGAGCGTTGCGCGCGATCTCTTCGCAAAGGCCGGCCTCCAATTCGATGCCGCTACGGTCGCCGCCGGAAGGCGCGGGTTCAAGCCCGTGCCGCTGGGCGAGTTGAGCGCCTCGGCTCGGATCGTCAGTAACGTGCGGCGCAGCGAGTCAGCGAACGTTGCAGGCATACTGCGAGGAGCCGAAAGGCCAGATGAGTATGTGCTTTATATGGCGCACTGGGACCATCTCGGCGTTAATGCGGCTGCAGGTCCGGGTGAGGACGCAATTTCAAACGGCGCGGTCGACAACGCAACAGGAACGGCGGCGATCCTTTCCATCGCGGATGCTTTTGCGAAGCGCCCAACTCCGCCGGCGCGTTCGGTGATTTTCCTCGCCGTGACGGCAGAAGAGTCTGGTCTTTTGGGCTCGGCATATTTCGGAGAGTCGCCGCTTGTGCCGCTTGCGCAGATTGCCGGAGGCATAAACCTCGACGGGATGTTGCCGATGCCGCCGTCCCGCGACATGATCGTCATCGGTTACGGGGCATCAGAGCTTGAAGGTCTGCTTGACAGAGTCGCAGCCGCTAACGGCCGATATCTTCGTCCGGACGCCGAGCCGGAAAAGGGGTATTTCTATCGATCCGACCATATTTCACTCGCGAAAAAAGGCGTGCCAATGCTGTACGCTGACAGCGGCATAGACTTGGTCAATGGAGGCGAAGCAGCGGGTCGAGCCTTCGCCGATGACTACACAGCCAATCGGTATCATAAGCCCGCCGACGAATATGATCCGAGCTGGGACATGTCCGGAATTATTGATACCCTGAATATTCTCTTCGAGACGGGCGAGGCCCTTGCGAATTCGCCGCAGTGGCCCAATTGGAACGATGGCAACGAATTCCGGGCCATTCGCGATGCGCAGCGACCTCCAGTGAATTAGATGGGAAGCGGAGTAAATCGCCGATGCTTTTGCGCGGTCGACGCCATCCCCGCATGATTTAAGTGAGCGCTCTTGAACCACTCATCCTTGCGATTGATCAGGGCACGACATCGAGTCGGGCTATCGCGTTCAGGTCGGACGGCTCCGTTGCGGCGATGGCGCAAGAACTGCTGCCGCAATTCTATCCGGCGCCGGGATGGGTGGAACAAGATGGCGAAGACATTTGGTCGACGAGTCTCGCTTGCGCCCGTCGCGCCATATCGCAAGCCGAAGCCGCGGGCGGGCGCATTATATCCATCGGGATAACAAATCAGCGCGAAACCGCGCTGATCTGGGACCGACGCACGCTGAAGCCTATTCATCGTGCGATCGTCTGGCAGGATCGCCGTACGGCATCGACGTGTGACGACCTGCGGGAGCAAGGTCTTGAAGAATTGGTCTCGCGCGCAACCGGACTTGTGCTCGATCCATATTTTTCCGCAGCGAAACTTGCGTGGATGCTAGATCACGTCGATGGCGCGCGGCAGAACGCGCAACAGGGTCGCCTTGCATTTGGGACGGTCGATAGTTTCCTTGTGGCGCGATTGACGGGCGGGGCGCATTGGACGGATGCGACGAATGCAAGCCGCACCTGCCTTTTCAACATTGTAAATAATGAGTGGGACGAGCAACTTTCTGAACTGTTCCGTGTACCGCTGAATGGCATGCCAGCGGTATTGGACTCCATCGACGATTTCGGAGTAACGGACCCTGCGCATTTCGGACAGGCGATCCCCATCCATGCCGTCATAGGCGACCAGCAGGCGGCGGCGGTCGGTCAGGCGTGTTTTGCGCCGGGCGACATCAAGTGCACCTATGGTACCGGGTGTTTCATGTTGGCCCCGACAGGTGAGACGCTCGTTCTCTCCCAAAACCGTCTTTTAACCACGGTGGCGCTTCGGATTGACGGCAAGCTGACATACGCGCTTGAAGGCTCGATTTTCGTTGCAGGCGCGGTGGTTCAATGGTTGCGCGACAATCTTGGTGTGATTGCTAACGCCGCTGAATCGGAAGCTCTTGCGCGCAGCTTGCCGGACAATGGCGGCGTCTATCTTGTGCCAGCCTTCGTTGGTCTCGGCGCACCCTACTGGGCAGCTTCAGCGCGCGGAGCGATCCTCGGATTATCGCGCGGATCGGGGAAAGCTGAGATAGCAAGGGCGGCATTGGAATCAGTTGCGTATCAGACAGCCGATCTCATAGACGCGATGACAAGGGACGGCGTCACCTGCCGCAGTCTTAAAGTAGACGGCGGCATGACCGCCAATGATTGGCTGATGCAATTTCTCGCCGACATTCAGAACGCGCCGGTCGACCGCCCCGCAGTGTTGGAAACGACGGCGCTCGGGGCCGCATTATTGGCTGGGGTCAAGGCAGGTGTCTTTTCTTCACTGGAAGGCGGGGCAAGCATGCGCCGGACCGAGCGCATATTCGCGCCAGATATGCGAGCAGACGATCGCGCAAGCCTGAAAGCGGGATGGGCGCGCGCCGTGGAAAGGGTGTTGGCGTGACGTTACGTGACGCGGCGAAGGCGGGCGCGCTGCGCGAATGGTGCGAAGGGCAGTTGAAGGACAATGCTGACGGCGAAAAAAGCGATCCGCTCAATAATGAAGTTCGTCGACTTGCTTGCGTGCTGAGCGACCAACTCGCTGCGGGCGGATTGAAAATTGCCGACGTTGCGGCGCTGGTCAAAGAAGTAAGCGACGACGGCTTTCTCGCCCGCGCCCGCCGACTTGGCGCTGTACATCCCCTTGACGCGGATTATCTCGCTCCGGCCGTCGAAGCGGTTCTGTCGCCCTTCGCCAGTCAGCCATTCGAGGCGCTTGCGGCGCATCTTTCGCAAACGCGCGCCGGCGTCGTATTCACCGCGCATCCGACATTTGCGATGTCGCGCAGTTTGCGGCGAACGCTTGCTGACTGCGCCCGAGCCGAGGTCGAACGTGTTCGTGCTGGCGTAACTACCTTTACCGAAGGGCTGTCATCAAAACTTAAGGCTTTGACCCATCGTCCTGATGAAACGATCACGCTTGCTGATGAACACGCAGACGCGATTTCGGCAATCGAAAATGCGCAATATGCGATTAGTGAACTCGTACATGAAATCTTCAGCTGGGCGCGAAAGCATTTCCCCGATCAGTGGCGCGACTTGCGCCCACACCCGGTTAGCCTCGCCACATGGGTAGGCTATGATTTGGATGGCCGTACGGACATTCATTGGACAACGACGCTTGAAATAAGACTAAGCGAGAAAGCCCGACAGCTTGATCGGTACGCGACGCAACTCGCGAGCCTCGGATATCCTTTGGGATCATCGATCGATCGATTGCAACGTCAGTTGAAGGCCTCATCGGAAGAGGCGGCCGAGATAGCTGTGGCGTTCCGAAATGCCGCGGAAGATCCCTCCCGTCTCGTTGCAGCGGCGAACCGTCTGACGGCCAGCGGGGCAACGCGACTTACAAGCTTAGCCTCCGCCATTGATGTGCTAGATGCGGAAATCGCCTCTCAACCGAAGCTCGATGTTGCGCAAATGGCGGCGCTGGCGCGAACGTGCATGGAGAATTTTGGCCTTGGCGTGGGGCGGGTGCATCTGCGGTTGAACGCTGCGCAGATCAGGTCAGCGTTGCAGAACGAACTGGGGCTCTCCGCCGGCCGCGAGGTTCTCGACCGAACGACGCTTGACTCCGCGGCTGAGCTTGCAGCCGTTGCCCGTGCTCGCAACGTGAATTTCAGCTCGCTGTTTGCTGAAAAGACGACCGCGCGCCGGCAATTCATGCTCTGTGCACAAATTATAAAGCATATCGACGCCGACGCCCCCATTCGCTTCCTGATTGCGGAATGCGAAGCGCCGGCGACCGTCATGGGGGCAATTTATTTGGCCCGTCTTTACGGCGTGGATACGCACATTGACATCTCGCCATTGTTTGAGACGCCGGAAGCCATAGAGCGCGGCGGGCGGTTGATCGAGCGCCTGCTCGAAGAGCCGGAGTTTCTGGCTTACGTCAACGGTCGCGGGCGCCTCGCTATTCAGCTTGGCTTCTCCGACTCGGGGCGTTTCATGGGTCAGATCGCAGCCAATCTGGCGATCGAACGGCTGCAAATATTGACAGCGCGGTCGCTCGCCCGAAAGGGACTGACGAACGTTGAGGTAATTATCTTCAATACGCATGGAGAGTCATTAGGGCGCGGAGGATATATTGGCGGGCTTTCGGAGCGCCTTGATTATTTAATGACCCCTTGGGCGCGCGCACGTTTTGCCCATGAGAATATCCCGCTGAATTGCGAGGTAAGTTTTCAAGGCGGCGACGGCTATATTCACTTCGACAATGTCCAGTTAGCCGCTTCTACAATCGGCACGGTCTTCCGATGGGCAATGACGCCGCCGGTACGCGACCCCAGCGACGCCTATTATGGCGATATAAATTTTTCCTGGGATGTCTATCGAGCGATCAAGTCCTGGCAGGAGCACCTGTTCGAGACGCCGCACTACCAAACAGCCCTATCTGCCTTCGCCCCAGGTTTCCTTCCGGTTACCGGCAGCCGCAAGACGCGCCGCCAGAGCGGCGCGTCGAAGGGCGACGGAGCGCGGGCGCTGCGCGCAATTCCACACAACGCCATCCTTCAGCAGCTCGCGGCTCCAGCGAACGTCTTTGGCGGTCTGGGGTTTGCGGCTGCGCGGGAGCCAGATCGCTTTGCAACTTGGGCAGCAGCATCTCCCCGAATTCAACAGGTCGTTCGCCTTGCGCATGCGGCGCGGGAATTGACCAGTCTTTCTATCTTGCGCTCCTATGCAGGGCTGTACGATCCAAGCCTATGGACCGTCCGTGCTCGGCATTCTGCGAGCGTGCAACAAGCGATGGTTTATTCGGCAATAGCCGACCGGCTCGACGTCAGGGGGATCGACGTATCGCTATCGCGGCTGACGAATCTTCTTTCTGTTGACAGACGGAAGTTCGATACCGCCGTCAACGCGCCGCCAGGCGTAGAGTCAGATCGCTTTAGCGCAGATCTTTATGTTCTGCATGCCGCGCGTATTGCGCTCATCATGCACGCGTTCACGCTAGTCGCGTCATTGCCTGCGTTTTCACCGCGACACGACGTGACGCAAGATAGCTTAATCGATCTAGCTTTATCACTTAACTTGACTGAGATCGCCGGGACCATCGTCGAGATTTTTCCAACTTCGGGGCAGGGCGCTTCAGAACTCAGCGGTCTGACGGAACCCGCTGATCCGCTGGATGACATAGCGGGATATCCGGAAATCGAGAGGCGGTTCGCACGACCGCTGCTTGAGATCGACGTGATTCTGAAGGACATCACCGTCGGCATCTCGCATTTCTATGGAGCCTTTGGATAGCGCATGTTTATCGCGCTTGGACCACGACGTCCGTGATCAGGATAGCCCGGGCGCTTTCGCCAAGAAGTGATCGCGCCGCTGCAAGGAGGTTCGCGCGGACTTTTTCGAGTGTTGCGGGCGATGCGCCGAGCGTCAACAGCTCTCCGCGCTCGGAATGTCCTAGCAAAACCGTGAGAAAGGCATCGCGCAACTGCACTTCCATGTCGTATGCGTTTTCGCTTGCGCTTGCTTGCACTTCGATGAAAAGATCAAGCGCTACAAGACCGCGATGACGGCCATTATCTGTCAATGGGACGACGAACTGGCGCGAGAATTTGACCAGCGTCGTCGCATCAGCGGCGCTCGTCGCTTCCTTTGCAGAGGAAGACGCCGGCCCGATTGACTTGATATAGCTATGGGCGAACCAACCGCCGCTGCCGCCAAGTGCGGCGCCAATCATAAAAACAAGGGGAATGATTGGAATTTTCATGATCAGAACGGCGATACGACGTTGATGATCTTCTGGCCGTAGCGCGAGCGTTGAATGGCGGTTAGCGGCCCCCGCCCCCCGTAGGATATCCGCGCTTCAGCTACCTTGTCGTATGCAATCACGTTTGTGCGCAGAATGTCTTCGGGCCGGATAACGCCGGCAACTTGCAGATCGCGCAGTTCCTGATTGACGCGGATCTCCTGGCTCCCGGCAATGACGAGATGGCCATTCGGCAGCACGTCAACAACGGTCGCTGCTACCCTTAATGCAATTCTCTCAGATCGTTGAATGAGCCCATCACCGCGCGTGCGCGATGCCGATGACGCTTCAACAGCAGGATCTAGCCCCGCGCCTCCCGGAAGTGCGCGCGCCGCCAGCGCGTTCACGCCTAGAAGGGCTGGGATGGCGATGTTTTCTTCCGCTTCGCGGCGCAGGTCTGTTCGATTGCGGAGTTGCGCCTGGTCGTTGATCTCAATAACGACTGTCACCAGATCGCCCGCCGCGCGTGCGCGCCTGTCACCGAAAAGCGCCTCGGGGCTTGAGCGCCATAACGAGGCTGTTCCGGTTGCCGGGTCGCCGTCGGATGCCGAAGGCGCGTTGGTTGCGTATGCCAGTCTGGCTGGGGGTAAGGGCCGGTTCGGATCTCCTGGCGGGCTGAGCGACGGGCCGTCCGCCAGACGTGACACTGGTGCGATGGCGCATGCATTGAGCGCCAAGATGGCAGCGACGATAGCAACAAAATTTTTCATTCTATTCTCACTCTGCCTGACGCCACGATGGTGCCGAACACGGTTGTGCGGGTGTCGAGATTCATAACGCGGATGACGGTTCCCTCATTCCCAGCGCCGAGTGCGCGGCCAGCGGCGGTAATCGCGAGGCCGCCCCGCCGGTATTCCATCATTACGAGGGCGTTACGCGCGATTGTCGGTGGGGCGGCCCTCACCGTGGCGGCCGGTAACGTCGCCTGTTCGTTCGGTGCGGGAGCATGAACGACCGCGACTGCGCTTAGGAAAAGCAGACTGATGATCATCGCATCGTCTCTCAGCGTATCTGTGTCGCCGCGGCGAGCATCTGGTCGGCGGCGGTCACGACTTTCGAGTTCAGTTCATAGCCGCGCTGGGCCTCGATCAATTCGGCGATTTGTTGAACGACATCGACCGAGCTATCTTCGAGATAGCCTTGACGCAACGCGCCTCGCCCCTCAACGCCGGGTTCGCCGATCAAAGGGGCGCCGGACGCTTCGGTCTCTCGAAAAAGATTTCCTCCGAGCGCTTCAAGACCCTTGTCGTTTGCAAAAAGCGCAAGCGTGATCGAGCCAATCTGTTGACCGCCTGTGGCGTCGTCGAAATAGGCGAATATTTCACCAGCGGCGTTAATGGTGATGCGACGCGCGTCGTTCGGCACGGTGAAATCGCCCGCCAGAGGGTACCCGTCGGAAGTGACGATCCGACCTTCTCCGGTTTGTTTCAACGCGCCGTCGCGTGTAAACGCCGCCTCGCCGGAGGGCAGCTCGACTTCAAGAAAACCCCGTCCCTCGATAGCGATATCCAGATCGCCACCGGTCGCGCGCAGGGCGCCTTGCGATAGTTGCACGGCGATCGTTGAGGCCCTCGCCCCGAGGCCCATCTGGACGCCTGCCGGCGCGATAAGCCCGGTTGACGACGTGATTGAACCGGCGGGCCGCACTTGCTGATAGTGGAGATCAACGAACTCCGCGCGCCGCGCTGCGTAAGCGGTGGTGCTCATATTGGCGATATTGTTCGAGATTACTTCAACGCGCGTCTGCTGCGCGTCCATGCCTGAAGCGGCAATGCGAAGGGCCTGCATGTGCTGTCTCCTGTGTTAGAGGCGGGATCAGCGCCCGCGTCCGATTATTTCGATCGATTTCCGGATGCGTTGATCCTCCGAACTGAGAATTTCCTGTCCAAATTCAAAGGCGCGTTGGACTTCGATCAGCCGACTGATGGCGCGAACGGGCTCAACATTCGAGGACTCGAGATATCCCTGCCGCACCGACGGCCCCTGCATCGTCTGCAATGGGGCTTCTGGTTTCAGCATTGCATCGCCTTCTCGCGCCATCAGCATCGGATCGCTGGTGACGATCCATAGCCTGCCGAGTTGGCGTCCGTCTGCGGAAAGGGCCCCGTCTGGTGCGACGACGATGTTGCCGGCGTCCGCCGGGATAGCGATTGGCGCGCCGCCGTCGCCAGCGACGCGATAACCTTCGGTCGTTTGAAGAACGCCGTCGGGGCTGACGGAAAATGACCCGGCGCGCGTCAATCGCTGGCCGGCCGGCGTCTCAACAACGAAATACCCCTCGCCGGTAATGGCGACGTCGAGCGGGGCTTCCGTTCGCACAAGGTCCCCCTGCCGCGTATCGAGATATTGCCCGGCGAGCCGCGACATGGATATGCCATCGCCGCCGGCGCCCGCGCGCATCATGTACTCAGAGAAGACAGCGCCTTCGCTGCGAAATCCGTTGGTCGTCGCGTTTGCAACGTTGTTTGCAAGACCCGTCAGTTCCCGAACGAGAGCCGATTGGCGCGACAGCGTGATGTATGCCGGATTACTCATGATCAAACCCCTTTTAATTGTCGACTGTGGTTGGCGTCACGCTGCGCTGTAGGGAAAGCATGGCGGCAACAACATTTGCGTGCCGATCAACCGTATGTTCTGGTTTCGCAATCAATGCGGACGGCCCTTTAGGCAGCGGCTCGCACCGCGCGCGCTGTTCGGTCTCTACAGGGGTAGCGTCTATCAGGACGCCGCTGAGAAGATGCATTGCGAGAAAGGGTTCGATCACGCCCGCGCTCCCTCGCGCTTTAGAGTTCTCAGGGCGGATTCTATTTCGCCGAACGAAGGACGCTCCGATCGCGGTATATTTCGGCGAGCAACCTCAATGCACATCTGCGGTGAATGGGCTTGCAGGCTTGCAATTAGCGTCTCACAAATCAAAGCGTAGAAGCGATGATCCTGTGTTTGCGCCGACGCGATGCGTTCGGCGAGCGGGCCAACGAGGCAATAGGCGAGGAAAACGCCGAGAAACGTTCCAACCAATGCGCCGCCGATCATCTGCCCGAGTATTTCCGGTGGCTTGTCGATCGACGCCATCGTCTTGATGACGCCAAGTACGGCGGCGACGATGCCGAGTGCGGGCAGGCCATCCGCCATCTTTTGCAGCGCGTGCGCAACATGCAGACGTTCGCGGCGTAAACCGTGCAATTGTCTATCGAGAAGTTGTTCAACCTCATGCGGGTTGCGAAAATTCATCAGCACCGCCCGCATTGTGTCGCAGATCAACTCCACGGCCTCTTCATCAGCGAGAATGCGTGGATAGCGAGCGAAAAGCTCTGAGCTGTGCGGTTCTTCAATGTGTTCTTCAACAATTGCGGGGCTCTCGGCCGCCAGACGCAGCAGTTCGTACATCAGGCAGAGCGCGTCTCGGTAGTCGCGGCGTTTCCATTTTGGCCCGGAAACGGCGCGAATGATGTCAGCGGGCGTATGCTTGACCACAACGAATTCATTCGCAACGAGAAATGAACCGGTTGCTGCGCCTCCGATAATCATCATCTCGTAGGGCAGGGTGTGCAGAATGATTGCGAGCTTGCCGCCGGCGACGAGGTAGCCGCCAAACACCATGACAAGTGTCAAAAATACGCCGAAAAGACTAATCATGTTCGCGTCAGGGGCTGGCGCCCGCTCCTGTTTCTGCGACTGCAAGCGCTTCTATGCGTTCGGTCAATTTGGCGTTGAGGGTCGCAAGGTCGTCCATGCGACGTATGACGCCCCATTCATTGGCGTGCGCGCGAAGGCAATCCGCCTCAAATGAATTGACGGCTCCATCACCGGTCGCAGGCGAATTTTTCAGCTGTCTTTCGCCGTGTGGCGCTGCAGGCGCGTTTAGCGCGAACGCGCCGCCAGGAGCGATCATGGCTAAGAGGAATACGCCGGCTGCAGGAAGAGTAACGCGCGTGGTCACGTCAGGACCTTTCCGACGCTGACGCCGCATCCGCGCGTGAAATAGACCGCGTAGGGAAAAATTCCCCGCGAGAGACCGCAAGCGCGTTCGTTTGCACGAACAGCAAGCGGCAGTCCTGAACCGCTCGGTCGAGTTGCGCAATCGTTGCGGCGACGCCCTCCTTTTCGCGATGCAGTCTGCGCAGCGTCCGGTCGATCGACCAGCAATAAAGACCCGCCGATAGGCTGGCGAGCAAGATCGCGATCTCGATACCCATTTCCATATCCTGACGACCTGTCTGCTGCGCAGCGCACGCGGCGTGCGAAAAACGCAATAACCGCGCAAGGTTTAAATCAACGTTAATCACTGGGCGGCAAATTCATTTTGTCGGAAGAGCCGACGGCGACGGGTCGCTCTCGCGACGCGATTGGGCGGGGTGCTGATAAGTGAACGAGACGTGGCGAAACCTATCGCGGCGCTGGGGTGCGCTCGCGCCAGCGCAACAGCGTATCGCGATTGCGGCGACCGCAATTGCCACCGTTGCCTTTGCGTCCATCGCATGGCTGATCTCTCTAGCAACGCAGCCGCCGTGGTCGCTGCTTTATGGCGGGCTTGAGCCTGCAGCGGCTGGCGAGGCGCTTGCGGCGCTGGAAGGAGAGGGCGTGCCAACGCGCGTCCGCGGGGATGCTATTCTCGTTCCCGCTGACCGGCGGGATGCGGCGCGGTTGACGCTGGCTCGACAGGGACTGCCTGAACAGGGGCAGTCCGGATACGAACTGCTCGACAATCTAACCGGGTTTTCAACGACATCAGAGATGTTCGACGCTGCCTACTGGCGGGCGCGAGAAGGTGAACTTTCGCGGACTATTCTGGCGATGGCCGGTGTCAAGTCTGTACGCGTGCATCTTGCCATTCCACGGACGGCGCCCTTCGCGCGGGATCGAGGCCGCCCGAGCGCAGCCGTTTCAATCACCATGAGCGGGCGTGCGATGAGCGCAGATCAGGCGAACGCAATCCGGCATCTCGTTTCGCTTGCAGTGCCCGATCTCACGCCTGATCGCGTCGCCGTTATTGATCGCGCGACCGGGCTGGTGCCGTCAATGGGTAAGCCAAACGATGAGCGTGCAGGAGCAATAACGACCGACGCGATCTTGCAGTCACGCCTACTCGAATTACTTGAGGCGCGCGTCGGGCCAGGCAACGCACGCGTGGCTGTGAAAGTTGCGTTCGATCAGGGCGACGAGAAAATCATAGAGCGGTCGATCGATCCCGAGAGGCGTGTGCTCATAGATGAAAACGTCACGCAGATTGAGGAAAATGCGCAAGGCCAGCCGCAAGCCGTCACCGTCGCCAGCAACTTGCCGGAAGGTGCGACGGGCGGCGCTGAGACGCAATCACGGCGGAAAGAAAGTCGCGGCGTTAATCGATACGAAGTTTCGGAGGTGCGCCGCGAGCGCGCGCAGTCGGCTGGCGGTGTTGAGCGGATCACTGCCGCTGTGCTGTTGAATCATGCGACGCGAACGCTTGAGGATGGCTCAACGATCGCAGAGGCTCGTTCGCCTGAGGAACTGGAAGTAATCAGACGCCTTGTCGAAGCGGCTGTTGGATTTGACGCCGTGCGCGGCGATTCAGTGGTCGTCGAGACACTCGCCTTCGATGCTTCCGAAGCGCCGCCTGTGACAGGTCAATCAGATCCGCTGGCGGACTTTCTGGCCCGTGAGGGCGTTTCCCTTTTACAGATTGCGATCCCTTCCATCGTCGCTATTTTTCTCGGCTGGTTCGTTTTAAGACCGATTTTAAAGATCGCCGCCGCACCGCCTGCTGCGCCGGCGCTGTCTGCCAATGGCTCCCTTGCTGGCGCTGCCAACATCCTCTCGACCGGGCAGCAGGCAGCCATAGAGCGGTTACGCGCGATAGGGACTGAAAAGCCAGCAGCGGCGGCGGCGGTATTGCAGTCATGGGTCGGCGGCGCCTCGAGCGATGGAGCTCGCTGAGGCAATGGCAAGACATAAACCGTTCCCTGCCTCCGCATGGAAAAGCAAAGTATTCCTGACGCTCTTCGCTATTTTTCTGGCGTCGCCCGAAATTGCGCTCGCGCAAAGTTTCGACCCGGTAGCGTCGCCAATCGAGTCGGCTGCAGCCGCGAGTCTTGCGGCCAGAACGGTGCAAATCATCGCGCTTGTCGGCGTTCTTGGCGTGCTGCCTGCGATCTTGATGATGGCGACAAGCCTGCCGTTTATAATCATTGTACTGTCGATTCTTCGGCAGGGCGCAGGACTGCAGCAATCCCCGCCGAACATGCTTATAATGGGACTGGCGTTGGCGTTGACGGGGTATGTCATGGAGCCGGTCATCGCTGCGGCCTGGCGCGATGGCGTCGAGCCCTACATGAATGGCGAGCTTGCCGAGCCGGAAGCGGCACAAATAATCTTCCAGCCCTTCCGTGATTTCATGGCGGCGCGCGTTGATCCGGAAGCGATCGAGATCCTGCGCGCCTCGACAGCGCGGGACGGGCTACCCGATGAAGCCGAGGTCAGGCCAGCGTTGCTCGTATCGGCATTTGTGCTTTCGGAAATCCAACGGGCCTTCGAAGTCGGCTTTGTCTTGCTGCTGCCATTTTTGATCATTGATCTGCTGCTTGCCTCGGTATTGATGGCGATGGGCATGATGATGGTGCCGCCGATCATTGTGTCGCTGCCGTTCAAGATAGCATTCCTTGTTTTGACAAATGCTTGGGTCGAGATCGCAGGCGCACTGGTGCGGAGCTACCAGCCATGACAGGGCAAGGAATATCACTCGCCGCCGTCGCCGCGGTTGAGGTGGCGGGCGAGCGCGCGCGTAAAGCCGCATGTGTGTTGGCCATGTTGCCTCCCGATATTACGGCGGCAATCCTCGGGGCATCTTCGCCAGGTCAGCAGCAACTGTTTGCGCAGGCGTTGCTTGAAGTCGATGCGGCCGCCCCTGATCTTGTCGAAAGCGCGTCAGAAGAGTTCATCGCCGAAGTCGAGCGCATTAATGAAGAAGCGCTCGGCGGCATCGCCGCGTTGCGGGAGAAATTTCGCACGCAACCACCGGCGCTTAATGCGGTTGTGGAAGCCGCTCCGCCACTGCCCGAATTATTTGGCGCGATGACTGTCGACGAGATTGCCGCCTATCTCGGCGCGCAACGGAGCATTGTTGTAGCGACGCTCATGCAGATACTCGACGCCGAAATGGCGAGCGACATCCTCTCGCGCCTACCGTCAGCCTTCGCCAATCGCATCGTCGCCGACCTTGCGCGCGCGGATGCAGTGGACGCCGGGCGCAAGGCGGCGTTGTTCGAGGCGATCGTTTCGGACCTCGCTACGCGCGTTGTTGGCCCGAAGGAGCTCGGCGAAGGTTTTGCGACCGTCGAGGCTTTGATGCCGCTGATCGAGACGACGAAGCGCGATGACATGCTAACGCACCTTGCGACCAATGTTCCGCGCGCCGAAATCAGACTTCGCCAAAGCCTCATCGTGTTCGAGGAAATCTCGGCAAGACTGCCTGAAGGCGCCGCCGCGCGGATCGTCGGCGAGATCGATAAGGCGACATTGCTGGCGGTGCTTGCGCGCGCAGAACAGGCTGCCCCTGCGACGGCGACGTACCTCCTCGGCGCTTTGTCAAAGCGCATGCGCGAGCAGATCGCAGAAGAACGAGAGACTGCGCCGCCGTTGAGCGAAACCGATCAGATTGCCGCCGAGCGCCGCCTCATGGCAGCCGTTCGCCGAATGATCGGCGAGGGGCAGATCACGCCGTTACCGCTGCCTAATGAAGGTTGAGTCAAAAACTATAGCGAACGAGCGGGGCCGTCCTCGCGGGCGAAGAGCCTCGTGCCCGGGCCATCCTGCCGCGCCCGCAGGGCGTCAATGCGGTCGCGTTCGATACGGAACTGATCGAGCGCATTTCCGGTCAGTTCAACGCCGGTCGCAATCTTTAGCTTTTGCGGGTTCACCGCCTGATCATTATGATGGATCTCGTAGTGAAGGTGCGGTCCGGTCGACCGTCCGGTAGAGCCGACATAACCAATAATATCGCCCTGCCGTACGCGCGCGCCCGCTCTTACGCCCTTCTTGATCGAATGCAGGTGCGCGTAGGCGGTCTTGTAACCGGATGCGTGCTTCAGGCGAATGTAATTGCCAAACCCGCCATAGGGCCCGGCGCGTTCGACGACGCCGTCGCCGGCAGCTTTGATCGGCGTCCCTGTCGGCGCTGCGAAATCCACCCCCTTGTGCGCCTTGGCGTAGCCGAGGATCGGATGCTTGCGCGTGCCAAAGCCGGACGACAGGCGCGCCCCGTCGATCGGCGTTTTCATCAACAGACGTTTGGCGCTCTGGCCGCTCGCGTCGAAAAAGTCCGGCTGACCCGATTGATCGGGCATCGCGAACCGGTAATAACTTTTTTCTTTTGCGCCTCCGCGCCATTTCAGGCGGCCGTAAATCAACTCTCCAACGCCGACAGGCTGTCCCTCGCTGTCGTATTTAATCTCGAAGATCGCCTCGAACTCGTCGCCGCCAAAGATGTCGCGCTGGAAGTCGATGTCGTAAGCAAAAGCGTTAGCCAAGTCAGCAATCGCCTCGTTAGGCGCGCCGAGCGCCTTGGCGGAAAGAAACAGGCTTCCGTCGATCCGCCCCCTGATCGACATCAGGCGAACGGCGAGATCAATGCCGGACTTCCGCACATCAAATGAGCCGGGTCCCAAGCGCGCGAGTTCTACCCGCGTTTGTGCGTCAGGCTTATAGTCTAGCGCCAGCAAGTGCGCTCCCGGCGACCCGATCGCTGCGTGCTGGTGCAGCGTGAGGTTGGGTTCGCCTAGCGTCAGCTTGAACGTGCCGCCTGGCCGGAGCGAGCGAAGGTTGACTTCTTTCGAGAGTGCTTGCGCGGCGTCACGGCGATCTGGCGCGCGCACGCCTGCCCGCCGCAAGGTGGCGTCGAGCGTCTCGCCTTTCGCAACGGCGATCTCGATCACCCGGGGCTCTGCCGCGGGATCGGCGTCGATCAGGCTCAGTGAAGGTTCGGGTCGCTGGATCGGACCAGCGATTTCATCTTCGAAGAAGAAAACAGGTCCCCGATCGGACTCGTCGACGACCCAGACGTTTTCGCCCGCGAGCGCGACGCGGAAGGGCGCGGGGGGAGGGGTCAAGGCAAGCGCAACAGCCGGAGTTGTTAGCTGCGAGGCTGGCGCCACTGTCGGCGTCAACAGGGCGCTTTCCGGCGACGATGCAGCCATCGCGCCGTCGGCGCGGCCCGCCTCCAGCAAGCCAAAAACGCCAGTGGCGATAACGAGCATCCCGATGGAGGATGCTAATATGAGTCGCCCGGAGGCGGCATCGGACGAGGGGGTTAAATTAACGCGCTTCAACAATGAACTTGCCCTTGTTGCCTCTCGCGAGGCTGATTTTGTGTCGCCCGGCCAAACACGAACGACGCCCCGGTTAACGAATGCAATCGCCACGCGGAACGTCATCCGCTCTGGAAAGTCTGCACGAATCAGGCCGCGTCGCCCGCTGATTCGTTTCGTTTTGACCCATCGGGCGTCAACCTTCAAGACCGGCGACGGAAAACCTCCTGCGCCAGATATCGATCACAAGATGGGCGAGGAGCGTTAAAGCCCGCTCTCGCATTATCGCGCAATTTTCGCCATCTTGAGAGGGGACGCGCTTGCGGCGTTCGCAGATCCAAGCGGGGAGCGCGCCGGAGAAAAATCCCGGGCGGGATGAATGGGCAAGGTCGCGCAACGGTCAGTCGGCATAGGGGCGGCAATCTTGCTGTTGCTAGCGCTCGTCGGCGCGACGATCTGGTCTCAAAGGTCACGCATCGCCGAACGCGTGATCGTGGAGGCAGCGCGCGGCGCCGGTTTCGATATGGCCGCAGCGGAGGTCTCCGAATTCACTTTATCACGCCTCGTCCTTGCCCGTTTTTCAGCCGGCTCCGAAGCTGCACCCAATGCGGTCGCGCTTGACGGCGTCGCGGTCGATTTCGACATCCGCGAGGCGTTGCTTCATCGCCGCGTCCGGCGCGTTTCGATCGGTCCGGGCCGGATTGACGCCGCCATCGCGTCGAACGGAGCCGTAAAGCTCGACGGGTACCGGCCCCCGCCAAAGCAAGCTGGACCGATTCCGTTCGATCGGATCGACCTTTCAGACGTCATGGTGCGCCTCGCGACAGACGGCGGCCCGGTTGCGATCAACATCGCCGGCGGCCTCAGTCTCGACGATGGGGGCGCGTTTACGATCCGCACGGAGGCTGCCCAGGCCGGCATGGGCAATTTCGCCGTAACCAATCTTGTGGGCGGCGCGGCGTTCGCTCTCGGCGCCGATGGCGGCGTCGACATCACCGGCGAGGCTTCGGGCGATGTGACGGCGCCGGCCGGAACGATCAGTACGTTG
>JBGTFV010000043.1:0-2035 GCA_041747095.1 Parvularculaceae bacterium
GGCGGCGACGGCGGCGATCCTCCTCGCCCTGATGACGCCCATCGCCGACCCGGCGCGGATCGCCGTCGATAACCAGCACGCCCGCCTTGATTCCGGAAAGGTCGATCCGGACGATTTCGACTTCGGCTTCCTCGCCGACGCGCGGTCGAGCCAATGGGGCAAAAGCGCGCTGGCAAAGCTCGCCAACCGCTCAGGGGATGAGCGCAGCGACCGCATCGCGCTTCTGGCGCGCAATCCGGGCGAGCGACGGCCCTATATTTCGGTCGAACAGACATTCAACGACCGCCGCGACGCGCTTTTGTTGATCGGCGACGGCGTCATTCCGGACGCCGCCTTGCTACCGCCCGCCGGCAATGACCCGATCGGCGATTGCGTCGCCAGTCGTCGCTCCGCACTGGAAGCAAGCGCCCTCAGAGCCGAAGACGAGCGCCGGCGCCAACGCCTCGGCAGGCGCGCCAAAGCCGCGCCACAAGTCGAGAGCTCAGAGACCGGCGATGGGCGCTGCCCGGCGCGACTTCTGGATCTCGACGGGGATGGCGATCTCGATCTGCTCATCCGGCGAGATTTGAATTGGTGGCGAAGCGATGAGTTCGGGGAGATCTTCTGGCTGCAACTCGCCGCCATCATCCAGGATGGCCCCGATCAATGGATACCAACAGGAAATTATGGCTGGCGGGACCCCAACCCCGCCGCCGCCCGCCGCGTCGGCCTCGGTCGCCTTGACCGAACCGATCGCCAATCGCGCTTGATGGAAATGTTCGCTGGCGCTGCGACCGTAACGCCCTTGTGGGCCGACCTGATATTCGGCGATCACTACGGTCGGCTCATTCCGCTCGATCCGCCAGTCGGCGCCGAAACCCTGCGAGCGGCCTTCTCGCCCCTTGATGAACGCGCGCCGCCGCCCGAAGCCTTTGCGTCCTCGCTTCCCTTTGCGATGGCCGAGACTTGCGCAAACAATGCCGCGCATGGCGTTGTTCCTCGCTGCTTCAGCCGCTTCATCGACCTCAATGGCGACGGGGTGGAGGAACTGGCGCTGCTTGATGTCAATCCGCGCGCCGACGGGGGAACCGTCGAGGTTCTTCAGGAGTTCGAGGACGGATGGCGGCGCGTGGCGCGCGCACAGTTGGTCAGCCCGCCCGCAGAGCGAACGCGGTCGAGTGAATTGCGAAGGTTCGCGTCGCCAGCCACAGCCGCCGAACTGCGCGCCTTCGCCGCATCGATGGCCGTCGCCCCGCCCCTGATGTACGATCTGATGGTTGGCGGCGAACGGATCGTCTTCGACGTCACGCAGCCGCCGCAGACGCCCCGGCGATAGACGACATGAATGGAGCGCCTTGATTATGACCGATACGGATGATCAGCGGCGCAACGTTCTCGGCGGCGCCCTTGAGATTTGCTCGCTTGACCCGCTCACCGGCTGGTTCCGCGACGGCTGTTGTGACACGGACGGACATGACCGCGGCATGCATGTCGTTTGCGCCGAGGTCACCGCCGAATTCCTCGCGCACCAGCGGCGCGTCGGTAATGACCTTGTCACCCCTCGTCCCGAGTTCGGCTTCCCCGGCCTTAAGCCGGGCGACCGCTGGTGCGTGTGCCTTGCTCGTTGGAAACAGGCGCTGGACGACGGCGCCGCGCCGCCGATCCTCCTGCGGGCGACCCATGAGGAAGCGCTCGCCGTCGTCCCGATCGAGGTTCTGAAGTCTCACGCGCTCGACGGCCATGACGCCTGACGCAGCGGCGATCGCTCGCGCTGCCCAGCTCATTCGCGAAGGCGGCCTCGTCGCTGCGCCAACCGAGACCGTCTATGGACTTGCCGCCGACGCCGCGAACGACTGCGCCGTTGCGCGCATCTATGAGGCCAAGGGCAGGCCGTCATTCAATCCGCTGATCGTGCACGTCGCCGACCTCGCCATGGCGCAAGGTTTTGGCGACTTCTCCCCGCTCGCCGAGCGCCTCTCGGCCGCCTTCTGGCCGGGTCCGCTGACTCTCGTCGTCCCGCGCCGGGCGGGCGCGCCGCTATCGGCGCTCGCGACCG
>JBGTFV010000044.1:0-3095 GCA_041747095.1 Parvularculaceae bacterium
GGCGATCTCGAGCCCGGAATCGTCGGCGAGCGCGGGCAGCCCGGACGCCTGCGCCGCCGCGTTGGCCTTGATCGCGGCGTTTCCAATAAATGTGCTTTCGGTCTCCTCAGGCGCAGCGAGACCTCTATCGGCGGCTGAGACCGCCGTGACGCCGAATGGCGAAATCAACTCATTGATTTCGCGAACTTTTCCAGCGTTATGGCTGGCAATAATGAGGATGTCAGAATGAAGGTGTCGGGCCATTGCGTGCTGCGCCATATCCTTTATCGGCAAAAAATTATCGTTTTTCGACGAAAAACCTCTTGCATTGTTTTTCGATAAGTATATATTGATATTCAACAAGACGGCGATAGCCGCAACCAACCGGGAAGCCGGATCTCACGTGCCTAATCACTGATGTTCGATGAAAAAAGAGCGGTGCGGCCAAAGCCGTCACCGCCCAAGAATACAGCCAAAACGCGCCTGCAAACCACCAGTTCCTAGCCGGAAATACCAGAAAGGGTGACCGAAATGATCAACAACCACGCATCTGACAGAATTGGCAAAATTGACGCGTTTGTCAATGTCGCCGCAACCATCCTCGTTATCGCGCTTATCGGCGCGAGCTATGGCCTCTCGCTCGCGCAATTCGCGCAGCTGGCCTGACGTGCCGCCGAGCATGGCGGCGGGCCGCGACCCGGTCCAGCCGCCTCGCCTGCCCAAATCGAAAACGCCGGAGCGAGCGATGCGCCGTTTACTATTTCCCACGTTGCTGATCGCCGTCGCGTGCGGCTTCGTTGCAGTATTGGCGATGCGCGCCGATTGCGGGTGCGCCAATGACCCGTCCGCCATTTCCGCGGCACAAGCGGCGTTCCACCTCGCCGTTTTTTTCTGAGGGACGGACGCGAATGAAAAGCGCCAAAAAGACTTCGGAGAAAAAAACCCTCGCGACAATTTTCGCCATCGGGCTGAACGTCGCTCGGGGGATCATCTGGATCTCTATCGCCGGATTGACCGTTGCGATGGTCTTTGTCCCTCTGCTGCCGATGCTGATCGACTGGGTGACGCAGTTTGATAACGTCCATGTCGACGGCGACGTCGAGATTGAGCCCGGCGGCTTAGTAAAGCTCGCCCGGGCCTTCGTTTCGCTGGGCGTCGGACTTTATGTGATCGAACGCTTGTTGGAATTGCTGCGGACGATCAGGGTTGGCACGCCGTTTGTTGCGGAGAATGCGGCGCGCTTCCGGCGGATCGGGTATGCCCTGCTGCTGGGCGAGGCGGGCAAGTTCGTTTTCGGGATCGCCGGCGCGGCCGTCGGCTCAGAGATCAACATTAATCTCAGCGTCACGTCTTTCATCGCGATCGCCTCCGTCTTCGTGCTCGCGGAGGTTTTCGCCGAAGGCGCGCGCATGAAGGACGAACAGGACCTGACCGTCTGATGACCATCGCCGTCAAACTCGACAGGGTGTTGCTCGACCGCGGGATGTCGCTGACGGAGTTGTCCGAGCGGGTCGGCGTGACGATCGCCAATCTGTCGATCCTGAAGACCGGCAAGGCGAAGGCCATGCGCTTTTCGACGCTTGAGGCGATCTGCAAGGAACTGGGATGCCAGCCGGGCGATCTCCTGACCTTCATCGACGACGGCGCGCCCATTCGGGACGATTAGGGCGCGGGCCGGGTCCAATTGCCCGGTCCCACGCGAAGCTCTATATCCGCCCTATGACAATTCTGGACCTCACACAGCGCGAGACGGCGCCCCGAACGGAGGCGAGCGGACGCTTGCCGATCATTGGGCTGACGCGCGAGCGGCTCGAGGCGGCGCTTGTCGATCGTCTCGGGCTTGAGCCGCGCAAGGCCCGCATGCGTGCGAACCAGATCTGGCGCTGGGTCTATCACTACGGCGTCGCGTCGTTCGAGGCGATGACCGATATCGGCAAGGATATGCGCGCTGCGCTCGCCGCATCCTTTTCGATCGACCGACCGCAGACGATCGAGCGCCAGGTCTCGGTCGACGGCACGCGGAAATATCTCTTTTCTCTCGGGCCGGGCGCTGAGGTCGAAACGGTCTATATCCCGGACGTCGGCCGCGCAGGGGCCTTGTGCGTCTCCAGCCAGATCGGCTGCACGCTGACCTGCACGTTCTGCCACACCGGCACGCAGGCTCTGGTGCGGAACCTGACTGCGGCGGAGATCGTCGGCCAGATCATGGCGGCGAAGGATGATCTCGGCGAATGGCCGTCGGGCGGCGAAGACAGACTGTTGTCGAATGTCGTTTTCATGGGCATGGGCGAGCCGCTCTATAATCTCGACAATGTAGCGGACGCCATGTCCGTCATCTCCGATGGCGATGGGGTGTCGATCTCGCGCCGCCGCGTGACGGTCTCAACCTCGGGCGTCGTGCCGAAAATGCGCGCGCTTGGCGAACGGACAAACGCGATGCTGGCGATTTCCCTGCACGCCACCAATGATGCGCTGCGCGACGAACTGGTGCCGTTAAACCGGCGCTATCCGATCGCTGAGTTGATGGAAGCGTGCCGCACCTATCCGGAGGTCAGCAACGCGCGCCGCATTACGTTTGAATATGTGATGTTGAAGGGCGTTAATGACACCGACGCCGAGGCGCGCGCGCTCGTTCGCCTCGTGAAGAACGTCCCGGCGAAAATCAACCTCATCCCGTTCAACCCTTGGCCCGGCGCGCCATATGAATGTTCGACGTGGGCCCGGATCGAGGCGTTCGCCGATATTCTCAACCGCGCGGGCTACGCCTCGCCGATCCGTACGCCGCGCGGCCGGGACATATTCGCCGCGTGCGGACAGTTGAAGTCGGCGAGCGTCAAGCAACGCGCAAGCGAGGCGAGGCGCGAACGCCCCGCCGGATTATGAGAGTTTGGCCGTGAGCGCCGGGGCGTTGCGGATAACGCCTTCCATCGCGATCGATCCTTCCGAACTCTCTGAGGCTTTTATCCGGGCAAGCGGGCCGGGCGGCCAGAACGTCAACAAGGTCGAGACCGCAGTGCAGCTTCGCTTTGACGCGGAGAACTCACCATCGCTACCCGCCGCCGTGAAGCTGCGCCTTCGCGCCATCGCCGGGCGGCGCATGACGAAGGAAGGCGAGA
>JBGTFV010000045.1:0-4311 GCA_041747095.1 Parvularculaceae bacterium
GCGAGGCGCTCGCCCGCCTCAACGAAGGGCGGATCACCGCGCTCTTCGTTGTCGACGCCGCCGGCCGGCCCGTCGGGCTGTTGCATGTCCACGATTGCCTGAAAGCGGGGATTGTTTGAGGCGAGCACAGGAAATTCACAATCGGTCAAAGTGTGCTTGTTGCGAGATGTTCACTCGCATCCAGGCATTGCTCGTGTCGGACAATAGGTTCGCTTCATGACCCCATGCGACCGGCGGACTCCGCGCCTCTGTTCACTTGAAGTCGCACAGCGTTTTCGTGCAATACCAACCGCGCCCGCGCACTTGCAGCGCACGACTGGAAAGGCTGGGGAGAATAATGGCTGACAGCTCAGATCGCCGAAGGGCGCTTATCACCGGCGTGACGGGCCAGGACGGCGCTTATCTCGCGGAGTTCCTGCTGAAGAAGGGGTATGACGTATTCGGCATTGTGCGCCGGTCGAGCACACAGGAGATGAACGACCATCGCCTGCGCTATCTCGGTATCGACCGCGACGTTCGGCTAATCGACGGCGACCTGCTCGACATTTCCGGACTGATCCGCAGCTTCAAGGACGTGCAGCCGCATGAAATCTACAATCTGGCCGCCCAGTCTTTCGTCAAGACGTCGTGGCAACAGCCGCTGCTGACCGGGCAGGTGACGGCGCTCGGCGTCGTCAACGTTCTTGAGGCGACTCGTGTCGGGGCGCCGGAAGCGCGGTTTTACCAGGCATCGTCATCGGAGATGTATGGCCGCATCCAGGAGCCGGTGCAGTCCGAAACAACGCCGTTTTATCCGCGTTCGCCCTATGCGGTCGCCAAACTTTACGGGCACTGGATCACAGTCAACTACCGTGAGAGTTTCGGCATGCACGCCTCGTGCGGCATCCTGTTCAACCATGAGTCGCCGCTACGCGGCGTCGAGTTCGTGACGCGAAAGGTTACGGACGGCGTTGCGCGCATAAAGCTCGGGCTGCAAAAGGAACTGCGCCTCGGCAATATTGATGCAAAGCGCGACTGGGGCCATGCGCGCGATTACGTCCGTGCGATGTGGCTGATGCTGCAGCAGGACGCGCCGGACGACTTTGTCGTGGCGACCGGCGTCACGACCACGGTGCGTCGCATGTGCGAGATCGCGTTTGCGCATGCGGGTCTTCTGATGGACGACCATATTGTAATCGATCCTGAGCTGTTCCGGCCGGCGGAAGTCGACATCCTGCTCGGCGATCCTTCGAAAGCAAAGGCAAAGCTCGGCTGGGAGCCGAGCGTCAGCCTTGAAGACATGATCTGCGAAATGGTCGACGCCGATTTGAAGCGGTGCGCTGGACGCATGGCCTAGGCGAATGAGCGCAGGGCCCGAAACATCCGATCGCGGGCCGGTGATGATCACCGGCGCTGCGGGGTTTGTGGGGCGCCATGTCATCGCCGCCCTGCTGGCGGCCGGTCGCGAACCGGAAGATATTGTCGGCGTTGTGCGACACGAAGACAGGCGTTCGGTGAGCGCCGTTCGCTTCATCGACGCCGACATCGAAGACGTCGCCGCGATGCGCGCTGCGATCTCCCGGGAACGGCCATCGGCGGTCATTCATCTTGCCGCGATAGCGGCGCCGTCAGCGGCGCGCGCGGACGCGGCGCGGGCATGGCGCGTCAACTTTATCGCCGTTTCGGAACTTGCGGACATCATTCTCGCCGAGGCGCCCGCCGCGCGGCTGGTTTTTGCTGGAAGCTCGGAAAGCTACGGCGAAAGCTTCCGCCTCATCCGCGGCGCGCTCGACGAGAGCGCGCCTTTGCGCCCGGCAACCGTTTACGCGGCGACGAAGGCTGCTGCGGATATCATGCTCGGCCAGCGTACGTTTGACGGTCTCGACTGCATCCGGTTCCGCGCTTTCAACCACACCGGCGCCGGGCAAGACGACGCCTTTGTGGCGCCGGCTTTCGCGCGTCAGATCGCGCGGATTGAAAAAGGACTTCAAGAACCGGTGATGAACGTCGGAAATCTCGACGCAATGCGTGATTTTCTCGACGTTCGCGATGTAGCGCGTGCGTATGCCATGGCGCTCGATGCGCCGTCTTCGGTCGGCGATGCGACAGCGATCAACATCTGTTCAGGATCGGCGACGCGCATTGGCGACCTGCTCGAACGCCTGCTCGCGCAGGCGACGGTCAAGATCGCTGTTTCGGTTGATCAGCGCCTGCTGCGGGCCTCGGATACGCCGGTTGCGGTCGGCGATAATGCGCGCGCTACCGAAAGGCTCGGCTGGTCGCCGCAGCACACGATCGACGACGCGCTCGCTGACGTTCTTGACGACTGGCGGCGGCGCGTATGAGCGGGTGCGCCTATCGGGGAATCTGGGAGTGACGCCTTTGGATATTCAACTCAATCGCGAACGCGCGATGCGGATCGACGGCAATTTCGACGCTGTCGGCGGACGCCTTTCGCAAAATCGGAGAACGCTGGTTGTTGCGCCCTTCTACAAGGCAGAACATCTGGTTGAGCGGCTTGTTTCCTCGTTGATCGCATCCGCCGCCGATCTAACCGCGATTGGCGCAGACGTTCTGCTGATCAATGATTCGCCCGATTATGCACCGCTTGCGGAGGCGCTTGCGGCGGCGGGCGCCCGCGCCGCCGAGGCCGGACTTGCATGCCGGATCGTAACGAATGAACGCAATCTCGGCTTTGTCGGAACCGTTAACCGGTCGATCAGGGAAGCGGTTGCATCCGGCGCCGATGTCATTCTCGTCAACTCCGACACCATCGTTTTTGCAGGCGCGCTGAAGGAAATGGTCGATGTCGCCTATAGCGACGAAATGATCGGATTCGTCAGTCCACGGTCGAACAACGCAACGCTTTGCTCACTCCCGCAGCAGGAGGAGCGCTGGCGGGCGACGCCGGCGGAGGGATACTTGAATTACGCCGCAATCGCGCCCCACCTACCGCGATTTACGTATGCGCCCACCGTCGTCGGCTTCTGTATGCTGATCAAATGGCGCCTGCTCAACGAATTTGGCGATTTCGACCCGATCTACGGCGCGGGATACAACGAGGAAAATGATTTCGTGTGCCGCGCCGGCATGGTCGGCTATCGCGGCGCGCTCGCCAACCGCGCCTATGTCTGGCACGAAGGCGAGCAATCTTTCTCGTTAAGCGCAACGCCGAAAGCGGAGCGCGAGCGGAAAAACAGCGCTATTCTGCTGGCGCGGTATCCGCATTATTCGCGACTTGTCAGCGCTTATTTCGCGGCGCCCGCTTATCGCGCCGAACGCGTACTCGGCGGCCTGTTGCGCAATGGCGCGGGCAAACAAGCGATCGCGTTTGACTTCTCGTCCTTCGCCGCGCACCACAACGGCACGTTCGAAGCAGCAAAGGCGCTCGCGCGGGAAGCGGCGGCGGCATGGTCCGACGCCTACGACGTGGCTGTCATCGCGAGCCAGGCAGTTTTTGAATTCCATAAACTCGGCGCGATTGCCGGGCTACGCCGCGTCGACATCGCCTCGCAAGAAGTCTTTGCTGCAATTATCCGGATCGGTCAGCCGTTCGACTGGGAAAGCGTTGATCGACTGGCCGCACGAGCGCCGGTGATCGCGATCTCGATGCTCGATACGATCGCGCAGGATTGCGGGCCTTTGTTTCGCCAGGAAGTCGAAGAGCTCTGGGCGTTCGCAAGCGAGCAGGTCGACGTGCTGCTGACGATCAGCCAATATTCGATGGATCAGTTCTCAAGCCGCTATCCGGTCAGCGATCGCGCCGTGCGCTGTGCGTCGCTGCTGTCGGTCGATATCGAAGATTATGCGCCAGTGGAGATTGATACGGCCTTCGCGTCCGATTGCGATGGCGCAATATTCATCATCGGCAATCATTTCCCTCATAAGCATGTCGCGCCGACGCTCGAACGCCTCCTCGAGGCCGCGCCGGATGCGCGCTTTGTCACCATCGGCATTGAAAGCGACAACCCGCGCGTCGTCAGCTTCGCTGCTGGTCTGATGACCGATGCGCAGGTCGCGAGCCTCTATGCTCGCTCGCGGCTCGTCGTGTTCCCGTCATTTTACGAGGGGTTCGGACTGCCGTTGTTGCATGCCCTTGCGCACCGTAAGCCGGTCATTGCGCGGCGAATGCCTGTGTTCGAGGAAATCGTGGCAGCAATGGGCGGCTCGCCCAATGTCCATCTGTTCGATTCGACGCAGGAGATGGCGGAAGCCGCCGCCTCCGGCGATGTCGTCTGGCGCCCGCAGCCGATTTCGAGCGGGCAGGGTTGGGCGCGCAGCGCGGCCGAAATTCGCGGGGCCGTCGAGCAGGCGATCCGCGCGATCGATGCG
>JBGTFV010000046.1:0-11133 GCA_041747095.1 Parvularculaceae bacterium
CCCTCGGCGCCAAGGCGATCGCCCTGGGCGGCGACCTGTCAGACCGCAACGCCACGGCGCGCCTCGTCCCCGCCGCCGCCGAAGCGCTTGGGCCGCTGAGCCTGCTCGTCAATTCCGCGTCGCTCTTCGAGAACGACGAAATCGAGACCATGAGCGACCGCAGTTGGGACGCTCACATTGAGACCAATTTGCATGCGCCGCTGAAGCTTGCGCAAGGTTTCGCCGCCGCCGCGCCGGCAGGCGAGGACAATCTCATCGTCAACCTCATCGACCAACGGGTCTGGAAGCTGACGCCGCAATTCCTGTCCTACACCGTCTCGAAGGCGGGCCTGTGGACCCTCACCCAGACCCTCGCCCAGGCCCTCGGACCGCGAGGCATCAGAGTGAACGCTATTGGCCCAGGGCCGACGATGCGCAATGCGCGCCAGTCGGAGGAGGATTTCGCCCTTCAGGGGCAGGCGACCGTTCTGGGGCGCGGGGGCGGGCCGGATGACATCGTCGGGGCGCTGATGTATCTCGTCGGCGCGCGGGCCGTAACCGGCCAGATGATCGCCGTTGATGGCGGTCAGCACCTTGCGTGGAGAACGCCCGATGTCCTCGTCAACGAATGAGCCGGCCGCCGCCGTTGAAAGGCTGAGCCCCGCCGCGCGTCGCGCGCCGGAGACGCCGCGCCGGAAGATTTTCGTCCGGGGGCTGACGCTTGATGCGCGCATCGGCGCATACCCGCAGGAATTCGCACAAGCCCAGCCTGTTCGCATCGATTTTGAACTGGAGGTCTGCGAACCGGCTGATCCGGGCTCTGACCGTCTGGAGGATGTTGTCTGCTACAACCGCCTGACCCAGGCCATCAAGGCAATTCTCGCTGAGGGACACATCAAGCTCGTCGAAACGCTCGCCGAGCGCATTGCTGCGGCGGCGCTCGCAAATCCCCTGACGCTGAGCGCCCGCATACGGATTGAAAAGCCGAACGCCATAGCCGAGGCGGAAGCGGCGGGCGCGGAAATTTTCCGCAGCAAGCTCTGAGGCGACCCTTGTTCGAGCAGCACTACCAGTTCAGTTTCGAGGCGGCCCATCAGCTCGCCGCCGCCAAGCCGGGCGAGGACGCCCACCCTTATGCGCGACTGCACGGGCATTCCTATGTGGCGACGATCGTGCTCGCTGGGCCGGCGCTGACGCCGCAGGGCTGGCTCTATGACTTCGCCGACTTGCGCGCGATCTGCGCTGCGATCCACGAGCGGCTCGATCACCGCATCCTGAACGAAGTCGAAGGCCTCGATCGTCCTACGCTTGAAAATACGGCGGCCTGGATTTTTCGCGCCGCGGCCGAAACCGGCGCGCCCGTCAAACGCGTCGAAGTCGCGCGTCCCACATTGGGCGAACGCGTGACTTACGAGGCATGATAGCGTTGATGTTTCACTCGGCCGGGCTTTCGGCTCCGGTATATCCGCCATGCGGCGCCACGAGCCCGTCGGCCAGCAGCATCATTCGAATAACGCCAGCCAATCCGGCGAACAGGACAATTGCCGCCGCGCTAATCCAGAACACGAACGTAACGGCCGACCCGCCCGGCGACAGCACGGATAGCGCCGGATCATTCGGCGCGACGCGCACATCCAGCCGCGCGCCCGGCGAACAATCGACAAGGCTCGACCGACGCGGCGCGGTGGCGAACCGTTGACGCGCGCCCTCATAGGACTTGCCATTCTGAAAGTAGGCATAGCGACAGGGGGAAGCGCCAGCGGCGCGGCTGAGTGCGACACCCTCGACGACCGGCCAGTTGCGGCTGGCGCGGGCGGCCGCATAGTCGGAAACGGCGGCATAGGCAAACCACGCGCCCAGCATTGCCATAACGACGAAAAACGCTGTCGCGGTCCAGAACTCTGACGGTTTGCCGACGTTAGCGCGCATTTGACGACACGACACCCACTGGCGCAAAATCGCCGGCGTGGCGCGCCAGCCTCTCGCGCGGTTTCGAATCGCCGGAGACAAGTAGTTGCGCCGACCTTGCGATGGCGCAAAGCCTTGCCCCCGGCTCTTTGCAGGACTAGCCGCGTCAGCATAACGACTGGTTAACCGACCCCCATGGATATGCCTTCCGACACGCAGACGCCGGCTGAACCGTACGCAGAGCCCCCGCCTCTTGCGGGCGCGGAGCTGATTGCGGATCAAGTGCGACGTCTGCCTGCCAAGCCCGGCGTCTATCGCATGATCGGCGTTGACGGGTCCGTGCTCTATGTCGGCAAGGCGAAGAGCCTGAAAGCGCGGGTGGCGAGCTACGCAAAGGCGGGCGGGCACTCGAACCGCATCATGCGGATGATCTCTGAAACCCGCGCCATGGAGTTCGCGGTCACAGCGACGGAGACAGAGGCTTTACTGCTCGAGGCCAATTACATCAAACAACTCAAGCCGCGCTACAATGTGCTGCTGCGCGACGACAAATCGTTTCCCTACATCCTCATCGCCGCTGACCACAGCGCGCCGCAGATCCTCAAGCATCGCGGGGCGCGCAAACGTCCGGGCGACTATTATGGCCCTTTCGCGTCCGCCGGCGCAGTCAACCGTACGCTGAACACACTGCAAAAGGCATTCCTTTTGCGCTCGTGCGCCGACAGCGTCTATGAACAGCGCACGCGACCATGCCTGCTGCACCAGATCAAGCGATGCGCCGCGCCGTGCGTCGGCCTTGTCAGCGAAGCGGAATACGCCCGCCTCGTCTCAGAGGCGAAGGAGTTCCTCGCCGGCGGCGACGGCAAGATGCAAAAGGCGCTTTCAGCGGAGATGGAGGCGGCGTCCGAGCGGCTCGAATTCGAACGGGCGGCCCGTTTGCGCGACCGGATACGCGCCCTGACGTATATTCAGGGTGGACAGGACATCAACGCCGAGGGCGTCGGCGACTCGGACATCTTCGCCATTCACGCCGAGGGCGGACAATCCTGCGTACAGGTCATCTTTTTCAGGGCCGGACAGAACTGGGGCAATCATGCCTACTTCCCCAAGCACGCCGCCGAAGAAGAATCCGCTGATATTCTCGCTGCGTTTCTTGCGCAATTCTACGACGGGCGCGACCCGCCGCCCCTCGTGCTCGTCAGCGAGCCTCCTGCACAAGCAGATCTGCTCGCGGACGCCCTTTCGCTCAAATCAGCGCGACGAGTCGCGGTGCACGCTCCGCAACGCGGCGACAAGCACAATCTCGTCGACGCCGCCGCCATGAACGCGCGCGAGGCGCTGGCGCGACGCATGACGGAGAGCGCGAGCCAGCAGAAAAGCCTCGCGCGTCTCGCCGAGGCGCTGGAAATTTCCGGCCCGCTCACCCGCGTGGAAGTCTACGACAACTCGCACATCCAGGGCTCGAACGCAGTCGGGGCGATGATCGTTGCCGGCCCCGAAGGCTTCATCAAGAACCAGTACCGCAAGTTCAACATCAAGACGGAAGCGCTCACGCCAGGCGATGATTTCGGCATGATGCGCGAGGTGCTGACAAGGCGGCTGGCGCGGCTGATGAAAGAGGAAGCTGCCGACGCGCCCCGACCCGATCTCATTCTTCTAGATGGCGGCAAAGGCCAATTGTCAGCCGCGCTCGAGGCCATGGCGGAGATTGGCTTTGATCCGTCCTCTGAGGGCGTGACAGTCGCCGCCGTCGCCAAGGGCCGCCGCGAGAATGAAAGCGGCGCGCGCACCGCCGACCGTACGGCGGGCGCCACGGGGGAACAGATTTTCCTTCCCGATCGCGGTCCTTTCCTGTTACCGCCGCGCGATCCTGCCCTCTTCACCATCCAGCGCCTGCGCGACGAGGCCCACCGCTTTGCAATTGGCGCGCACCGGGCTAAGCGTAAGAAAGCGATCGGCGTCAATCCGCTCGACGACATTCCGGGCATTGGCGCCGCGCGAAAACGTGCGCTCCTAAATCATTTCGGCTCAGCGCGGGCAATCGCTCGGGCGCGTGCAGAGGATCTGATGGCGGCGGAGGGCGTATCGGCGGCGCTCGCACAGCGCATCTACGACTATTTCCATGGCGGCTGAAGCCCAAGCGCATGGACGGGCGACGAAAATGCGCGCAAAAACGGTACGATGGCCAATCTGCTGACAATCTTCAGGATCGCCTTGATCATTCCGTTCGCGGCGTGTTTCTTCATCAATTCATCATGGGCGATGACGGCGGCTCTCGCAGTTTTTTTGTTCGCCAGTGCAACAGACTTACTGGACGGCTGGGTGGCGCGCGCCCGTAACGAGACTTCGGCGCTCGGCGCTGCGCTTGATCCGATTGCTGACAAGTTGCTGGTGGCGGCGGCCCTCCTGCTGCTAACGCGTAACGGGGTCATCGAAGGGCCGATGGTGGGCGGCGCGCTGGCGATCCTGTTGCGGGAAATTCTTGTAGGCGGCCTGCGGGAAACGCTCGCCGTGCGCGGGGAAACGCTAGCCGTCTCGGCGCTCGCCAAATGGAAGACCGCCTTCCAGCTCGGCGCAATCGCAACCCTCATTGTCGCAGCCCCCGGCGGCCTGCTGCCTGCGGCGCAGCCCACAGCAGTGGGGCTGTTCTGGGCTGCAACGTTGCTTACCATCTGGACCGGGACCGTATATGTTCATACGGCAACGCGTTCGCTGCGGGCGCCTTCCGATCAGCCTTATTGATCGCCGCCGATCAGCCCAGCAGGCAGTCGACGGGACAGGCTATGTCGGATTATCAGACGACCGAGGAGATCAGCGCCCGAGCCGCGCACATTCTTGTGGTCGACGATGACGATCGTCTGAGAGACCTCTTGATGCGATACCTCGCCGGGCAGGGCTATCGCGTATCGACCGCCGCAAACGGGGCTGATGCGCGCGTCCTCATGAAGGGCGTCGATTTTGATCTCCTCATCATCGATGTGATGATGCCCGACTTGTCGGGTTTCGACCTGACGGAGGGTATCAGAGCCATCTCAGACGTACCCATCCTTCTGTTGACCGCGCGCGGCCTGCCGGAAGACCGGATTGCGGGACTTGAGCGGGGGGCGGACGATTACCTGTCGAAACCGTTCGAACCGCGCGAACTTCTCCTTCGCGTCTCGTCGCTATTGAGGCGAAGCGGTCCCCGACCTCGGGACGAACGAAAGCTGGCTTTCGGTGCGTGCGTGTTCTCTCCCGGACGCGGCGAATTGAAACGCGAAGGCGCAAATGTCAAACTGACCGCCGCCGAGCTGGCGCTGCTACGGGCGCTCGCGGCGAAGCCTGGCGAGGCGATCGCGCGTCATGCTTTGGCGAAAATCACGTCAACTGGCATGGAGCGGTCGGTCGACGTGCAGGTGACCCGCCTGAGACGAAAGATTGAGGCAGACCCGCGCACCCCGGTTTATCTGCAAACCGTGCGCGGCGTCGGCTATGCGCTCATACCGGACTAGCCCATCATGCTGCGCAGGATTTTCCCCAAGAGCCTCTACGCCCGCGTGGTGCTGATCGTCATCCTGCCGATCTTCCTTATGCAGTCGGTTGTCACATTCATTTTTTTTGAACGTCACTGGGATTCAGTGACAGCGAACCTGTCTGCGAACGCAGCGGGACAAATCACCTATATTGCCGGTCGATACGCTGAGGCAGACGCTACAACGCGTGCGCAAATTGAAGCCGACGCGCTCCGGGACCTTGATCTCGCGATGCGCTTTGAACCTGGCGGCTTCATTCCCGGAGAGGACAAGCTTTCACCCTTCAATCTCTACAACCGTACGCTCGACCGCCAGCTGCGCGAGCGGCTCGAATATGACTATTGGTTCAATACGCAAAGCTGGCCAGGCTATATTGAAGTCCGCGTTCAGATGGACGATGGGGCGCTTGTTCTGCTGCCCCTGCGCGACCGGGTGTTTGCAACGACCGGACCGGTATTCGTTTTGTGGCTGGTTGGCGCAACGCTTCTCCTTGGTTGGATTGCGATCGTGTTCATGCGTAACCAGGTGCGCTCCATCCTGCGCCTCGCCGAAGCGGCCGAAGCGTTCGGGCGCGGACGCGACAAGCCTGACTTCCGGCCGACGGGAGCAACTGAAGTGCGACGCGCCGGGCGGGCGTTCATCGCCATGCGCGAGCGCATTAAACGGCATATCGACCAGCGCACAACCATGCTGGCGGGCGTTAGCCACGACCTGCGCACGCCATTGACTCGCATGAAACTCACGCTCGCCCTGCAGGCGGACGACGCCGATATGCTGGCGCTGCGCGAGGATGTCGCCGAGATGGAGCGGATGATCGAAGCCTATGTCGATTTCGCTCGTGACATTGCATCAACGGGCGTGCCGGAACGTATTGATATTGGCGAACTGCTCGCTGAAGCCGTCGCAGGCGCCGGTCCGGACGCCGATCGCATTACGCGCGCCGACTCGCGCGGCGTTGTGCTCGAAGCCCGGCGCGACGCGCTGAAACGCGCGCTGATGAACCTCATCGGCAACGGCCTGAAATACGCGGATCGCGTATGGATCAGCGCCGCCAAAGTTCCCGGGTTCGTCGAGATCATCGTCGAGGATGACGGCCCGGGCGTTGCGCCGGAGCAATATGCGGACGTTTTCAAACCGTTCGTCCGGCTTGACGAGGCGCGCAGTCTTTCGGTCGGCGGCGCGGGCCTTGGCCTTACGGTCGTGCGGGACGTAGCCCGCGGCCATGGAGGAGACGTTATTCTTGGCCGCTCACGGCAGGGAGGCTTGCAGGCGACGCTCAGGCTTCCCGGATGAAAGATCGCAACAACATATTTCGAACGAAGCGAGAGTAGGCTTGTCGCTCTTCAGTTCGGCCACGGAGCGCAGGTATGCGCTCCGTGGCCTGAGCAACAAGGCTCAAGACGCAACAAGAAAAGCGCGCGTTCTGCGCGATTTATTCTTGTTCTCGACCTCATTTTTCTGATTGCGCCGCGCGGGTCTCTCCTACCGCCGACGTACAAGGCACGTTCTCTGCTCCCAGTTGAACGCTCTCACTAATCATTTGACGCGTCAACATCCGTATACAGGCTATTGTGAAAAGTTCGCACAATACACGCGCAGACTGCCGGCTGCGACCAGGTTGCGCGCAAAAGTTACACAGCAACGGCAACTCTCAATCGCGCTGCGTAGGCGATGCGCGCGAAAGTTGCTCTGGTTTGCTGCAATTTTTAGTTCAATTGCTCTAATATTCTTTGCACGGTTATTTTCCTGCGGCGTTATCATCCCACATCGAGGCGGTAGAGCGCCGATACGACAGGGTCATCCGAACGCCGGGCCGAAATTTTTCGAAGAGGGAAAACCCTTCGGCGCGATCTTGCCGGCTTGCGCGCGTTTGCCCACAAAGCTTTTCCAGTCGTCAACGGACTGCACGCGGCCGGCGCGATCGATCCAGGTCAGCCCATCTCGCGCGGCGAAGGTTTTTGCATCAGACAGGCCGCCATCGGCAAACTTTTGCAACTGCACGCCCTTGCCGCGCGTCATCTCAGGCAGTTCGTCGAGCGGGAAGATAATGAGCTTCTTGTTTTCGCCGACGCTTGCGACGCGGTCGCCAATTGCGGGCCGGCAGACGCGCGCCTCGACGCCGCCCGATACGTTCAAAACCTGTTTGCCTTTGCGCGTAGCGCCAAGGCACTCCGTCTCCCTGACGATGAAGCCGTGCCCGCTGGTCGACGCGACGAGCAGCCGTCGCTCCGGATCGTGCAGGAACGCTGCGGACACCGCCTGATCGTTGCCAATATCGAGGATCAAGCGAATTGGCTCGCCATGGCCGCGCCCTCCGGGCAGGTCCTTTACGTCAAGCGTGTAAAACCTCCCGTCGGTCGCAAAGAGCATCAATTTGTCATTCGTCATGGCGTGAATGACGTGCTGGCCCTCGTCGCCTTCCTTGTACTTGATATCGGCGGCGTTCTCGACGTGACCCTTCATGCTGCGGATCCAGCCCTTGGCCGAGAGCACCACCGTGACAGGTTCCTTCTCGATCAGCGATTCGATGTCAGCGATCGATGCGGCAGGGGCGTCTTCTACGCTCGTCCGGCGGCGACCGAGCGGCGATTTCGGATCGAACGCCTTTCGCACCTCGCGCAGCTCGTCAGACACCGCACGCCATTGTTCCTCATCCGATTTCAACAGCGCTTTCAGCGCCGCCAGTTCGGCCTTCAGGGCCTTGTGCTCGGTGCGGATCTCCATCTCTTCGAGCTTGCGCAGCGAACGCAGGCGCATGTTGAGGATGGCTTCGGCCTGAACGTCGGTCAGACCGAACGCAGCCATCAACGCGAGCTTAGGTTCATCCTCATACCGAATAATACGGATGACCTCGTCGAGGTTGAGATACGCAATGAGCAGCCCGTCAAGAATTTCGAGCCGTCGCTCGATCTCGGCGAGGCGATAGCGCGAGCGACGGATAAGGCATTCCTTGCGATGCTCTACATAGGAGAGCAAAGCCTCGCGCAGACCCATGACCCGCGGCGCGCCAGTCGCGTCGAGCACATTGAGATTGAGCGGGAAGCGCGTTTCTAGATCGCAGGCCCGGAAGAGGCTTTCCATCAGCGCGGCCGGGTCGATCGCGCCCGTGCGCGGCTCGAGCACAAGGCGAATATCCTCCGCGCTCTCATCGCGGATGTCGGCGAGCGCGGGCAGCTTTTTGTGTTGCATCAGTTCGGCGATGCGCTCGATCAGCCGTGATTTTTGCACCTGATAAGGTATCTCGGTGACGACGATCTGATAGCGCCCGCGCCCGAGATCTTCGGTCGCCCAGCGCGCGCGCAAGCGAAACCCGCCGCGCCCGGTTGCATAAGCCTCCAGCATCGATGCTGCGCTTTCGACGCAGATCCCGCCGGTTGGGAAATCCGGCCCGCGCACATAGTTCATCAGCGTTTCAGTGCGCGCATTGGGCGTCTTGATGAGATGAAGGCAGGCGTCGATCAGTTCAGCGGGATTATGCGGCGGGATCGACGTCGCCATGCCAACCGCGATGCCGGAGGCGCCATTCGCGAGCAGGTTGGGGAACGCCGCCGGCAGCACGACGGGCTCAAGCCCCTCACCGTCATAGGTATCGCGGAAATCAACAGCGTCCGCCTCAATGCCGTCCAACAAAAGCGCCGCCGCAGCCGTCAAGCGGCTTTCGGTGTAGCGCATGGCGGCGGCGTTATCGCCATCGATATTGCCAAAATTCCCCTGCCCGTCGACGAGCGGGACGCGGACGGAAAAATCCTGCACGAGGCGCACCATGGCGTCGTAGATCGCCTGATCGCCATGGGGGTGAAAATTGCCCATGACCTCGCCGACGACCTTCGCCGACTTCTTGAACCCGCCCGAGGGATTCAGCTTCATTTGGCGCATCGCGTAGAGGATTCGCCGGTGGACAGGTTTCAACCCATCGCGCACATCCGGCAGCGCCCGCGCCGTGATGGTCGACAAAGCGTAGGCGAGGTAGCGGCGCGACAGCGCATCTTCCAGCGACTCAAGGAAAATCTCCTCCGGCTTGCCCGGCGGAGGCGGCTTTGTCGACGAGGACTTGGACATTCAGGAACACCCGGGGGAAAAACTGGCGTGCGCGCCAGTCGCCGAACGCTACGGCTTAAGGGGTTCGCCGCCGGTTTCAAGCGCCGATAAGGCCAAGCTCGCTGATTGGCGCAATGTCGCCCCCAGCGGGGCGCGCGAGAAAAAATTCGGCGTAATATCGCCCCTCGGTCTCCAGCCCGGACGGGTCGCGTCCGGCCGCGCGAACGGCGTCGACCGCGCCGCGCGCTTCTTGCTCGTCTGCGAACGCGCGCTGGGGAAAAACTGCTTCCTCGAGCTTTTCCGTCACAAGACCAAACGACTCGATCGCGCGAGCGATTGGCTCGAACGGAAACTGCCGCAGCGTGAATGCCGCGATCCACGACGGCTTGTCCATCGCATCGAGCAAGGCGCAGAATGTCCGCTCTGTGACATATCCGATGGCGCCGGTTGTAATGATAAGATCCGCGCTGGCGACCGCCCGGGCATCGCCTGCAGGCAGTGGATCGGTCTCGAGGTTGGCGACGATCGCCTCATCAATAAGACCGACGGCTCGCGCGTAGCCGACGGCCTCTTCAGCGACGTCGACGCCGACAAAGGCAGCGTCAGTGCGGCGCGGCAGGGCGGCAAAATCCCTTGCGTCCTCCATGATTGTTTCGGCAACCGATTTCGCGGCTAACTCTTCGTCTGTGTACCGCTTAACGAGATCCTCAAAAACCATGTCATGGCGAAGCATCGCCGCGTTGACGCCATATGAGCAGCCGACATCGATTATCGTCGGATGGGCGGCGCCAACGAGATTGATAACCCGATCAAAAATGGGACGGGCCTCAGTCGGTATCTGATAATCGAGTCTTCCCAGCGCCTGATAATAGGCCCGCGGATCCGGCGCGTTGTAGATGGCGTCAAAGTTCGCTTTGGCGTCGTTCCCGCCAGAAAAAACATTTTCTTCGGCGCCGACAGCGTCGGCTGCGTTGTCAGAAATTGCGATGTCGAATGCGCTATTATTCCGACTGCCGATTTCAACCATTTTCCGTAGCCCCTTCAAGTTCTCGCCTGCAAGCGTTGCCCGTTCTGAACGCAAACAGCGTCTATCAAGCATAAAGCGCGAAAAGCTTTCCCCGCTGGATCTCCTTCAAAAAGGAGGCATTGCGCACAGGCAGATGTGGCGGGCAACAGCCCGGCTCGATCAATGCGGCCATGTCCGATAGGAATGGGCATAACAGCCTGCGGCGATCATTGCAAATGACAGCTCAACGACTGATATATATTTGCCTAAGGATTATTCTTTTGCGGCGCGTGACGCCAGCAATTCACTCAGCCTGCGGCGCGCTTCGGGCAACTCCTTATTGGCCGGATGCAGGATTCGCGCTTCGATGAAAAATCCGGAAAGCTGCAGCGCTCCAACCGCCTCCGCGAGCGTTGCGCCCGCAGCGCCGTCACGCAGAAATGCCGGGAGCGGCAATAATCTGTCCTTATACGGCTCTCCCGCCTCGGCGCAGACGGCGCGTCCCGACCTCGGGGACACATAGACAAGATTGTCGGTCGCGCCCGTCGCCGCGCATCGATCAAGCGACAGGCCGAACCCGAGCTCTGCCAGCAGACCCAATTCCCATCGCGCGAAAATTGGCGGCCAAAGATCAACATCTTCGAGCGCGCTGAGCAGTACCGCCATCGCGCGATACGCCGGCGCATGAGC
>JBGTFV010000047.1:0-12777 GCA_041747095.1 Parvularculaceae bacterium
GACGTCTCCGTGCCCGTCGCCTCCGCGCCAGATTTCCTGCGCGTCGCCGACGCGGCGGTCGAGAAAGTCTGCCCCGGCGCGCGGGTCGTCGCCTTCGGTCACCGCGGCGACGGCCACATCCATTATGATGTACTGCAACCCGACGGGATGGTGCGCGACGACTTCGCGGCCCGGGCGCCCGCGCTCGAACAGGCCGTGTACGATGCGATTGACCAGTTCGAGGGATCGATTTCAGCCGAACACGGCGTGGGCGTCGCGCGGCGCGACGACATCGCCCGCCGCAAGCAGCCGGCCGAGATCGCCATGATGCGCGCCATCAAGGCGGCGCTCGACCCGCTGGGGATCATGAATCCCGGCAAGATGCTGTAACCTGACTCTCTCACCGAAAGGCTGATTTCTAATATGTTGATGTTGCTTTCCCCCGCCAAAAATCTTGACGAAACGCCTGCGCCCGACGGACTCGCCGCGACAACGCCGCTCCTCCTCAAAGACGCGCGCGCCCTCGCCGACGTCGCACGAGCCCTGAGCGCGCGGAAGCTCGCCAAGCTGATGGATATTTCCGACAAGCTGGCGCAGTTGAACCACGAACGCTTCGCGGCCTTTCGCGGCGACGGATCGTCCAACGCGCAGAAGCCGGGGGCGCTCATGTTCAACGGCGACGTTTATCTGGGGCTCGACGCAAAAACGCTGAGCGCGGACGATCTCGCCTACGCTCAAGGTCGGCTGCGCATTCTCTCCGGGCTTTACGGCCTCTTGCGCCCGCTTGACGCCATCGAGCCCTACAGGCTCGAAATGGGCTCGAAACTGAAGAACCCGCGCGGCAAGGACCTCTATTCCTTCTGGGGGACGAAGATCGCCGAAGCGGTCAACGACGCGGCCGCGCAAGGCGCCGATGGGACCGTCGTCAATCTCGCCTCGAAGGAATATTTCGCAGCGGTCGACCCGGCGGCGCTGAAGGGCCCCGTTATCACGCCGTCATTCTATGAGGAGAAAGGCGGGAAACTCCGCACCCTGCAATTCTTCGCCAAACGCGCGCGCGGGATGATGGCGCGGTGGGCCATCGTCAATCGTATCGATCGCGCGGAGGACCTCAAAGGTTTCAATGTCGATGGCTATGCCTATCAGAAGAAACTTTCGGCAGATGGAAACCTTGTCTTCGCCCGCGCCCAGCCGGCGCTGAAATCTGCGCCGAAAAAAGCCAAGGCGGCCTAGCTTCCGCCATGGCCGCGTTGCCCCGCATATCGATCGGCGTTGGCGCGGTCGTGTTTCGCAACGAAGAGGCTCTGCTTGTCCGGCGGGGCAAGCCGCCCTTCAAGGGCGCGTGGACGATCCCCGGCGGCGGGCTTGAATATGGCGAGCGCCTTGAAGATTGCGCCTTGCGCGAAGTGCGGGAGGAAACCGGCGTCGAGGCGCGCCTCATCGGTCCCATTGGCGTATTTGAGGCAATGCCGGCCGAACATGACGCAGAGGGATTTCTCGTCCATACGCTGCTGATCGATTACGCCGCCGAATGGGTGTCGGGCGAGCCGGTCGCCGGCGATGACGCCAGCGATGCCCGATTCTTTCCCCTTGATGAGGCGCACGCGCTGCTTGCATGGGACCTGCCGCGGCAGGCGCTGGCGGCGGCGATTGAAACGCGGGCGCGCATTTCCGCCATGAAAGGGCTATAATCCCGGGTGACAGACCGTCTGTTACCTAGCCGAAGTGAAGACGACCTTATGCGGATGAAACTCTACTGCGTCGTTCTATGCATGGGCATCGCCGCGGCGGCTGCGCCAGCGGTTGCGCAAAGCGCTCCTGCCGAGAGCGAAGACTATCGCGCGCGCATCGAGCGGCTCGTCAGCCTTTCGCGTATTTTTGGCGAGATGCATCACCTCCGCCGGATGTGCGCGCCGGCCCGCGAAAGCGATGTCTGGCGCGAGCGGATGAAAAATCTCGTAGCGCTCGAGGAACCTTCGTTCGATATCCGCGACCGGATGGTCGCCGCCTTCAACGACGGGTATAGGGCGGCGACGAACCGTTTCGACGCCTGTACGCGCGATGCTGAAGACGTCGCCGCCGCACGCGCCGCAGAAGGCGGGGCGCTGGTAGCGGCGTTGGCGGCGCCACTGCGCTACCAGCAGGATGTCGCGGCCTTCCCTGCGCCGATCGAGTGAACAGCGCGCATTGGGGCGAGCGGCTTTAAGTTCAGTTGGTAATTTCCGCCATGGGTCGGCCCCATTCCATGACTTCGCGCGACATGGTGGCGCCAAGATATTCCGTGGACGCATTTACTTCTTGCAGGAAGACTGCCCAGTCGGCGTCCGTCTCCAGCGCATCGTTCCAGATTTCAGCTTCGGCTTCGCTCTTGAATCCGACGGACACAAAATGCGTCATCGGCGTGACCCCGGCGGCAATAGGCGCGGACAGATGCGCCTCACCCGAGAATGTCCGCCCCTTTGCGGACTTCCACCATTTGTCCAAGGCCGCCAGGGTTTTGGCTGGATCGCTCGACTTGAGCATGTGCCCTTCCCAGACGGTCGTTTCATCGTTCGGCGTTCCCCAACTTTTCAAAAGCGCATAGCGGACCTGCGCCGTCGGCGTTGAGAGCGGCACGATCGCCGCCATGAAATCGTTCCACGACTTTGAACCCTCGATCGCTTTTCCCCACTTTTCGGAATCAGCGGCGCTCTTATAAAGCAGCACCCAAGAATGGGTCGTCGGGTCTGCGCCATTGGCGATGCTGGAGATCAGCATCATCTTCCCGGGAAAGGTCTTTCCCTCTGCCGACTTCATGAACTGATCAGTTGCGGCGACGATTTTTGCCGCGTTCATCGGATTTGCCTGAACGCCATAGCTCTCCCACATGGAACCCGCTGACGCGGCTGTCGCCAATAGCGAAACGCAACCTGCGATAAAATACTTTTTCATCTTGTTCTCTCCCTGAAAGTTTTTGGAGATTGTGTTTTATATGCTTTTTCTGTTTACTGATAGTCTTTACAAAAACTGAATAGAAATATTTTGCGATCAAATATCGGTAAGCCGCCACAGCAGGCCTGATCTGAAGAAGTAAAAAGGGCCTGCGCGCTGCGCCATACAGCGCGCACCCGCCCCACGACATTGTCAGCCGCGCAGCGCACATCGGAGAGGTTCAAAGTAGATTGGAGGAAGAAGGCCGACATCGCGATGATCTGGCGCAATATCGGCGCACGCGTCGGTTGCGCCGAAGCGATTTATCAAACCGTTTCCTGAAAGCGCACCGGCTCCCCGATCGGCGCATCTGGGATGTCCCCCTGCCACATGACGCGCCGTCCCCGGATGATTGTTCCGATGGGCCAGCCGGTTGCCTCGAAGCCGTCGAACGGCGTCCAGCCGCATTTCGACGCCGACCAGTCATTGGTGATCGTCTCGCGTCTTTTCAGGTCTACGATCGTGAAATCGGCGTCATAGCCAACGGCGAGACGCCCCTTGCCGGCGATCCCGAACGTGCGTTGGGGCCCGTGGCAGACGAGATCAATGAAGCGCGCAAGGGTCAGCCGGCCCGCCGCCACATGCGTCAGCATGACCGGAACCAGGGTCTGCACGCCCGGCATGCCCGACGGCGAGGCGGGATAGGGCCGCGCCTTTTCCTCAAGCGTATGCGGCGCGTGGTCCGAACCCATCACATCGAAAACGCCTTCGATCACAGCGCGCCATAGCCCCGCCTGATGGCGCGCATCGCGGATGGGCGGATTCATCTGGGCAAGGCCCTTCAGGCGCACATAACAGTCTGGCGCGGTCAGGGTCAGGTGCTGCGGCAGGATTTCCGCCGTGACGATATCCTTGTTAGCGGCGAGAAGCGGGATTTCCTCAGCAGTAGAAATATGCAGCACATGGATGCGGCGGCGGGTTTGCCGCGCCAACGCGATAAGACGCTCCGTACACCGCAAGGCCGCTTCGGCGCTGCGCGCTTCCGGATGCGAGGTCCAGTCGCCTTCGCGGGCAAGAGCCTTTCCCTCGCGCAGCAGATATTCGTCTTCGGAATGAATGGCGACGCGCCGCGCGCCGTGGGCCAGCACCTCGCGCACGCCCGCATCGTCTTCAACGAGGAGGTCGCCGGTCGACGCGCCCATGAAGATTTTGACGCCGGCAACGCCCGGCAGGCGCTCCAGTTCCGCAAGCCGCGCGGGGTTGCCGTGCGTTGCGCCAACATAAAACGCATGGTCGCAGAACATGCCGAAGTGCTCGCCCTTTCCAGCCGCGCGCGCCAGCTTGTCGGCGATCGCCTCGGCGGTCACGGTCAAGGGATTGGTGTTGGGCATCTCGAACACGGCGGTGACGCCGCCCAGCACGGCAGAGCGGCTGCCGGTGTGCAGATCTTCCTTGTGCGTTGGACCGGGCTCTCGAAAGTGAACCTGACTGTCGATGACGCCCGGAAGGATGTGCAGTCCCCGGCAATCGACGACTTCGCCGCCTTGACGCGCCTCGATGGCGCCAATCGCTGCAATCCGGCCATCCCGCACGCCAACGTCGCGCGCGCCCTCGCCGTCGTGGTTGACGACCGTTCCGCCCTTCAGGACGAGATCGAATGTTTCGCGCATGCCGTTTGTTTAGGGCGGTCAGCCCGCGCTGTCACGGCGATGCGCTCATGATGCGCATCTAATGCGCTTTTCTGTTGCAGAGGCGCAATTTATGCGCTATATGACGTTTTGATGACATTTTGACAACAGATTTGCGACGCCACCGACAGGAGGGCCGCACCCAACATTCAGGAGATCAACCCGGTCTTATGTATCAAGCGCACCAAGCGCCACACAGCTAACTCACGGAGGGTTAGGTGATTAAGGATGTCTTGGGAGCGCTGGCGCTAGGTTACTTCTGCGCCCTCGCGCATGAACATGACCTCAAAGACCCTCTGTGCGGGGGCGACGAGATCTCCGTCAGATTTATGAACAGCCTTGACCTCGTACGGCAGATAAGACTTGAAGATGACCTTGTCTTTATCGACGCCGTTCAAAAAATAGCTGTATTCAAAATAAAAGCGAAACACGAGCCGAATGCTATTGTCGAAAACGGCGTCCAAAGTCTTCTGATCGACGAGGATGGGGCTCAACATGGATCGACCAGGGGGGCAAATGCTCGACCGGGTCTCAAAGGTTGGGTTAGCGAGCCAAGGAACCGGATCACTGGGGAGAAGCAGACACTTCTCGAAACCAAACTTTGTGATTCTCGCGGGCGCCCGTCCCAGATTGCTGAGGAATGGTGTAATTTTAATCTGGTCAATTCCCGCTTGTGCGGAGAACTTAAAATCATCGACCAAGATAATCGGCCGCCACTCAAGCTCGGCCATAGTCGCCATAATTTCATTGGCCTGAACGGCGGCATCGACGGCAGCGCGCGTAGCTCTCAAAGTTTTGGCAACATAGATTATGCCAGCCAGCGTCACCAAAACTCCGGCACCAGAAATGATGACCATAACCAGCGCCCAATGCGCCATATTCTGCTGGGCCTTAAGGTCTTGTTCTTGGCGCCACTCATCCCTGTCGGGGTATGGATCGGCTATCGGGGCATTCATCGAACGAATGTCTTGCTGGCCATGGCCCAATTGCTCGCTGGCGGCGTTATTGGATCTTTGGCGTTCGTATTGTTGTGGATGGATTAAGACCACAACGACCGCCCAAAAAGCGAACGCAGCTACCCCAAGCGCAGGGTGTCTGAGCCAATTGCCGTTAGACATTGCAGCAAGAACGCAGCACTGAAACCCCCTCGGCTGATCTTGTTGTTCAAGTTTCGTTCATTCTCTTGAACACCGATTCCCGATAGCTTCTCAGCTAGTTGGGCGTAGGTAACGCCGCGCCTTTTCAATTCCCCCTTCAGGAGATTTTTTGCCAGCGCCTCAAATTCCTGGGTGATTGGGTCGTCTTTTCGTGGTGCCATCGTATCTGCCTAAAAATATCATCGCTTATGATGATATACACCCTTGCATTAGGTGATACAAGTCGTTATATCCAGTGATGAATATCACTTGAAACGATGACATGACACAACATTTCCTTCTCTGCGCCGCCTCTCGCACCCTCAAGCTCAAGGACATTTACCAGGCGGGCGAGGACGCCGCCTACGCTAAGTTCAGGGCGCTGCGCTGGCCGGAAACGGATGGCGAAGCGGTTTGCCCGCGCTGCGGATGTGCCGAGGCCTACGACATTCCGACCCGCCGCAAGTTTAAGTGCAAGGCCTGCTACCACCAGTTCTCGGTGACGTCCGGGACGATCTTTGCGAGCCGCAAGCTCTCCTTTGTCGATATGCTGGCCGCGATTTGCATCATAGCAAACGCTTCCAAAGGCCTATCGGCTGTGCAGCTCTCGCGCGACGTCGGCGTGCAATACAAAACGGCTTTTGTCCTCGCCCACAAGATCCGCGAAGCGCTCGCCAGAGAGACGGCGGAAATCAAACTGGACCGCGAAGTCGAGGTCGATGGCGCTTACTTCGGAGGCCATATCCGCCCGGCAAACCTTGAAGCCAAGCGCGTTGATCGCCGTCTTGCCGAACACCAGACCGGCAAGCGCCGCGTCGTCATCGCCCTTCGCCAGCGCAAGGGCCGGACGCTCACGTTCGTCCGTAAGTCGGAAGCAGCAGGCGTTTCAATCGCGCGCGACCGCATCGCGCCGGGCGCCTTCGTTCATGCCGACGAAGCCTCCCACTGGGATAATCTTGACGCCTTCTTTCCGGTGGCGCGTATCAATCACTCTGAGGGCTATTCGCTTTCAGGCGCCTGCACCAACCAGGCGGAAAGCTATTTTTCACGCCTTCGCCGCATGGTCGCGGGCCAGCATCACCACGTCTCGCCGCAATACCTTCACCAGTACGCTGCGCACGCCGCTTGGTTAGAAGATCACCGCCGCGAGACGAACGGAGCCCTTGCGGGCCGCATCGTCCGGAACGCGATGGCCGCGCCGGTCAGCCGCCATTGGAAGGGGTACTGGCAGCGAAAGGCGGTCGTTTAGACGGTAGGCCACAAGGCCGCGATCATAATGCATGCAGACTGCAGATTGCTAATTCGTCGCGAACTTGATGCAGGGGCCTGAAAAACCTCACGATGCTGAACATCGATCGAGAGGCACAGCTTGTTAGCTATCTCTCGGGATTTGTCACCTAGATTTGCCTCGGCGTGAAGCCGCGCCAATGTTGCGACGTACTGGCCCATTTCCGAGCGTTTCGATTTCGCCCCGTCTGTGTCTGCGTCATCCTGAGTCATTCGCAAGATTGCCGCCCCATACTGCTGCTTGCCTTTTGTCGCCGCGCGCAACATCAAGTCGGCGTGCGCCGACACGGTAACCCCCGAAAGGGTCAATTTTGGCTGCTTTTGGGGCGCGGCATAGAAGTCAAAAGACGCAAGTTTATTCGACATCGCTTGGAGTGCATGAAGGACCTCAATCGATAGCCGGGCATCCTCGCGCGCGAGTTGCTTTTGACTCGGATCGGCGGCTAGCTGCTGCAACATCTGCTCGGCTGTCACCAAAGGATTCACTTTTCTTACCGGATCAGATAGGAAAGTGCGGATCGGCTCTCGTATTCGAGCGTACCGAATGATTGGCGGCTTTTGAGGATACTTGGATCGGCGAACGATGCTGATTCGAGATGTGTCTGAGGAAACCATAAAGAGCGCCAACTCGTTCGCCGATATGCGCGGGCCGGCAACGACTTTAGGGGCGGTCACGGCCATGAGCGATATCCTTACAAGCGTCAAGATTAGTAAAAATAGGGCGATTCACGTTGGGTCGCTTTCAAAATCGACAATTGAAGAGCTTAATGCCAGTCATCTTGGTTTTGAGGGCTATTTTGTTTTTGAAACTGACGAATCCGTCACCTCACGCGGTCTAGAAATATTAGGGAAAACAGCAAGCCTAGACTCGGCTTTAAGGCTTGCGGAACTAATATCGGCCGTTAGAGCGCGCCGGCGGCGGCCTTCTGGCAACCATAGGAGAGCGGCTTAAACCGCCGCCGCGAGCCTTTCACCTTCTCCGCAATGACCGTGACAAGCTCCCGGTCTCCGCGATCCCAATTCATGCGGGCGATGATGGCGCGGGCGATCTGGCGATGCGTGAGCGGCTCGCTCGATTCGCGTTCAATCGACAGGATGAGCCGCTTCAACTCGCCGTGGCGGAATAGCCAGCGGCGGTGACGCCCGGACGGCGCGCCGCGCGCCTTGGCCTCCTGCAACAGCGTCAGCGTCGCCTCGACATGGGCGAGACTCTCCAGCGTCTGCGCCCGCACCTTGTCGCAATGGGCAAGGTCGGCCTTCAAGTCCGCCCGCTTCTTTTCAAGGGTTCGCACTGCATGGGATTTCGCCATACGGGAAGGTTAGGGATTCTCAGCAAGTCCGGCGCGCGGTAAGTTGGTGCTCTTGCTACCTAAGGCCGCAGTTATCCCCCGGCCCTATCGGCGGATGCATGATGGCCTTGCATCGTCCTCGTCGCGCCTCGTTGCGGCGGGGTCGGCGCAAGGCTCTTTCTCATTGTTGCACTGATTTTCAGGCTGCCGGCGGGCGGGCCCGCATTCGCTTCCGCCCGCCGGCCGCCTGCCCGGACTTTTCGGCAAGCCCCAACGCCCCTAAATGGGGCGTATGTCGCAGGCTGAAACTGACCGCCCGTCGCTCGCGCTGTTGCCCTCGCGCGCCCTGATCCGGCTCACGGGCGATGACGTGCGCCCGTTCCTTCAGGGTCTCGTCACGCAGGACCTTGCGCATGGCCCGACCGCTGGAGCGGCCATATTCACAGCCTTGCTGACGCCGCAGGGAAAGCTGCTTTTTGACTTTTTTCTGCGACCCATCGACGACGGATTTATGCTCGAAATCGACGCCGATGCGGCGCCCGCCTTGTTGAAGCGGCTTGCCATGTACCGGCTGCGCGCCAAGGTCGCCTTCGATCCGATGCCTGACCTCGCGGTCGCCGTTGAATTTGCATCGACCGCTGCAACCGAACTGGAAGGCGTCGTCGCGTTCGCCGACCCGCGCCTCAACGCGCTCGGTCGCCGGATCCATGGCCCCGTCGACGTCCTTCGCGCGGCGGCAACCATCGATGCGCACCTTGGGGAGCGCGTCTGGGATGCGCACCGCCGCGCGCTGGGCGTTCCCGAATTCGGGCGCGACTTTGGATCGGACGAGGTCTTTCTGCTTGACGTCAACTATGACGCCCTCGGCGCCGTCAGCTATCGCAAGGGGTGTTTCGTCGGTCAGGAAGTCACCAGCCGGATGAAGCGCAAAGGCGAGATCAGGAAGCGCACGCTGATTGCGCAATTGGACGGACCGCCGCCGCCAAAGGGCGCGCCGGTCACGGTTGGCGAGACAACGCTTGGCGAGACGATGTCAGCAGGAACGGATGGCGTCGCGCTCGCCGTCATCCGCATCGACAAGCTGGCGAATGCGGGCGAGGACGCGCGGAAGCGCGTGCGCATCGACGGGCGGCCGGCCGAGCTTGTCTTTCCCGATTATCTTTCTGACTGAACCGTCGCCTGATCCAGAATAGACCAAAGGATCCATTTCGCATGACCCCGACTGCCGGCGCGCTCCTCGGCTTCGCAAGCTGGACGATCTTCCTTGTCGTGATGATCATCGCCTACCGTTCGGGGATTGCCATCTTCGCGAAGCGCGCGGCCAATACTTTCAAGCCCGAAGGCTCCGACCTGCCGCCCTTTGGCCAGCGCCTGACGCGGGCGCACGCCAACTGCGTAGAAAATCTTCCCGCAGCGGGCGCGATCCTTCTCTACGCCATCGCGACCAACCAGACGGGGGCCACGGACGGCCTCGCGGCAGTATTTCTCGGCGCGCGCCTGTTGCAATCGCTCGTGCATCTGGCCTCGACCTCTGGCCCGGCGGTGATGGCGCGTTTTGCGCTTTACCTCATTCAGATCGGCATCCTCGGCGTGTGGCTGGCGCGCCTGTCAGGGCTTATCGGATGAACGCGAAAACGTCTGCGCCCAAAACCGATATCGCTTGCGCCTGGGCGCCAGCGGGCGACGCGCTCTACCGGGCCTATCACGACGAGGAGTGGGGGACGCCCGAGCGCGACGACAGGGCGCTGTTTGAAAAACTCATCCTCGATGGTTTTCAGGCCGGTCTTTCATGGCGGACCATTCTCGCCAAGCGCGAGAATTTCCGGCGCGCGTTTGACGGCTTCGATCCGGAAAAAATCGCGCGCTACACGCCGAAAAAGGTCGAGCGACTGCTGGCGGACCCGGGCATCATCCGTTCAGGAACGAAAATCAACGCCGCCATTGGCAACGCGCGCGCCTATCTCGACATCATGGAGACCCGCTCCGACGGATTTTCGGGGCTTTTGTGGAGCTTTGTCGGCGGCAAGCCCCTCGTGCATGCGCTGGAGCATTACAAACAGGCGCAGACGAAATCCGAAGAGAGCGAGGCGATGGCGCGCGAGCTCAAGCGCCTTGGGTTCAAATTCTGCGGTCCGGTCATCGTCTATGCGTTTATGCAGGCGACCGGCATGGTCAACGACCATGAAACCCGCTGCCCGCGCTACAAAGCGGTGCAGAAACTCGCCCGCGCAAAAACCTGATCGCGCCTTCAGCGGCTTTCCGGCGCCGCGATCGTGTCGCCAACCGTTTCCCCAACCGTTACGGTTAGCCGCATTTTCGGGTGGATGGCGCAACGCACATGATAGATGCCGTCTGCGGGAAAATTCAGCCGCACGGTTTGACCGGGCCGCTGCACGCCGGAATCGAATTCGGTCCCGCGCGCCTCGTAAAAGATATGATGGGTAAAGCGGTCGTCGTTGAGGATGGCCAGCGGCGCGCCGGCCGGCACCGCAATCGCATCCGGGGAAAACCGCCGTCCGATCTGCGACACGGGAGCGGTCGCATCGGCGGCAAGCGTCACTGAGGCGACGATCGCCGCGGTCGCTGCGCCAAACGCCTGTATCATTCTGGTACGCATGATTGCTCGCTGCCAAGCCGTTCGGTTTACCGGGAGCTAATAGAACGCAGCTAAGTGTTTCTGAACCGTTGCTTGAGACGGTCGGCAAATTCGCGGGCGGCGTTGCGTAACTTTACACCATTAAGCTCGATTGGCGCGAAAATCCTTTTCGCGATCGCGATCGTCGGAACGTTCCTCATCGCCTATGGCGCGTGGAGCGTCGTCGCGATCTCGAATGCGAGCGCCATCGTCAAGGACACCTACGACCGACCTCTCCAGGCGCTGAACCACGCCCGTTCCGCAAACGCAGCCTTTTATCGCGCGCGCCTTGCGATGGCCGACATGTCGATCGACGATGCGGCCCGCGCCGGCGCGGTCTATCGCCTGGAACGGCATGTCGCGGACTTCCTCGACGATCTCGATATCGCCGAAGAACGGTCGCTGTCGGAAGAGAGCCGCATCGAAATCGCAGCGATCCGCGAGGCGTTCCACCTATGGCGCAAGCATGGAGAGAGGGTCGCCGACGCCGCCGGCGCCCAACCAGACGGTTTGCGCGAACCATCATCGCCGCCAACCGGGCCAATGGAAACCGATCTTGCTCAGAGGGTGAGCGACCATTTCGACGTGCTCGGCGAGATCATGGCGACGGACAGTTTTCTCGAGCGCCAGCGGGCGGTCGACGCCGTCGAAAGATCGCGCCAGTTGAGCGTCGCCGCGCTCATCGCTGCGGCAATCGCGGCGGTCATGCTTTCCTTGCTCGTCACGCGCCAGATCGTCCGCCCCCTGCGCACAGCGGCGAGAGCGGCAGACCAGATTTCGACGGGCGATTTTCGCGCAACGCTGCCCACGGGCGGCCCGGCGGAAATTGCAGCGCTCTTGCGGTCAATGGGCGTCATGCAGGCGAGCATCGCCGAAATGATCGCGCGCGAGGAAGCGCGTCGCCTCTCCGCCGAGTCGCGCCTCATCAACGCGATCGAGCTTGCCGATGCGGGCATCGCCCTTGTCGATGCAGGCGGAAAATTGATTCACGCCAACCATCAGTTCGCCGCCTATCTGCCGAAGATTGCGCATGAGTTGACGCCCGGCGCATCGCTGGGCGCTGCTATTTCGCACGCCGAAATCGACGCACGGTCCGCAGACGGCGCCGCCATCGACCTGATGGGCGCAGCCGGCGAGGTGTTTGAGGCGCGCCTGTCGGACGGGCGCTGGCTGCGCGTTGCGCGCTCTGACGCAGCCGGCGGCGACGCCGTTCTGATCTGGACCGACGTCACCGACATCAAGACGCGCGAGGAATCCTACCGCATTGCGCGCATCCAGGCGGAGGCCGCAAGCGCCGCCAAGACCCGCTTCCTCGCCAATATGAGTCACGAGCTGAAAACGCCGCTCAACGCCGTCATCGGATTTTCCGAGATTATCGCCAATGAAAGCCTTGGACCGGCCGGTCGTCCGGAGTACCGCGAATACGCTCAGTATGCGCTCGATGGCGGCAAGCGGCTGTTGCGGCTCATCCTTGACGTGCTCGACCTCGCCGACGCGGAAGGCGACACGCTGAAACTTGCGATGGAGCCGGTTGATTTGGGACGGGTAATGGCCGCCGCCGTCTCTGCGACCAAGGCCGCCGCTGACAAGGCAGGCGTCAGCGTCGACTACGCCGCGCCGCCGCAACCCGCCTGGGTATGGGGCGAGCCGGACCGCCTTGAACGCGCCTTTGCCGGCCTTGTCGATAACGCCATCAAATTCTCGAGCGCCGGCGCCGCTGTGACGATCCGCATCGAAGCCGAGCAGTCGTTGTTTCAAATCGCCATCGCCGATTGCGGCGTCGGCATGCGGCCTGAGGATATTCCACTGGCGCTGTCGGCCTTCGAGCAGATCGACGGCGCCCTGACGCGCAG
>JBGTFV010000048.1:0-4627 GCA_041747095.1 Parvularculaceae bacterium
CGACCGATGAACAGCTCCGCGGCCAGAACTGGCAGGCCAATCACGAGGACGCAAAGAAGGTAGAAAAGAACGAACGCGCCGCCGCCATTCTCGCCGGCGACATAGGGAAACCGCCAGAGATTGCCCAACCCAACCGAAGACCCGATCGCCGCGAGCACGAAGGCAGCCCGGCTCGACCACTGGGGCGCCGCCCCGCTGGAATTAATCATTTGGAAATCCCCATCTCGTCCTGATCGCGCCTGAAACCGGCCGCCTTGCCCCCAAAAACGAGCGCGACGGCCAGTCAGCACGCCTACGCCCACCGGTCATTTATCCGAATTTCGCGTTTAAAACAAAATTTTACCTTTGGTGGCGGAAGCTGCTCACCGGGGACTAGCCGCCTGGCGGAATGATTGGACGTAGGGCGCTTCGACATCGAGTGTCACTCAAAGTCGAACGCGCCCCTGAACCGAGAAAGCGTGAACGTGCATTACTGCGCTTCCCAACGACCGGCAGACGCGTCGCTGATCGAGCGGGATCAGCTCGACGGCCTTATTGCAGCAGCCGGCGCCGGGGCGACGCGCGAGATTGTTGCTGCGTTCATCCGTTCGACTGACACCCTGCTGAACGACCTTCGCCGACAATCCGCCGATGGCGATTTCGCCGCCGCCGGGCGCACGGCTCATGCGCTCAAGGGGTCGGCTGCGAATCTTGGTGCGGTCGAACTCGCGCGCGCCGCCTCCGGACTGGAAGGATCTTGTCGGGAGGGACTTCTTGATCTCGGCTGCGTCGAAAAGGCGGCGGCCATCTATGCGCGCACCGCGTCCGCGCTCCACGCCATACTCGCGGAATATCAGGGCTGAACATCCCGCCGGAGTAATGCGCGATCTCGGTCCTACAGCCCGTCCTGTTCGCGGCTCATATGCGCGCTCATCACCAGGCCGAAGCCGATCATGATCGTCAGCATGACCGTGCCGCCATATGAGACGAGCGGCATCGGCACACCGACAACCGGCGCAAGGCCCATCACCATCCCGGCGTTAATCAGCACATAAAAGGCGAAGGTGAAAACGACGCCCATCGCGGTCAGGCGCGCAAAGTGCGTGCGCGCCCGCGAGGCGATGGTAATGCCCGTCAGGATGACCCCGAGGTAAAGCATCAGGAGACCGGCCGCGCCAATAAAGCCGAACTCCTCGCCGAAGATCGTGAAGATGAAGTCGGTTTGCATTTCTGGCAGGAAGGCAAGCTGGCTTTGAGAGCTTTCCATATAGCCGCGCCCGTTGAGCCCGCCTGATCCAAGCCCAATCTTCGACTGCGCCAAGTGATAACCCTGGCCCAGCGGATCGGCGTCCGGGTCGAGAAAGCTGAAGATGCGCGCAAGCTGGTACGGCTTCAGGATATCGAAGCGATAGGCCGCGAACGCAGCGCCGATAACGCCGATCACGGATAGAAATGCGATACGCCAGCTGAGGCCTGCAAGAAAAACAATCACCGCGCCCGACGCCGCCAGCAACATCGCCGTGCCAAGGTCGGGCTGGATGAACACGAGGCCGACCGGCGCGCCGATCATCAGCGCCGGAGGAACAAGATAGAAGAGGTGCGAAACCTGTTCTGGACGCAGACCGTGGTAATAGCGCGCCAGCGCCATGATCAGTCCGATTTTCATGATTTCGGAAGGCTGGAACTGAAATCCGCCAACGACGATCCAGCGCTGCGCGCCCATGATCGTTTCACCGATAATCGGTACGAGGGCGAGGGCGAGCAGCGCTACGCCGTAGATCGGATAGGCGAGCGCCATCCAGTAGCGCACGGCGACGAAGCCGATGCCGATCATCAACGCGAGCGAAATGGCGAAACGCACCGCATGACGCGAGGCCCACGGCGTCCATGAACCTTGCGCCACGGAGTACAGCGTGGCGACGCCCGCCGTAGCGATCAGGGTCAGGAGGATAATGAGCGGCCAGTGCAGTCGTCCGAGATAATCTCGCACGCCCTTGCGGGGACCGGGAAGATGGATTGTCGCCATCTTGCCTCCCTACCCTTCGCGCGGGTCGAGCGAGCCGTAGCGCCCTTTGTTCAGGCGCGCCCGCGCTTCAGCAATAGTATCAACGCCGATCGGCGGAAGTTTGGCGGGGTCCTTGGCCATCACCGCTTCCATTATGGCCTTGGCCTTAGGGCCCGCCGTGCGCGATCCGCCAATTCCGTGTTCGACGACAACGGCGCAAGCGTAGCGCGGGTTCTCAACAGGGGCGTAACAGACAAAAAGCGCATGGTCGCGGCGCGCCCAGGGCAGTTGTTCCGGCTTTGTGAGACCGCGGGCGCGCTCCTCGGGCGTGATCGCATAGACCTGGCTGGTGCCGGTCTTACCCGCCATGCGCCATTCCGGACGCTCGAGGCGCGACCGGTAGGCCGTGCCGCCCGGTTCGTTGGTAACCGCGTCCATGCCGGCGCGCGCGATGGCGAAAAACTCCTGTGGGATATCGATTTCGCGCGGCGCGCGGGGAGCAACGAGACGGTCGCCGACAATCCGAACCATGCGGGGATAGACCTCGCGCCCGCTGGCAATCCGTGCGGTCATCACAGCCAGCTGGAGCGGCGAAGCGCTGACCGATCCCTGGCCGATGGCGACAGACAGGGTCTCGCCCGGGAACCAGGTCTGGTTGGCCGGGTTGCCAGCATAGAACTGGCGTTTCCATGCGCGGTCCGGCACCACGCCGGCGCGCTCGCCGGGAATACCGAGTTCGAACGACTGGCCGAGCCCCAGCTTTCGGGCCGTGTCGGCAAGGAGATCGACGTCGAGCGATTTCGCGACGGTGTAATAGAACACGTCGCACGAGTGTTTCAGCGACCCCTTCATGTCGACGCCGCCGTGTCCCTCCTTCTTCCAACAGTGGAAGAAGCGATTACCGTACCATAACTTGCCGGGGCAACGGACGCTGAACGACGTCGGCACGCCGGCGCGCCGGGCGGCGATCGCCGTCACCATCTTGAACGTCGAACCAGGCGGATAGACGCCGCCGATCGGCTTGTTCAGAAGCGGCTTGTACGGACTTTCGTTGAACTCGCGCCACAACTTTTGCGGAATGCCGGTGTTAAAGACATTGGGATCGAAAGCAGGCGTCGAAGCGAGCACGAGAATATCGCCGGTCTCGATATCGAGGACGACCGCCGAGGCGCTCTCGCCTTCCAGCGCCCGCATCGCCGCCATCTGAAGCTCAGCGTCGATGGTGAGGCCAAGCGTTGCCCCCTGCTGGGGAGGGACGGTGCTGGCGGTGATCTCCTCGATCATGCGGCCGTGCGCATTGACCTTGACCTGCATTGAACCGGGCTCGCCGCGAAGTTCGCGCTCATAGGTGCGTTCAAGCCCGTCGCGCCCCACTTTGAAGCCCGGCTGGCGCAACAGGAGCGTGCCCCGGGGCGTGCTTTCCGACGCCAGATCGCGTTCGGTCGCGGCGCCAACATAGCCGACCATGAACGCGGTCGCATTGCCCAGCGGATAATACCGCGTTTCCCCAACCTGCGGATCGGCGCCTGGCAGGTTCGGCAGTTCGAAATTGATGCGCGAGAAATCTTCCCAAGACAGGTTATTCTGCAATTCGACCGGCACGAACCCGCCGGTCCGCTTGATCTGCCGCAGGATCGCGCCACGCTTGTCGTCCGAGATCGGAACATATTGGCCGATACGGTCGAGCGCGGCTTCCACCTGCCGCGCTTCTTCGGGAATGAAAACGAGGCGGAAGTTTTGCCGGTTCGTCGCCAGCGAGCGACCGAAGCGGTCAAGTATCTCGCCCCGCAACGGTGCGAGGATGCGCGTATTGAACTGGTTTTGCTCCGCGCGCAGCAGATATTCGTCATGATCGAGGATCTGCAATTTGTAGAGCCGCGCCGCCTCGCCCACGAACAGCAGACTGACGCCGCCGCCGAGAATAACCGCGCGCCGATTGAGTATCTCTTTCTTTTCCGGATCGTTGGAATTGATACGCATGCTTCAGACCTCAACAATCGCGCGCCGGTAGAGCCGCCAGAACGCAGCGGCGAACAACGGATAGGTGGCGACGGTCGCCGCCATCTGGAACGCGAGGCCCCCGACAGGCATCAACGCCCCGTTGATCAGGCTCGTGACGAGCCACAATATCACGCTTGCGATCAATGCCGCCACGGCGAATCCAAGCCAGACGACTTGCTGCTCGCGGCCATGAAAATACGACCGCTGCGAAAGAACGACATACTGCAAAATAAGGTAAATGGCCGGCCAGAGTCCCGTCGGACCGCCAGACAGCAGGTCTTGCAGCAGGCCAATGACGAATACGCTTGCAGGCGGCAGGAACGCCGGCCGGTAGATGGTCCAGAAAAAGACAACGATGAGGGGGATGTAGGGCGTCGGCAGGAGCCCTTCGACGAGACGCAGCGGCAGCGCGAGGAGCACTGCGCCGACGACGCCTATGGCCGTCGGCGTCGAAACCGTCAGCAGCTGGGAGATGGTCTCGGCGCGCCCCGCCATATTTTCAGTCCCCGATTTCTTCGTCGGGCGTTTGCGCCGGATTTGTCGAAGGCGGTTCGGGTTCAGGAACGGTAGGCAGGTTTGCCGACGCCGGCGCAGCCCTGCCGTCAGCGCTGGCGTTGACGCGCGGACGCGGCCCGGTCGTGC
>JBGTFV010000049.1:0-3037 GCA_041747095.1 Parvularculaceae bacterium
GCGGCTGCGAAGGGCAGCGCTTCGTCGTCCAACGCAACGGCGGGTCGAGCTGCGCCCAAACGGGCCGCCGCGAGATCGCCCGCGATGATTTCCCGGACGCCGCAGGCCGGCGTCAGCAGTTCCGTCAAGTCGCCGACGCCGATCATGAGCGCGCGGGGAAAGTCGCGAGTGACGGTTTCGAGGCGGTCGACGATATCGGCCATGGCGCGACGATGCAGGAAGTCGGCGTCAGCAAGAGATTTCGCCGCGCGCGCGCGGCGGCGACGGTAGAGCGATCGGTTGAAGATGACGGGCGGGGCGTTCACGCCTCAAGGCGTATCAGCGCACAAGATGTCTGAATAGGCGCCGCGGGGCTGCGGCTTGAATGGCTGGCGTCCGCTGTCGCCACCAAACAGGCAATCTCATCGGCCGGGATGGCGAAAGGGGATAAAAGCTGACGGCGTATTGGAGAGACCGGTTCCTTGATCCTGAGGGCCGCGCAGCGGTCTCACCAAGATTCAGGGCAGTGGATGAGTGGCGGGGAAAACAGGATCCTTTTCAAAAGTATCTGTCAGCTCGTGCAGCTCGTCCTGGCGTTGTTGCAAAGGTTCACCTTCAGCGACTGGCGCGGCCAGCGTTTGGCCGACTTCGAGAACGTGAAAGGGTTCGAGAACACCCGGTCGGTCAATTGCGAGGAATAGGTGTAGGTCACTTCGGCGATTACCATCGACGAGACGGCGTTGACCGTCGTCGGATCGTCAAGGCTGTCGTAGAGAGCGCCGGGCGCGTAAGGGGTGGCGCCGAGATCGTCGCGGCTCCAGTGGACAATGACGCGCGAGGGATCGCCCGGATCGCGGATAACGCTGACGACGCGCACGGAGAATTGCGAGGCGGGCGTCGGCTCCAGAATGCGGCGTACGCCAACCACGAGCTGGTCAAGCTCGTTGTTGGTGATGTCAGTCTGCTGCGCGACGAGGTCAGCGACCGCGTTCGACGCGTTGGCGATGCGCCGGTCGACAGTGAGGATATCCGAGCCTTCCAGCATCCCGAAAAACAGAACGCCGAGGAACGGCAGCAGGAGCGCGAACTCGGTTGCCGCCATGCCATCTCGCGCCTCCACAGGAAATTCGCGCAAGCGGTCGATGAGGCGTGCATCCGAGCCCACCCTGCCATTCAGCATCGGTCGCGCAATGTTTTGTATGCTGTCCATCGCCTCAACTCTCCTCAAGGCGTCTGCTGCTGGTTCCGCAGATAGGGTTCGTTGCGGAACACGTAGGTGGACACGAGCGCCCGCCGGCCGTTCGCCGATTCGGCCAAATTGACGCCAACCGCCGGGTTGATCGTGTCGTAAAGGAAACAAAGCCGAACACGGACGATGCTCTGCTCGGTGCCGGGTTCATAGGGAATGGCGTTGATGATCGTGGGATCGTCATCGCGGCAGACAGCCCCCGCCGTGTCATTGGCTAGATCGGTGAAGGAGGGGTAATTCTTGACCTCGACCGTCAGGCGCGATTGGCATGGTCCGAGAAAGCTTACCTTTGGGCAGACAATGTCGAAGAACTGCTCCTTGGTCACGCCTGTTTGCTGCGGCGTACCCGTCCGAACGAGACGCGAAGCGTCTAGAACCGCGGCGTCAACCTGCGAGTTGGCGAAGAAAAACCAGCCGACCTCGAAGGTCGACATGAGGATGGCGAGAAACACCGGCGCAACGATGGCGAACTCGACCGCCGCCGAGCCGTCGCGATTGCGAACGATCCGGATCCAGCGACGCCGCGACCGAGAATGCGTGAGCGCACTCATCTCTGGCTCCCTGTCCTAGCGGCTGACGTGCAGACGGACGAGGTCGGCGGCGATCGCGCCGAACGCCGTCTCAAGTTCCGCGCCAGAGGGCGCGTTAAAGAAATAGGGTGCGCTCGGGCTCGTCGCGCAGGCTTTCATCATCGTCTCAACGCTGCTGTTGTTCAGGTTGAAGATGATCGAGTAGACGAGGATGCCCTCGTTCTTCATCCGCTCGCACACGCGCAGCAGTTTTTCGTCGATATGGTGGGCCATGCGGTCTGACTGGAAAGAACTGCCGCCGCGCGCTGGTCGGTTGACGCCGGCGCCCATGCGCCCCTCGATTGAATAGCCCCAATAGCTGAGGACAGATTCCCAGTGGGTCGAGGCGCCGCTGGCGACGTTCTCGCCGTCAGTCATGATCACGACCGCCTTTTGCCAGGTCTGATCGTTCTCAGAAACGCCTTCGGTGAAAGGAGGCGCTGACGACAGCACGCGCCAGCCCCACATCGCGCCAGCGGCGATATTCGTGTTGCCGCCGGGGAAAAGATTTTCAACGTGGTCTTCGACATTTTCGCGTTCGTCGGTCAACGCCAGAATCGGCGCGGGGCAGTCGCGGTTTGGTCCGCGCGTCGATGAGTCCGTGTCGCTGATCGACTCGTCGATGCTTGGCGACTGGTCATACTTGCCTAGGTAGCGGCTATTGGCGCTGTCATGCCAGCCGGGGTAGGCTTGGCGCAGAATATATTCGTCATTGCCAAAATCGGTGGCGCGCATCGCGGCGAGCCGGGCGCGCACGTCCAGCCAATAGCTGTCAAGGCCAGATGTGGAGGGCTGCGTCGCGACGCGAAACCCGTTGACCACTTCTGCGTAGCGCGGGAAGCGCTCGCCATTGGGACTCGCCGTGCCATTGCCTGAGTTCATTCGCGAATAACGGCGATCCAGAATGAATGTGCGGTTTCCGTAAGCGCTTTCGGCGATCTGTCGGTTGCCGCTATCCGGGTGCAGATCGTTAAAGTCATTGTCAGGATCGTCATACATGAAGCCAGAAGTGGTGATCGCCCGCGGCGTCGACCCGAGCGTGTAATTTGCAACTACCGTGGCTGGCGTATCGGTGTCATTGACGCCGTTGACGTTCTCGCCCCACCGGCAAGCGGGGGAACTGCTGCTCCCGCAATCGGGTTCGTCCGGCGCGAAGTATGGCACCCAGCGTGAATTTCGTACGGCGCCGATCTCATTGGCGGGCAGCGCCAGCGCCGGCGCGCGGTCGAACGCCTCGCGC
>JBGTFV010000050.1:0-3142 GCA_041747095.1 Parvularculaceae bacterium
ATTATCGCCTCGACCGTCATGGCTTTCCAGAACCGTGAGGGAGGCGCCATCGGCGACCTCAATCCGGATGCGCGCATGGCTCGCCACGCCTGCCGCTGCGAACCGCAGATGGATGGGCTGCGAGGCCGCGCCGCGCACATCGATACGAAGCGTTTTATCGGCAAGGCTCGCAGCAAGATTCGCTAACGGATGATCGCCCGACGCCACTGACGGCGCAGCGCCGCCATCCGTAACTGACAGGGCGACGCCCTCGGGCGCATCGCCGACGAAGCAGGGTTCGCCATTCAGTATTTCAATGGTGAACGCCTCAACATCGGCGAACGGCGACGGCGCAAAGGCGACATCCTTTTCCGCCGGCGCAATTTCATCCCGCAGGGCGGCGCGCAGATCGGTCCATTTCCACGCCTCCATTCGCCGATGCGGCAGGCCGGTTTTCGAGAACGCATCGAACGCGGCTGTCCGCCCGCGCAAACGCGCGGCCGTCTGGAATCCGGCCTCCATCGCTGTCGGGTTGATGAGAAATACCGATCCCATCGCTTCAGGCCGCCCTGATGAATTGTTCGTAGCCGGCGCGCTCCAGTTCGGCCGCCAGCTCCATACCGCCAGACTTGACGATTTCGCCGCCCGCCAGAACGTGCACGCGATCCGGCCGGATATAATCAAGCAGCCGCTGATAGTGCGTGATGACGAGAAAGCTGCGGCGTGGCCCGCGCAGAGCGTTCACAACGTCGCCCACCATTCTCAACGCATCAATATCAAGGCCGGAGTCTGTCTCGTCGAGCACGCCGAGACGCGGTTCGAATATGGCCATCTGCAGCATTTCCATGCGCTTCTTCTCGCCGCCGGAAAAACCGACGTTGAACGGACGCTTGAGCTTTTCATCCGTCAACCCGACAAGCGCCGCTTTCTCGCGGATAAGCTTGAGAAACGCCGCTGCGGAAACTTCTTCTTCGCCGCGCGCGCGCTTCTGGGCGTTCAGCGCGGTGCGGATGAAATTCATCGTCGCGACGCCGGGAATTTCCATCGGGTGCTGGAACGACAGGAAAACGCCGAGCGCGGCCCGCTCATTCGGATCGAGCGAAAGCAGGTTTTCACCATCAAGTGTGACCTCGCCGCTCGTTACTTCGTACGCTTCACGGCCCGCGAGCGTGTGGCATAGCGTCGACTTGCCCGATCCATTGGGACCCATGACGGCATGTACTTCGCCGTCCGGTACGTCGAGCGACAGGCCACGCAGAATCTCAGCGCCTTCAACCGCGACGCGCAAACTAGAAATCTTGAGCATTTAACCGACGCTTCCTTCAAGGCTGACGCTGACGAGTTTCTGGGCTTCGACTGCGAATTCCATGGGCAGCTCCTGCAAAACTTCCTTGCAGAAACCATTGACGAGGAGCGCAACCGCCTCTTCTTCTGACAAGCCGCGTTGCTGGCAGTAAAAAAGTTGATCCTCTGACAGGCGCGACGTCGTCGCTTCATGCTCCAATATCGCCGATGGATTTTTCGTCTCGATATAGGGAATCGTGTGGGCGCCGCACTGCGCGCCGATCAGCAGCGAGTCGCACTGCGTGAAATTACGCGCGCCGCTTGCATTACGGTGAATGCTGACGAGCCCGCGATAAGTGGAGTTGGATTTCCCCGCCGAGATGCCCTTGGCGATGATGCGCGACTTCGTATTTTTACCGAGATGGATCATCTTGGTGCCGGTATCGGCCTGCTGGTGGTTGTTCGTGATGGCGATCGAATAAAATTCGCCCGACGAATTGTCCCCCTTCAGAACGCAAGACGGATACTTCCATGTGATCGCCGAGCCGGTCTCGACCTGCGTCCAGGACACCCGGGAATTGACGCCGCGGCAATCGGCGCGCTTCGTCACAAAGTTATAGATGCCGCCCTTGCCGTCCTTGTCGCCGGGATACCAGTTCTGGACGGTTGAATATTTGATTTCGGCGTCGTCCTCTATGATCAACTCGACAACAGCGGCGTGGAGCTGATTTTCATCGCGCATCGGCGCGGTGCAGCCTTCGAGATAAGAGACATGCGACCCGGGCGCCGCAATGATCAGCGTACGCTCGAACTGGCCGGTGTTGGCTTCATTGATGCGGAAATAGGTCGACAGCTCCATTGGGCATTTGACGCCCGGCGGCACATAAACGAACGTTCCGTCCGAGAAGACCGCTGAATTGAGCGTTGCGAAGAAATTATCGGTCACCGGCACAACCGTGCCGAGATATTTCCGCACAAGGTCGGGATGCTCGCGCACCGCTTCAGAGATGGACATGAAAATGACGCCCGCCTTGGCGAGCTCCGCGCGGAAAGTCGTTGCGACCGACACGCTGTCGAAGACCGCATCGACCGCCACTTTCGGCGCACCCTCAACGCCGAGCAGCACTTCGGCTTCGCGCAGCGGAATGCCGAGTTTTTTGAAGTCCGCGAGAATTTCCGGCGGCACGTCGTCAATCGATTCGTATTTCGCCCCGGATTTTGGCTCGGAATAGTAATAATGGTCCTGATAATTGATGGTCGGATAGCGCACCATCGCCCAGGTGGGCTCCTCCATCTGAAGCCAGCGCCGAAAAGCCTCCAGCCGCCAGGCGAGCAGCCATTCGGGTTCGCCCTTCTTGGCGGAGATGTATCGCACGGTGTCTTCCGACAGGCCCTTCGGGGCCTTCTCGGATTCGATGTCCGTGGTGAAACCGTATTTGTAGGTCTCCAGCGCCCGCGCCGCCTCTATTGTTGCGCGGTCGATCGTCTCCTTCACCTGGCTCATGCCGCCCTCGCTTTCACCCTTTTATACGCTTGCGGCCATTCCCGGATGAATGCATCGGCGTCTTCATTGGTCGAATTCCACCCAAGGGAGACGCGGATGCCGCAACTCGCGAGCTCCGCATCAGCGCCCATGGCGGCCAGCACATGGCTTGGTTTTGTCTTGCCTGACGAACACGCGGAGCCTGACGAGATCGCAATGCCGGCCAGATCCATCGCCATCAATTGCGTCTGCGACGAGAACCCCGGCGCGGACAGCGACAATGTGCCCGGCAGGCGCGCCACCTCTTTGCCCCAGATGACCGCGCCTTCGCGCTCGGCGACTCCCGCCATAAGGTCGCGCAGAGCGGCGATGCGTGACGCGGCGCCGAGGCTCGCC
>JBGTFV010000051.1:0-1649 GCA_041747095.1 Parvularculaceae bacterium
AAGGGGATATCGGCTTCGCCGTCAGCCGGGGCGGCGGGGTTGTCGGCGATCATGCCGTCACGTTTGTCGCCGAAGACGAGGCGGTCACTCTCTCGCACCGCGCCTTCGACCGGGCGCTGTTCGCCCGGGGCGCGATAGCGGCGGCGATATGGGCATGCGCCCGCGCGCCGGGGCTTTACGACATGGAAGACGTGCTCGGGTTGAAAGACCAGGGCGCAAGTACGCGCGGCGCTTCGTGATCAGATTCCATTTACCGTTTTCTGGGGAGGGTTCGTTAACCTGCATCGTGACAGTTTTGTAAGGTCAGCCGCGGCGTGCGGCGCCAGTCACGGGCTTTGTGCATGCGTAGTGAAATTCTGGCGGCGGGCGCGCTGGTTGCGATAGCCGTCGTGGCGGTCAACAGGCTCGATAATCGTCCGCCGATAAATCAGTCTACAGAATATGTTCAGACTGAGGACGAAGCCGCCTTGCTAGGCGCCGCGCGCGCAAGCGGCGGCGAGACGCCTGCTGCAGCGAGCTGGGGCCGAGAGGTTCGCATTCCGGCTGGCCCGAACCATCAGTTTTTCGTAACCGCCCGCGTTAACGACCGGGCGGCATCGTTTCTCGTTGATACGGGCGCGAGCTACGTTGCCTTGCGCGATGTCGACGCCCGCGCGGCTGGCGTTTACACACAGTGGACGGATTATACCCACCGCGTACGCACGGCCAATGGCGAGACGAAAGCCGCTCTCGTCAAGCTTGGCGCGATAGAGATCAACGGTCTTCGTATCGAGAATGTTGAAGCTTTCGTACTGCCTGACGATCAGCTTGGCATGAACCTTCTGGGCATGAGTTTTCTGGCGCGTCTCGAAAGCGTGGAGGCGCGGCGCGGCGAACTGGTGCTGCGCGGTTGAGACTTCGCTTGCGGCCCGGCGCTTCAGACGCCCGGCTGCATCAGCGCAGGCAAGTCACCGAGGTCGGCGCCTGCCTGCCGCATGAAAAACTGACGCAGCGCGGCAACGCGATTGACCGCACCAATGCCGACATTGCGCGCCATTCTCACCGGTCCCAGATCATTCGAGAACAGACGGTTCAGCGCATCCGTTCCGAGCGCCAGCATGGTTGAGTCAAAGCGCCGCCAGCGATCGTATCGTTCGAGAACGCCCGGCATGCCGATGTCCTCGCCCAGTTCGTTAGCGGTCTTGAGCACGTCGGCGAGGGCGGCAATGTCCTTGACGCCGAGATTATAACCCTGACCCGCGATCGGGTGGATCGCCCGCGCCGCGTCGCCGATGAGCGCGAGCCGCGGCGCGAAGAACCGCTCGGCCAACTGGAACGACAAAGGGTAAGACCAGCGCGGCCCGGCGAGCGTCAATGCGCCGAGATAGGGCCCGGTGCGGGCGGCGATTTCTGCGAGAAACGCATCGTCCGCCAGCGCCATATAGGCCGGCGCGGATTTGCTGCTCTCGGTCCAGACGAGCGAAGAGCGGTTGTGCGTCATCGGCAGAATTGCGAACGGTCCGGAGGGCAGAAAGAGTTCCTGCGCAACGCCGTGATGGGGCCGTTCATGACCGATCGTCGCCACAATGCCGGTTTGCGCATAGCCCCATTTTGACGTGCGCAGACCGGCTTCCCGGCGCAGGCTTGACTGCTTGCCATCGGCGGCGATC
>JBGTFV010000052.1:0-3860 GCA_041747095.1 Parvularculaceae bacterium
AGCGCCCGCCCGCGCGGCCGGCGGCGAAGAGCGCCCCCGAGGTCGCGCCATAGAGGCAGGTGTTGCCGATGATCGCGTCAAGATGGGCGCGGGCGTGGTCTTTCATCCGTGGGCGAACAACAATAGTTGCGCCCGAGAGGCCTTTTCCGACGTAATCGTTGGCGTCGCCTTCAAGCTCGATACGAAGACCCTTGGCGCCAAAGGCCCCGAGCGATTGCCCCGCCGAGCCTTCAAGGCGCAACTGCAATTGGTTTTCTGCAAGACCGTCTGGGCCGAAGCGCCGGACAATGTGTGAAGAAATCCGTGCGCCAATGGACCGGTTGGTATTTGCGACCGCATAGCTGAGTTGCATGCGCGCGCCGGTCTCAAATACGGGCGCCGCATCGCGAAGGGCCTGTTCGTCGAGCGTTGGGGCGACTTCCTGACGGCCTGTGCGGGTCGAGCGATGCGGTGCGCCGCCGGCGTCGACGCGGGCGAGCATGGGGTTGAGGTCAAGATCGTCGAGATCAGGCGCGCCCCGGTGGACCTGTCCGAGCAGGTCGGTTCGTCCGATGACGTCTTCAATCGACGCCGCGCCCAGCGAGGCCAATATCTCGCGCACTTCCTCCGCAATGAACGTCATCAGCGTCACGACATGATCGGGCGCGCCTTTGAAGCGGGCGCGAAGGTCTTCATCCTGCGTGCAGACGCCAACGGGGCAAGTGTTGGAATGACACTGCCGCACCATCAGGCAGCCGAGCGCAACGAGGGCGACCGTGCCGACGCCGAATTCCTCCGCACCCAGCATGGCGGCGATCACGATGTCGCGCCCAGTGCGGATGCCGCCATCGGTGCGCAGCGTAACGGAGCGGCGGAGATTGTTGATGGTCAGCACCTGATGGGCTTCCGACAATCCAAGTTCCCAAGGGCTGCCGGCGAACTTGATAGAGGTGAGGGGCGAGGCGCCTGTGCCGCCGACATTGCCTGAAATCAGGATGACGTCGGCCTTCGCCTTGGCGACCCCTGCGGCAATCGGACCGATGCCAGCCGCCGAGACGAGCTTCACGCAGACGCGCGCATCAGGATTGATGTTCTTCAGGTCGTAGATGAGTTGGGCGAGGTCCTCGATGGAATAGATGTCGTGATGGGGCGGCGGCGAAATCAGCGAGACGCCGGGCGTTGCATGGCGCAGGCGCGCGATAAGCTCCGTCACCTTGAAGCCCGGCAATTGTCCGCCTTCGCCGGGCTTTGCGCCTTGCGCGATCTTGATCTCGATCTCTCGACACTGATTGAGGTATTCCGCCGTAACGCCGAAGCGGCCCGAAGCGATCTGCTTGATTGCCGAGTTGGCGTTATCGCCATTGGGCATCGGCTTGTACCGCGCGGGGTCTTCGCCGCCTTCGCCCGAGACCGAGCGCGCGCCGATACGGTTCATGGCGATGTTGAGCGCTCCGTGGGCTTCCGGCGACAGGGCGCCGAGCGACATGCCGGGCGTGACGAACCGCCGGCGGATCGAGGTCACGGCTTCGACCTTTGCAAGATCAAGCGCTGGACCCAGCGGCCTGATCGCCAGCAGGTCGCGCAGCTGCAGCGGTTTCTGCTCGCCAAGCGCCGAAGAATATCGTTTGTAGGCGGTGTAATCCTCGTTGCGCACCGCCTCTTGCAGGTCGTGGACAAGCTGCGCCTCGAAAGCGTGGCGCTCCCCGCGTGTCCGGCGTCGATAAAAGCCCCCGACCGGCAGGACAGGCGTCGCCTCGGCGAAGGCGCGCGCATGCAGGGCGCAGGTCTTGCGTTCGAGAAACGGAAGGCCAATGCCGGAGATGCGCGACGGCGCGCCCGGAAAGCAGGCCGCCGCGAGCGCGCGTGAAATGCCCAGCGCCTCGAAATTGCATCCGCCGCGATAGGACGAAATCACCGAGATTCCGCTCTTGGACAGGATCTTCAGAAGCCCCGCCTCAATTGCGCATTTATAGTTGTAGATCGTCTGACCGAGCGTCAGCCCGCCGTAATCGCCGCGCGCGTGATTGGCGGCGATTGTCTCGCAGGCTAGGTAGGGATTGACTGCGGTCGCCCCTACGCCAATCAGAACCGCCGTATAATGGGGATCGACGCACTCCGAAGAGCGCACAATAATTGAACAATAGGTGCGCAGCCCCTCATTCGTCAGATGCGCATGCACGGCGCCGGCGGCAAGGATCATCGGGATGGCGACGAGGCCCGGTCCCTGACCAAAGTCCGACAGCACGATGTGCTGGGCCCCCGCTCTCACCGCCGCGCCCGCCTCGCGCCGGACGGCCTCCAGCGCCACACGGAGGGACTCGCCGTTGCCGGCCTCGCCGGGCGGCTTGTAAAGGCAGCTGATATCCGCCGCCGCTGCGCCCACATAGTCGCGCAGCCGCTGATACATGCCGTTCGACAGGAACGGGCTCTCCAGCACGAAAACGTCCGTTTGCGTCTCGTCGGAGGCAAGAATGTTACCGAGATTTTTGAACCTCGTCTTCAGGCTCATCACGCGGGTCTCGCGCAAAGGATCGATTGGCGGATTGGTTACCTGACTGAATTTCTGCCGGAAGTAATGCGACAGCGGCCGGTATTCGTCTGAAAGAATGGCGAGCGGAGCATCGTCTCCCATCGACCCCACCGCTTCCTTGCCTTCCTCGGCCATGGGCTTCAGGACAAGGTCGATCTCCTCAAGCGTGTAGCCCGCAGCGATTTGACGGCGCGACAACGATTCGGGGTCGAACAGCCGATCCTCCGGACCCGGACCGATGCGCGGTCCCAGCTCAACGATGTTTTCGAGCCACTGCTCGTAAGGGTGCTTCGCGGACAGGTGATCAAGTATTTCCGGCGTTGAATAAAAGCGGCTCGAATCGAAATCGAAAGCGATGAGCGATCCCGCTTCCAGCGCGCCGCGGCGGGCGATGCGCGCAGGGTCGAGCGGGCACATGCCCGCCTCGGAACCAACGGCCAGCACGCCATCATCGGTGACGGCGTAGCGCATCGGGCGCAAACCGCTGCGATCGAGCCCGGCGATCGCCCAGCGTCCGTCGTAAGCGGCGATGGCGGCCGGGCCGTCCCAAGGCTCCATCACGGCGTTGCAGTATTCGTAAAGCGCGCGCCAGCGCCGCGGCATGGTCGCCTCGCGCTTCGACCATGCTTCGGGAATGAGAAGGCATTTTGCCATCGGGGCGGATCGTCCGCCGCGTACGATCAGTTCGAAAGCCTGATCGAGCGCAGCGGAGTCCGACGAGCCCGCCTGAATGACCGGCTTTATGACTTCCGCGTTCGAGCCGAAGGCTTCCGAGGCCATCGGCACTTCGTGGCTCCGCATCCAGTTGATATTGCCGCGCAGCGTATTGATCTCGCCATTATGGGCGAGCAGACGGAAAGGCTGCGCAAGGCGCCATTCGGGGAAGGTGTTCGTTGAGTAGCGCTGATGGAAGATGGCGATGCGCGAAATGAAACGCTGATCGCGCAGGTCGGGATAGAACCGGTCGATGTCCTCCGCAAGGAACATCCCCTTGTAAATGACGTCGTCGCTCGACAGCGAACAGACGTAGCAGGACGGGATCGCTGCAGCGATAATGCGGCGTTCAATCCGGCGTCGGACAATATAAAGGATGCGCTCTAGCGCCTCCCGGTCGCGGGCGCGCGGGTCGTGGAACAGAATCTGTTCGATTTCCGGGCGCGTTGTGTTGGCCTTCTCGCCAAGCACCGATGCGTCAACCGGCACCTGCCGCCAGCCGAACAGAATGAAACCTTCCTTGAGGATCTCGTCCTCGACGATCGCCCGCGCAGCGTCCTGCGCAGCAAGGTCCGTACGCGGCAGAAACATCTGCCCGACGGCGATGGCGGCCGAGCCCGGCGCGTGCCCCGTGCGG